>JBLHKS010000176.1:0-14666 GCA_047620505.1 Verrucomicrobiales bacterium | reverse complement strand
AGGACATCGAAGTTCCCGAAGGGGATTCCGAGGCTGATGGCGTTCCCTTACTCGCGGCCTGAGCAGTTCGAAAGGCAGGGCCAGATCGTGGCGGCTGTTAAAGCCCCCAACCGTCGTATCGATTCAAGCATTCCGGTAGTCATCCATCAGATTGGCGATCACGAGGAAACGCCTGAGCCAGAGACGAGTTTCCTGAGCTTGATCGTCTTCTCCTGCCATGGGGCACGCACACCTGAATCGGCCGCCGGAAAGCTGACCGGACTCATCGCCGAGCACGATCAAAGGCAGGTTCTAAGTGAATGCCTGAAGAGAGGAAGTTGGTATTTCGCCGATCGCGAGGACTACCTAGGCTGCTTTTTCCGCGCGGTGAAGCGACATCTCAAATGGGAGCAATCGATTATTCAATCTCGAAGAGGTCCGCTGCTTCCTCGGAGAGTGGTTGAGGATCTCTCGGACGAATACGGTTATGGCTATCGAGAGATGCGGCTCATCGAAGAGTTGAGGACCTCGACTGGAATGGAGCAGCCCAGCCGCTATGGGAAGGAACAGAATCCTGTCTTTGCCGGGACAACTTCCGATCTGCGCGGTTCGTCATGATAGAAGCTTGAAAAACAGACTATCAACGGCCAGCCGCATTCACGCCTGTCCGATCGCGTCGAGAATCAGCGCCTTCAGTTTCTGCATCCGAGGATCCGCCTGTTCGGCCTCCGTCAGGGCGGCCCAGAGCATCCAGGCGTCTGCGTGGCGGCTGGCGGCAATCAGGGTCTCACATTGTTTCACTACACCGTTCAGAGTCGCATCTCGCTCCGGGGCTCCGGCGGCGGAGTCCGCGACGCTGAAAGGCGACACAGCGAGCGTTTCCTTTCCAGATTCTATTCGAACGCGATAAGCTTTGCCCGGAGCCAACCCACTGACACCGAGCTTCTCAAACGGCAATGGCGAGAACGCCTGTTCGACGCTGGCAACGATCGCGCCGCTGGTAACGTCCTCGATCACGACCCGGACCGGGGCCGCTTTGTCCGTTTTCCATGTCAAAGTGGGTTCCGTAAATCCAGTCACCACGCCAGGAGTCTGAACGTCGGCGGACGAGGCCACGAGCGGATCGCCTGCTCCTAATCCTCCTCGACTTATCAGAATGAATGCCGTGACCGCAATCGCCGCCACACCGCCGGCAACTGCAAGCCCGGGGCCGGAAAACAACGCGGTGGCCAGCCAGCCGAAAAACGTTTGCCCATGCTCTGTCGACGGCGGCAAAGCTTCCACGGATTCCTCAGCCGCGCTCGCTCGCGCAAACGCCTCTGCACGCGCATCCTCCATTCGGCGGCGTGCAGATTCAGGCATCGCAGGCGCTGGCGCATTCTGCTTCACCGGCGCTTTTGCCGCGACATCGGCCAGCAGCTGCTGAACCGCGAGCTGGTTCTCGACACTCTCGCCCCGTTCGGCCATCTCGGCATTCAGCTCCTCAGCCTCAGCATCGGTCAGGGCCCCGAAGGCGCTTTCCAATTGTATTTTTTCCTCCGCCGTCATGGCGCTCCTCCTTTTGGTTGAGATTCCAGACCAACCGCCTCGCTTCCCGTCAGAATACCTTCTCGCTCAAGCTTCTCCCGCATCTTAGCCCGGCCTCGGCTCAGATCACTGACCACCGTTCCCTTCGGATTTCCGGTTTTCTCGGCGACCTCAAGCGTGCTCAGCCCGTCAAAATAGTGCAGCCGGATCACCGTATGCTCTCGCTCGGTCAACTCCCGCATCGCAAACCGCACCGCGTCCGCCTGCTCGCGTTCCTCGGTCGGCGGGCCCGAGCTGGCCATCATCTCCGGGACCGCATCAACATCCACATGCTCGCCTCGGCGCATGCTCTGGCGAACGCGATCGATCGCGCGGCGGCTAACGATGTTGCAGGCAAGATTCACGAGATCTTCAAAGGTCTGGAGTCTGGCGAAAGCGCCATCTTCCTGTTTCGGCTCGAACACCTGCGGGATGACCTCGCCGCAGAGCACGTCGGAGAGCAAGTCTTCCAATTCGGACTGCGTCGCGAAGGGCAGTTTCTTCAGTGCCGCCCGCCAGCAACGCTCCCAGAGCGCTGGTTGCGCCAGATTCCAAGCCGCGGCGTCGTTCGCGCGCAGATCCTCCAGCTTGATGTCGGGCAACTCCTCCATGAAACGGGCTCGCCGGCCCCGACAGGTTGCTAACAAAGTGTGAGCGCATTTTCAAGGTCTCCTTTCGGGAAAACTCCGGGCGACGTCCTCGCCATAAGAACGCCGCCCGCATCGTATCCATCTCTTCTTGAGTTTTTGCCCATTGAAGATCGTTTCTTCGACTTCGGTCAAGCGGTGAAGGTTTTCGTGAACGTCGTGAACGACCCGTCGCTGAAGATCGATTTGAAGGTCACCACGATCTCCGTGTAGTTGATGCAGTTGCCGTGGCGGTCGTAGCCCATCTTGCGTTCCTTGCAGCGGCTGATCTCGATCGTCTTGACCACATGAGGCGCGCACTTGACGACGCGGACTGGCTTCTTCTTCGACTTCGGCGGCGAGTAGCAAGTTCCGGCCTGAGCGGCTCCGCTGAAAAGTCCGAGGGTTGCGGTGATGGTGAGGATGGTGAGGATTTTTTTCATTGTCTTAGTTGGTTAGGGTTTGGTTTGAGATTTGATTTCGTTTTGTTTTTGATCTGTTTTCTGGTTGGAATTCTTTGCTTTCCGGTATGCGAATCGACGGGCCTACCACGTTGATTGCAGAAAAGTGAGTTTTCTTTTAAATGCGCCAAAATCGCTCGATCACTGGCTCGTATTTGCCGGTTTCGAGCGCATCATTTCAACGACTGAAATGGCTCCTGAGGGCAAAGACGCGGAACTCATTGGATGACGCGTCCACGGCAGCCTGAGTTCGTTGGCGGTAGTAATGGATGCAGCTTCCAGATCCTTTGTTCGCGAACGCGCGGATGCATTCAGCATCATTGGGTTCCGGGGCAACCCGACTGCGAAGTTACCGCAGCTGACGATGTAATTTGATTTGGAGTGCGGTGATTCATCGCGCGCACTCCAAAAGTGGCTTCGCCGCCGGTAGGGTTTCGCTTCGCTCCGCCGGTAAAGGCAAGATACCTATACCTGGCCGCCGGAGCCTTCCTCCACCACAACACAACGAAAACCGATGTCATTGTGCTCCTGTCGAGCGCGCAGCCGATTAGATC
Organism: Verrucomicrobiales bacterium; assembly: GCA_047620505.1. Classification (GTDB taxonomy): domain Bacteria; phylum Verrucomicrobiota; class Verrucomicrobiia; order Verrucomicrobiales; family DEV007; genus JBLHKS01. Next base: position 11,480 of record JBLHKS010000176.1, on the reverse strand, counting down.
GAAGATGACGCGATGATCAGAGAATGATCATTAGAAAATCTTGATCGTGGCAAAAGTCGGTAGAATGCTCGCCTTCCGGCGTCTGCCTTTTCACTCCTGGTTGTTCGCTGGTGCAGGAACTGGCTGAGCATTCGGAGCAGCCTTCTTCTGAAATTCAGCCTGCAGCTTCGCGACCTCATCCGCCAATTGCACATTTTGCAGCTTCGCGGCAGTCAGCGTCGCCTGCATATCAGCAACGGCTTTACTCCTGGCGGCCATTTCTTCGTTGAGTCTGGCAATCTCGGTATTGGAAGCTTCAGCTGCATTCTGGGCTTCGGCAGATATTCTGGTCATTTCCGCATTCGCGGTATCAAGCGCCTTTTGAGCCTCGGTCATCTGGCCCGTCATTGCCGTGAGGTCTGCCTGAAGCGTTGCTTTTTCCGTGTTGAGCGCCGCGACTGAATCCTGAGCCGCCTTTGTTGCAGCAGCAAGATCCCCATTCTGTTTTTGCATTTCAGCCTCGGACGCCTTTGCCGCCGTTGCGTCAGTGATCGCTTTGTCGAGCGCAGACTTGATTTGGGCGGCCATCGCATCCATTTGAACAGTCTTCGCTTCCAGCATTGGGACATTTTCTCGAAGCGTGGCTGCTTCGGTGATCGCTGCGTTGAGCGAGTTTTGCATTTCCTTCGCCTGAGCTAGCATAATAGACGATTTGGACTCCAGATCCGATGTCGTTGTTGTGAGGTCAGCCACTTGTTTCGAAGTGGTTTGCAGCTGTGCCGTGATATTGTTCTTTTCCGTTGTCAGCGCCGCGGTCTTGCCCTCTTCAGCGCCGAGCTGAGTGTTGAGGGAGGCAATCTGCGCGTCTGCCGCCTTTTTCCCCTCCGCAGCCGCCGTCGCAGCATTCTGGAGATTGGCAACGTTTCCTGACAACGCCGACTTTTCGGTCGTCAATTGCGCGACGACCAGCTTTTCTCGTTCCATGTCGCCCTGGAGGCGGCCGATTCCGGCGTCTTTCTCCTTGATCGAATCTTCTAGCCCCCGGTTCTTCGTGGCGAGCACAGATGCCTGACTCTGAGTTTCGTTGATCGTCTCTTCGGCCGTGTTGACGTCGTCAGTCAGGCGGTTGACCTGCCCTCGAAGCGAATTTCCTTCTGATGTGGCCGTTTCAACATTGGTATTGCTTTTAGTCAATGCGTTTTGGAGCATTCCAATCTTGGAATTCTTTGAGCCCGACATTACAAAAATGACGGCAACGGCCGCGAGCAGCGCGGCGGCCAAAAGGAGTGGAAGGCGATTCTTCTTCATGACAGGTTCTTGTTACAACTTCGTAGTGGCTGTCGGGCAGCTTCGACTCAAGGCGTCGGAAATCCACTGCCTTTTTCCGGCCAATGAATCAGTTTTTCGAGACTCACCAGCCGTATAGATCAGCGTTGCGCCCCGAGTCTGATCTTGTGCTTGAACTCGACGGCCTGGATGATCTCTGCAATCAAACCTCGCCCTCTTTCGATTCGCTTGATACCATGCAACCAACCCGGTCATTATGAAAACCACCTCCTTTCTGATCGCGATTCTCTCCCTGATTGCCGCCCAGCAGCTGCTGGCGGAGAACCGCGTCGCCCTCGTCGTCGGCAACAACGATTACGACGACGATGGCAAGCTCGAAGACCTCGGCGCCTGCAAACGCGATGCCGTTCTGATCAAACAGACGCTCGAAGGGGTCGGCTTCACCGTGATCTACGGCGAAGACCTCACCCGCACCCAGCTGGACGAAAAGCTGACCGAGTTCGAAAACGCGATCGAGAAGGGCGGGACGGCGGTGTTCTACTTTGCCGGGCACGCGATCGAGTTCGACGGCAAAAACTATCTGTTAGGGTCGAACGCAAAGCTCCAGGCCCGGAGCCGATTGGGCGAGGAAGCGATGAACGCGGAGACTTTCGCCACGGCGATGCTGCTGGCGGGCGCGAAGAGCAGTTTCTTGCTGCTGGATTGCTGCCGGGACGCGCCGCGTGATTCGGAGTGGCTCAGCCGCGGGCAGCGCAAGGCCGGGCTGGCTCAGATCGACGTGGATGGAGATATCATCATCGGTTATGCGGCCAAACCCGGCGCATCGGCACTGGAGCCGACCGAACCGGGATCGAACAGCCCTTATGCCGAGGCGTTGGCGAAGTGGATTCCGAGCGGCCTCGATCATGGCGATGTTTTTCAGAAGGTCCGGATGGAGGTTCACAACGCGACTGGCGGACTGCAACGAACTTGGGAGAACGGGAGTTTTCTGGAGCCGTTCCACTTCAAGCCCGGTGGCGCGCGTCCGAACATGGCCGTTGCGGTTCCGGTGCCTGCGCCATTGCCTGTCCCGCCTCCAGCTGCGCCTGCGCCCGCGCCGCCAAAGCCAGCTTATCCGAAGATCACCAACGGCGCTGTCGAGATGGCCATCACGCGGATGTCCTACATCGATGCGGACATCACGATGTTTGCGACTTTGCGGAACACAACGGCAAGCACGGTCTGGGTTTACGCCGGGAACCCGAACGCGAGTCGGTATTTCGATTTCCGGGACAACCAATCGGAATACCAACTGCTCGGCGGCCATCTCATCGGCGACAATGGGGACCGCTTCAGGTTGTTGGGCGTGTCAGGGATGACAATGGTCGATGGAAACAAAGACCCGAATTCGCTCTATCGAGATCAGAACTACTACATTAAGATCGAGGGCTCGGATTCGGTTTCGGTAACGCTGGAGTTCGGGGCCCGTGGAACGGATCCGTATTCGGAGATCAGACGGGTTCAGACGCTCGACGGGGTTTTGGAGACGCGAATCATAAGCGGTGGGACGAAGAAGCAGGTTTCGTCCCGGAGCTTCAGCTTTTCCGGGTTCAAGGTTAAGAATTGAAGTCTCCGGTTGACCGTCAGGTCGAAGCGGAAAGTCCAAGCTTCTCAAGTAGGCCTACAACCGCCGCGTAGCTGTAATCATAGGCCTCGGGACACTTGCTTTCGCGAGGTCCGGCAACGTTCAGCGTTTTGATTCCAAACTTCTCCACAAAATCCGCCGCCAGCTGGGCGGAACGGACGATCGTTAGCTCGCTACCATCGATCAATTTGTAAGGTTTACGGTTCTTTATACAGCGGAAAGTCGTCTCCTCGGTGCCTCCTTCCAGATCTCCAAAGTAGAAGATCAGGGTCGCATCGGAATCGATCATATTTTGGACGGTCCGAAGTTTGTAGCCGCCCTTCTTGAGTTCCTTGAGAGGATAATGCTCGGGAATCACCCCTTGCTCGTCCACTCGGCCAGCCGGACACCAACCACCACAGGAAACACCGAGGGCGATCGCCGCATCCAGCGCCGCACGATCGACCCCTGTCTGGCCACCCGAAACAATCTTGAATATCATGTCATCCGCCTGTTGGCGTCGTTTGAAAGTTGGCGAGCTGTTCCTTCAGATAATTTAAAGAATCCGTTTCTACATGATTCTGATTCCAGATTTGAGGAAACAAAATCGCTTCGCCGCCAGCGTCGCAAAACGACTGGACAGTACCGTCGGTATCGTCAATCAACAAACGCCCTTCGCCCGCCAGCAGATGTTTCTGACGCCCGATTAGGAAGTCTGTGAATCGACGGCCTTTGCGCGCGGGAAAGTGTTTATAGATCCAATCGACTTTCCCCGCAGCGCAATGGGCGGCCAACGCCGGTGAGGTGAGGAGCGTGAATGGCGCGACATCCCGGACGCAGTCAATCAGTTCGTCGAACCACGTGTAGGGTTTAAGCGACGACCAGAAGTCGGCCCCTGCCGCGTCGATCTTCCTCCAATACTCGGTTCGGGTGAGCCCCAGAACCTTTGGGATATCCCGCTCACCGGCCGGCCAACTATCAAGAGCGTCGACGCGGCCGTGGACCGCCAGAGCCGCCTGCGTGAAGTCTGCGAGAACGCCGTCGACATCGAGGAAAATATGCTGAATGGAGGAATGCATCGGTCACTGGACGGACGAAGTCTGGCCACACGAACTGGGGCAACGCAACCGCTCATCGCACCCGCGCCACAGGAAAGCGCGAGATCGTGCTCGGCTTCACCGTCGTCGGATGCTGGATGCCCCCGGTCAGCTCCTTGACCTTCTCGCTCACGAACGTGTCCAGCTCGCGCAGGTGAATCACGCCGTCCTTGGTGAAATCCGCGCCGCCCTTCTCGATCCCTTCGATCAACGCCATCGTGAAGGCCCCGTGGCCCCAATCATCGTGCTCGACGCTGTCCTCTTTGCCCGTGCTCGCGGCCATGATCACCACGCCGTTTTCGTCGCTCGTCAGTTCGCGGATCGCCTCGCTGGCGTCGTCGATCGCATCTTTGTCGCCGCGGCTGGCGAAGGTCATGAGATTCGCCCCGAGCTGGCCGCTGTGACAGGTGTCGAGGAACATCAGCGTCTTCGAGGGCAGATTGCCGAGCACATCGGCAAAATCATCCCACGCCACGCAGGTCGAACGCAGGTCCTCAAAATCGCCGCCGGTTGGCAGGAGGTAGTAGTTTCCGCGTTTGTCATTCGCGCCGTGGGCGGCGAGGAAGAGGATCACGATGTCTTTCTGAGTCGCCTCGCTTTCCAGCCAGCTCAGCCCTTTGAGAACGGCCTCCCGCGTCGCCTCGCCATCGGTCAGGACGCGCGTCTGGACGCTGCCGAAAAGCTTGCCTTCCTGCGCCACGAACATCTTCGCCAGCGCCCTCGCGTCGTCATCGCAGTAATCCAGTTTCAGCGCCGCGTTTTCATATTCGGAGATCCCGACACTCAGCAAATACAGATTCGGCATCAGCTCCTTTGGGAGATCGACCGGCGTAGAGGAATTGGCCACAATTCCGGCCTCCTGCATTTCCTTCGGCGTGTGGAACACGACCCGCTCACTGCTGGTGTGGCCGCTGTGGACATTGGCGGCGTAGATGCTGAGGCGGTTTTCGCCGGGGACCAGCTCGATCGTCTGCTCGAATTCCATCTCCGTGCCGCTGGCGCGGTAATCGCCGGCGACGGTCTTGCCGTTGAGGAGGAGTTTCACCTCCTTCAGCTCTCCGTTCGGCGAGGAAATCCGCGCTTTGGCCGTGACCTCCGCGCCAGCAGCTGCTCCGCGCGTTTGAGCGGGCAAAATCCAGTCGACCCGCGGCGGGAGCAGCGCGCTGAGGTTCTCCACCGGCTTCGCGCCGACCTCGGCCAGCGCCTTTTCGTAATCGCCGAGCAGGATCGTGCGCTTGACCAGTTCGGGGTGATGGAACTGGTCACGGAAAACGTAGCTCGGGAAATATTCGGCCACTTTGTCGAGGCCCTGGTTGAGGTGCCAGCCGACGTATTTTTCCCCGCCAGGCGAGGCGTGGTAATGCCCGCTCGGCGTCCAGCAGACCCATTCGCCGTCGCGGGAGACGAAGAGGGTGGAGAGCAGCTGCCCGGTTTTCAGGTTCCAGAGCCGCACGGTCTGGTCATTGGAGGCGGAGGCGAGGTAACGGCCGTCTGGCGAGGGCGAAACCGCCCAGACGACGCCTTCGTGGCCGATGAATTCGCGGATTTCTTCGCCAGTGGCCTCGTGGAGCTTGAGGGAAAAACTGGAGCCGACGACGACTTCGGAGTCCGGGGTGAAGGAAAAGCTGCGGATCTGGTCGTAGCGCGTCGGATTGTGAGCGATCTCGCCGGAGCCGGTTTGGAGATGGAATTTGTCGATGTATTTCAGTTCGGCCTGGCCCTGTTTCGGGATAGTTCGGCGGAAGTTGGCTTCGGCGGGAGGTACTTCGGGGAGATCACTGAGGGTGAAGGTGGTGAAATCGAAGGCGCGTTCGAGCTTTGAATCTCGGAGCAATCCAGAATTAGACGACGCCTGCCCGAAAGCGACCTTGAGCCCGCCTTCCCTGGCGAAAGCGACGGCCCAGCCGGAGCGACCGTCGCCGCGGAGGTGATGGACGATTTCGCCGGTCCCGGGATTCCAGAGGTAGATGTCGTTGTCATCGCCACCAGCCGAGGCGACCAGCTCGCGGGCTGGATCGGGGCTCCAAGCCGAGGCCACAACGGAGTTGCTGTGCTCGGTCATCTTCGTGAACCGCTCTCCGGAAGGCAGGGCGTAGATCGCCGTGTAGCCCCCAACGCTTCCGGGTGCGGACGAGGCAAGGACACGGTGGCTGTCGGGGGAGAAGGCGATGGCGCGGGCGTTGTGGCCCATGTCCTCTTCGATGGCCCGGAGAAAGTCGCCGCTGGCGCCGTCCCAAAGCAGCAGCTGCTTGTCTTTGCCGCCGGAAACGAGGAAACGGCCGTCCGGAGAAAAAGCGGCGGCAGTTACTTCGGCGGTGTGCTGTTTCAGCGTGGCGGAATTCGTGAGAATTTCGGCGGGTTTGGCGGCGCCCGCTCTGAGACGCACGAAATTCTCACGAATTCCGCCACAGTCCCAGATCTTGAGCGTGTGGTCGTAACTGCCCGAAACCAGCCGCTGCCCATCCGGGGAAAAGCTCACCGCGTAGACATCCGCACTGTGGCCTTCCAGCACGGCGGATTCGGTGATCTCCAGCGCTTCATTCATTCCGAATTCCGCATTCCGAATTCCGACTTTCTCCAAGTCCCAAACCCGGACGGTGTCGTCGCCGCTGCCGGAGGCGAGCAAGCTTCCGTCATCGGAAAAGGCAAGGGCGGGGATCGCGTTGGTGTGCCCGCGGAGGACGGCAGCGACCTCGCCGCCACCGCGTTCCAGGTCAATCAGGCGATTTGCCGTCGGGTGATCTTCGCGAAGAACCGAATCTCGGCCCCCCACCGCCAGCCAGCGCCCATCGGGCGAGAGCGCCCCGGCGTAGAATTTGCCTTCGTGGCCGTCGCCGATCTGGAGGCGCAGGGTCTTGCGCAGTTGCCCGGAGTCCACGTCCCAGAAGCGAATCGCCTTGTCGTCGCCGAGGGAAATCAGCGTCCCGCCGTCCGGGGTGAAAAGCAGTTCCCAGACCCTGCCGGATGGGCCCTTGGGATCGATGATCAATCGCGGCGCTTCCTCAGCACGTTGGGAGAATGCGGGGTAAGGGAAAAGGAGAGAGAGAAGAAGAGAGGCGGCGAAAGATGCTTTCATTGGGTCAACCAGTTGTGGAGTTTGTATCCAACGAATCGACCGGGATCGAGGCTTGATTGCAGGAATCTCCATCCTCCCAAAAAACTTGCAATCAGCGCCGAATCGGATGCGATTCATGGAGCAGACCAATGAACGACCCTAACTCTACTCTGGATCCGATTTCGCCAGCAGCTGCTGGTGCCGGAATGTGGATCCCTCCGCCTTTCGCGGAGCTGAATGAGGAGATCGAGGGATACGAGGTAACCGACTTGCTTGGCGTTGGTGGGATGGGGGCGGTTTATCAGGCGACACAGACTAACCTGGAACGCGAGGTCGCGATCAAGATTCTATCGCCAGCCCTCAGCGACGACCCGGCTTTCGAGGCGCGGTTTCTGCGGGAGGCCAAGTCCATGGCTAAGCTGAATCACCCTAACATCGTTCAAATCTACGACTTTGGACGTACGACGGCCGGGCTCGGCTATTTCGTAATGGAATTCGTCGACGGGGAGACGCTACACGAACGGATGGAGCGTGGAGAACTCGATCTCCAGACAGCGCTGCACGCGACGGTCCGGATCTGCGAGGCGCTCCACTACGCCCATGGCCAAGGGGTCATCCATCGCGACATCAAACCCGGCAACGTGATGCTGGGCCGCGATCATGAGGTCAAGGTCGCGGATTTCGGCCTGGCAAAAATCGTGAGCCCGTTTTCGACGACCGACACGTCGAACGCCTCATTCGAATCAACGGTGATGATGGGCACACCAGCCTACGCGGCACCGGAGCAAATGGAGGCTGGCGGAGGGGCCGATCACCGGGCGGATATCTACAGCCTGGGCGTGATGATCTACCAAATGCTGACGGGCGATCTGCCGATGGGGGCCTTTCCTCCGCCCTCGGAAAAGGATCACAATCTCGACAAGGGATTCGACCGGATTGTCCTGCGGGCGATGCAACCTGAGCCGCGTGACCGTTACCAAACGGCCTCGGATCTGAAGACCGAGTTGGACGCGATTCGAACCGGCCCGCTTCCCGCCAGCGGCAACCCGACCTTCGCGATGAGTCATTCGCCCGATTCGCGATCGAGGAGGAAAAAGAAGAAGCGCGGCGGTGGTTGTCTGGTTGCTGCAATGAGTCTCCTTTTAGTTGGCCTCGGCGCGCTGGCCTGGGCGTATTACGAATACATCTACGAATACTCGCCCGACGCTGCGGGGTTCGTCCCGCCAGCAGCTGCTGAGTGGAGCGCGGAGACACCGGTGATGCATGTGTTAGCCGCGCTGGGCGACGACTTGCCGGCGCATTTCGTGGCGAACCCGGATCCTGACACGGTCCAAACCGGCCGCGATCTGGCTTACAACGGAAAGGCAATTGGACCAGATGGCCAGATGAGCGCGCGGATCTCGGCTTACTTTGTTTGCACCGACTGTCACAACACCTCCAGGGAAACCCGCAGCCTCGTCTCGATCTCCGATCCGCTGGAAAATCTGGCTTACGCCGTGGAGCATGACATCCCCTTGCTGCAAGGCACGACCTTTGCCGGGATCGTCAATCGCGAGAGCTGGTACAATGACGGCTATGCTTCTAAGTACAAATTCAGCCCCACAGTTCAGTTAGCGCGAAAGAGTTTACGGAAAGCGACCCTGCTCTGCGCTCAGGAATGTTCGCAAGGACGGGAATTGGAAGAGTGGGAGGAGCAGGCGATTCTTGCCTACTACACAAGTCTGCAATGGACACTCGGCGATCTGGACCTGACTGGCGCGGAGTTGGCGGACTTGAAGCGGCGTGCGCTGGACTCAAAGAACCACCAGCAGCTGCTGGCCGACCTGAGATCGCGTTACGCTCTGAAGTCTCCTGCCACGTTTGCCGAAGGCCCCGCCGATCCGAAAGCTGGTTTCCCGGTTTCCATCGCACCTGATCCCAGCCGCGGCGAGCAGGTCTGGCGGCAGAGCTGCTTGCACTGTCACGGGGCCGAGGGTGCGGGCGATTACTTCAAAGACGAGCCTGACGGCTATGCCAAACTCGCGCGGAAGTTTCCGACGCCGTCGAAGAAAGGACTCTACGGCTTGATCCGCCTCGGCACCCATCCGGAAGAGGGCAAGCGACTTTACATGCCGAATTTCACCAGGGAGCGGCTCAGCGATCAGCAAATCGAGGATCTGCGGGCGTTTTTTGAGGCGGGGCGTTAGGAGCCATCGAACAAACCCGCCACCTTGAATCGTGGAGAGTGTGTGGCGTCGGGTTTCCGTCAAGGCATTGACACTGACATCATTTCGCTCAACGAAAGTGTGCTCAGCCAACTCGCCAGTGGCGATATGCGGTCAAACTACTTCCTCGTCGGCGCGACCTGGACCGATGGCAAGCTGACGAGTGATGGTGGCAAAGTGGAAGGATCCACGTTGCTCGCGGTGTCAGGACTGGTATGGCGAAGGTTACTACGCGGATGGGCAACGCGACCCTGTCGGGCCTACTGACGGCTCCTACCGCGTCTACCGCGGCGGCAGCTGGAAAATCGCAGCTGGGGGCTGCCGCTCGGCCAGGCGGAGCAAAAACGGGCGGGATTTGCGTTGCAAATTTTTGGGCTTCCGGATGGCCGTGAGTTTCAGCGAGTAGAGAAAATCGCAGTGCTGAGCGGAGGCGAGAAATTGGACCGCCGCCGTTGGAGGTGCTGGCAATGCAGGAAAGGACCGTCGCCCCAGGAAGTATCGAATCGGCGGACCTGACTTACTCAGTCGCCTTCTTCTCCTCCAATTCCTTCAATCGTTCCGCCGCTTGGCGTCTTAGATCTTCGCGGATTTTGTCTCCTGCCGGACCGTCGAGAATTCGTTGGGCCGCCTCGGGAGAGGGCTTCTCAAGGCTCCCTCGAATGATCTCTTGAGCCGTCCGGGACATCTCTTCCTCCACCTGCTTCTTCGCCGCGTCCTGGATGACTGTCTCAATCGAATTCTGGAGAACCTCCTGCGCCACCTCACTTGCCACGTCCCCGGCCAGATCCCGGGCGACCTTTCCAGCTACATTGTCCGAAGCGGAGACTGCGACTTTAATCGCCCAGACCCCAATTCCAACGACCACAGCGCCAATTACAGCCAGGAATCCTTTCATATTCAAAGAGCGTCGCAGAAGGACGGTTCGCTGACAAGCCTACAGTAGAACGGTCCTGACATGTCGCCCGACCTGGCTATCGCCGACGAGCTGCCACTTTTTTGCAATCGACTCCGCCGCCCTTTCGATTCACGGTTACCACTCGATCCCGATTATCCCCCGCCATGAACCGAATCGCATCTCTCCTCGCCAGCCTCAGCCTCGTTGCCGTCGCATTTTTGCTCCCCACCGAGCAGCTGCTGGCGCAAAACGCCGAACCCGGCCGCGTCGCGCTGATCATCGGCAACAGCGACTACGATCCGGACGGCCTCTGGCCGAGTCTCGACGACGTCCCGGACAACGACTCCAAACTCCTCGCCGCGACCCTGCGCCAGGCCGGGTTCGAGGTCACCGTCGCCGAAAACCTCAACAAAACCGCCCTGCTCAACCGGCTGATCGAGTTCAAGGCCCAAATCCCGAAGGGCGGGACGGCGCTGTTCTACTTTGGCGGGCATGGGGTCGAATACCTCAAGACCAACTACCTCATGGCGGTCAACTCGCGCTTTCACGACAAGGACCTGCTCGGCGAGGAAGCGATCGAGGCGGACACGGTCGTCAAGATGATCACCGGCGCGCAGCCGAAGGTGGCGATGGTGTTTCTGGATTGCTGCCGGGAAGCGCCGCCGAGCAGCTGGGTGGTGGGCGATTACCAGACCAAGGGCTTCGGCACGCGCGGGCTGATCGAAATGGAGACGCCGCCAGACCTCGTGGTCGGATTCTCCGCGAGCGCCGGTTCGCTCGCCAACGCTCGGGTTAAACTGGAATCAAACACCGGCCCCTATGCCGAGGCGCTCTGCCGCCACATACTCAGCGGCGAGGAACTGACGACTGTGATGCGGAACGCGGCGCGGGATGTCTATCAGGCCAGCGTGGCGGCGAAGCAGAAGTTTCCGGATGAACCGGGCCTGGTGGTGCAACGCCCGGCACGCTATGGGGAGGTGCTGCATGACTTCTATTTTGTACCGAAAGGGGCGCCGGTGAACGTGGCCGCCGTGACAGTCACGCCGAAGCCAAAGCCCGCGATGCGAAAGACCAATCCGCCTTCGGTCCCGGTTCCGCCCGCGCCCGTTGGGGCGCCCGGTTCGATGGAAGGCGCGCGTGCAGGCGAGGTGCGTGTGCTTGGAGGGATCGAGTTCGTTTGGTGTCCGCAGGGGGAGTTTCAGATGGGCAGTCCGGCGAGCGAGGAGGATCGCGGGGATGACGAGAAGCAGCACCGGGTGGAGTTGACGCGCGGGTTCTGGCTGGCGAAGACCGAATGCACCCAGGGGCAGTATGAGGCGATCATGGGCGAGAACCCGAGCGAGTTTACGGGGTCGGATGA
>JBLHKS010000175.1:0-14710 GCA_047620505.1 Verrucomicrobiales bacterium | reverse complement strand
CAAAAGGGAACGATCGCTGTGAACGCAAAAAGCGGCACGGTCGCCTGGAAAAATCAGGACAAGTCGTACGAGCAATCGCTGTTGGCGCACGACGGTTTTGTCTACGCTCTGAACGACGCCGGCATCGCAATTTGCTGGCGTGCGAGCGACGGCGAGGAAATGTGGAAAGAGCGGCTTGGCGGCCCGGTCAGCGCGTCGCCGCTTTTGATCGGCGACACGATCTACACCTCGAACGAGCGCGGCCAGCACTTCGTTTTCAAAGCCAATCCGCAGCGCTTCGAAGCAGTCGCAAAAAACCAATTGGGCGACGAATCCTTCGCCACGCCTGCCATCAGCGGTGACCGGCTTTTCGTGCGCGCGGCGAAGAGCCAGAGCGGCAAACGGCAGGAGACGATTTACTGTTTCAGAGGCAGCTGAGCTTCAAAATCGGTCACCGCGTTCCAGGTTCCAAAACCGACACGACTGACCGCTTCGATTTTCCGCTTCAGCTTCTTCGTTATGTTCTGTTCGCCGATCTTCAGCGTAACTTCCTGCTTCTCCAGATCCACGGTCACGACCGCCTCGAACGTCGCCTCCATTTCGCCCTCCAGTGCTTCGCTGAGGGCCGGACTTCCGCTTGGCGAGCCTTCGAAAATTCCGAAAGTCCCGCGAACGAACTGGATTCCGCAGAACAGCAGCTGCTCATCGGAATCTCCGTCGCCGAAGACCAGAAAACCGTTCTGGGAGAAAGGCGGGTTGGGAAATCCTTCGGCTTGCTTGAGCTTGAATTTCCACGTCGCTCGAGTCGTCACCGGCTCGTCGATTTGGCGGAGCGCGACAGCGACTTTGCCTTCGCCAGCGCCTAACCGATAGCCCAGATCACTCGATACAATTTTACCGCTGCGAACGAGATCAAATTCGGCCGCTGAGCTCTTGCCTGGAATCGGTTTGCGCTTGGCTCCCTTTCCTTTGCCCTTGCCTTTTCCCGCGTTGCCAACCGGGCGACCGAGAAGTTCCTGCGTCTGCTTTCTGTAGGCTTCGTCGCTTGGTTCGAGGTCCTCAGGAAGGACTTCGATCGGTTCGCCGAGCTTCGAAAGCAGCTCCGTGCCGGTTTCGCCGAAGGCCCTGACCGAACCATCTTCGAATGCGCAGAACAGCTGGCCGTTGGCGGCGGCGAGGGCGTCAAAAACCGGGAGCGCGTCGATTTCGAAGCTGGAGATGAGTTCGCCAGTTTTGATGTTCGCGGCGGCGATGCGAGAGCCGCGTTTGCCTTCGAAAGACTCGACCGAACGGACCGCATCGCCGTAGGGGCCGGCGATGAAAAGCGTGTCCTTGGCAAGGGCCATCGCCCGGACGTCGAACGGCAGCTGCTGGCTCCAACGAATCGGCGTTGTCCTCACTTTGTCCCACTCGACGCCGAGATCGCCACGTCGTTTGCGCTGGTCGTTGATCGCGGAGACGTCGAGCGCGGCACCGGCCTTTTTGTCGGCAGCGTAGAGGATATATTTTTCGCCGCGGCCGAATTGAGCCGAGTTCATTCCGGCATAAAACGAACGGCCGAAGGCGTAGACGGTCTCGTCATCGAAAACCATGATTCGACCAGCCGGAAGTTCGTTTCCGGACTGCCACCAACCGCCATAACCAGCTTTGGTGTTCTCGCCGTAAACCCAGTAGGTGCGATGCCAGCGGTTCGCGTCGAGGTAGCCCGTAGGGGAGAAAAGATGCGGCTTAGGTTCGGCAGGTTTCAGGACTTCGGTTTCGAAACGCAGGTGCCGCATGTAAACCGAGCCGCCGTCGCTGCTGAGGACATCGGGTAGAGCGCCGTCCTGTTCGAACGAAGCCGTGACCTCCGGCTGATTGCCATCTTCGTCGAGATCGTAGACGACCTGGCTGTTGAGAATTTTTCCGCCACCGGCGTCGATTTTTACGATCCGGATGCCGCCATCGAGGAAAGATGAACGACCAGCAGCTGCAAAAACCGCGCCTTGCTGAACGACGACGCTTCCACTGACCGGCCAAGCCGATTCAAGTCGACCATAGGCAATGACTTTGCGCTCAGTCGGGGCGGCGCGGGTGCGCCAGACGAGTTCGCCGTTGTGAGATCGAAGGCAATAGACGCAACCGTCGGCAGAACCAAAGTAGACTCGGTTATCGGTCACCGTCGGCGGCGAATCGATCGTGCCGCCAGCCGTGAAGGCCCAAGCGACGTCGCCGGTTCTTGCGCTCAATGCGAAGATCGTGTTTCGGTCCTTTTGCGCAACGAAAACGAGCCCGCTCCCGACGGTCACGCTGCTGAGTTCGCCGCCGACGTTCGTCCTCCAAGCCTGGCGCAAGTCAGCTTCCACCTTGGTCGAGTTACGACCGCTGCGATCGACTTGACCACGGTATGTCGGCCAATCGGTATCGGTGATAGGAATCACTCCGCCCTGTTCGACCTGCACATCTTTAAGAGTCGTTTCAACCGGATCACCGCCCTCCTCCGGCACCATCGATCCAGTCGGACCGGTCGTCATCGCGGTGAACCCATTCAGCTTACCTTTGATGTAGCACGCGCAGGCATGCGGAGTCGAAATTAGCATTCCGTTCGACGGCATGATCCCGTAAAGACAGGCACCGCGAACCCAGTGATGCTCCTTGTATTCTTCCGGCTTAGCTGGATTGACGTACTCGACGCCGGACCGCGAAAGCATCACAAAATCGCCGCTCGCTTTGGCCTTGTAGCAGCGGTGATGGCCGATGCCAGCGAACGGAGGGAGATCGAACTGCGTCTTGATTTCGCCGGTTAGCGGATCGCGTCCGATGAACGTGCCGGGCGCGCGAGCCTGGGTGATGTTCATCGACCAGACCTTCCCTTGCATCAGCATCACGCTGACCGGACTTCGGTAGTCGTCCGAAACCCACGGCGTTGTCCAGAGCAGCTTGCCGTCGGCCATCGAGACAGTCGTGATTTTCTTGCTCCGAGCGTAGAAAACCGCGTCTTTGCTTAGCACGAGTGTCGGCGCTTCTTCGGCGATCATCTTGAGCTGCTCCGGGATTGGATCGGACTTCCACTTCTCCTCGCCCGTTTTGAGATCGAGACAGACGATGTGCTCGCCGTCGTGGTAAACCGCCTTCCCATCGATGGAGCCGAGGCTTAGCGGCGAGACACGCGGGCCGACGCGTTCCCAAAGCATCTCGCCGGATTCGGCGTCGAGCGCGACGACGCGTTTGGCTTTGTCGTGATCGATCACGACCCGATTTCGGCCGTCGTAGCTGAAGTGACGACGCTTTCGGCGTTCCTCCTCGACGTCGGCGAGGTTGCTGGGATCCGGGTTGACAACGACTAACAAAACACCATCGACGAACACAATTTCTTCAGCAGCTGCTGTGCCCGCGTAAGTCTGGATGACCTCGCCCGAAGCCGCATCGAACTGCATCAGTTCGCCGTTCACATCGAGCGGCGCGTAGACCCGATCGCCAACCGCGACGAGCTTGCGCGGCATCTGCGCAGGCCCGCTTTTCCATGGCCAGAAGCGCGTTAGCCAGTTTCCGATCGGCTGTCTCCAGAGCACCACGCCGTTGTAGGCATCGCGGGCGACGAGCTGCCAATCGGCCGGCAGTTGGATCGAGGCGCGCGGCCCTTCGTCGACGATCGCGAAGACTCGGCCGTTGGCGCTGACCATCGCGTTAACGCTCGACATGTTTTCGTGCGAAGTCGTCCAGAGCGGCTTCCCCGCCCATTGAAACTGGCGCGGCAGGCCCTGCTCTTTGTCCGTGCCGACCATGTTGTTGCTCGCGTCGAATTGGTAGTGGGTCCAGTCCTGGCTCGGGTCGCTGGGATCATTCCGGAGGGTTTTCCAAGCATCGCCGTCACGCCGCAAAAGCACGCCGTTCGGCGAGAGCACGCGAAGCGCCTCTGCATCCGTCAGCCAACCGGAATCGCCGTCTGCAATCAAGAGCGTGACCAGCCTTTCGGAATGCGGAAGTCGATCCTGACGCGTCCACAATTCGACCGATGCACGAGTGGAGTCTCTCAGCAGCGTTCGAGCTTTTTGAACGTTGCCAGGGTCCGCGTCGAGACCGTGAACGAGGATCGAGGGACGGCCTTCGGCGATCTCCGCGAGCAGCTTTCCGTCGCCGCAATTTAGATGGACGACCAGTCCGCCTGTGGTCTGGCTGCGTTCCAGAAGCTGCTGGGCAGTTTCGGCCTGGACCGAGGTTAAAGACGCGAGCGCAAACAGAAAAATGAGACATTTCATGATCCCGCACCCTAGCGGATCGTAGCGGCCCGCATCAACTCCAAACAGAGCTCGGAATCCACACGCTCGCCCCCCTGCCCACAAAAATCTGTTACACTGAGGCGGATCCGCGGAAATACCCGCCAACGCCATGCTCACCGAAATTCAACAAGAGGAATTCGCGAGGTTGTGGACTGAAGCTCAGCCTTCGGTCTCCAACTACATCCATTCCCTCATTCGCGACGCGGCGGCTGCTCGGGATCTCGTCCAGGAAACCGCCGACGTGCTGATTCGAAAATTCGCCGACTACAATCCGGATCGACCGTTCATCGCTTGGGCGCTCGGATTCGCGAAATTCCGCGTGCTCGGCTTTCACCGCGATGAGGCGCGAAGCTTCGTGACTTTCGATAGCGAGTTGCTCGACAAATTCACCGAATCCTGGGCGAAACCGGCTCCGGCAGTGACCAGCGATCGACATGCAGCGCTCGACGTTTGTCTCGAAAAGCTCCAGGGCGACTCTCGCAAACTCCTACGTTTTAAGTACGTCGAAGATCTGAATTCGAAGGAAATCGGCGAGCGACTGAATCGCAAAAGCGGCTCGATTCGGGTGACGCTCCAGCGAATTCGCGAGCAGCTGAAGGCCTGCGTCGAGCGACGGATGCAGGCGCAAACTCAGACGAGCGGAGGTAAGCCATGAAAATATCCGACGAAGAATTTGCGCGGCTGCTCGTGGCGAGTCTCGACGAGGAACCCGCGAAAGATGAGCGCGAGGGGCTAACGAGACGGCTGATCGAGAATTCGGACGACCTTGAGGCTTTTGTCGAAGCACAGCATTTCGAGCAGGCGATGCGGGTGGCGACTCAGCGGCGGGAGGAGCAAATTCTGGGGCTCGACGCGATTCACGATCACCTCGGCGAATGCGTGCCGGAGCCGAAATCTCAGCCTGCTCGGCCGGAGCTTCCCACGTGGATCCTGCCAGCAGCTGCTGCGGCGCTCGTGGCCTTCGTCATCGGCGTCGCAGGGTCCTGGTTTGTCTTCGGTCGGCACGGAACCAAGCTGATCACCCAGATGAGAGACGAGACTCCAGCTCTGGCTTTCGATGAGTCGATTGGCGATGCCTGTTGGGGCTGGCCGCAATTTGAGCCGCCGACGTTCGTTCCAAAAAGCTCAGGCAAGAGCAGCTCGAACGTAGCGCTTGGTCAGGGAATTCTTCCTCCCGCTCCTCAGCCGCCGATGCCTCCAAACTCTAACGAAAATGTGTTGGTCAATCGACTGGAAGGCGTAGTTCTGGTTCCAACTCCGGCCGACGTGAAAACGGGAGGCATCGCCGGCGTCAGCGGTGTCTTGAACGACCTGGACGACATGCCGGCTGAAGTCGGAGCCGTCCTCGACAAATATGTTGGCGAGCCGGTTTCGTTGGAATCTCTAGATGGGATGGTTCGCGACACGATCCGGGCTTATCGCACGAGTGACCGCCCGGTTGTTGACGTGCTAGTGCCGGAGCAGGACCTAACGAACGGAGTTGCCCAGCTTGTCGTTGTGGAAGGCCGCCTCAATTCGGTTCGAGTCCAAGGAACGTCTCGGGAGGAAGAGTCTTACCTTCGAGAGCAGATAAGAATGAAGAAAGATGAAGAACTTCGTTCCAGCGAACTGATGGCCGATCTCCCGGCGTTTAATCGAACGGCAAATGGCGCAGACGACGAAACATTTCAAAACGCCCGGGCCGACGCCTCATCTGGCTATGTTTACGAGAGCTTAGGCATCGAGCACTCGGGTCGTTTGCCGAAGGATGTGACTCGACGACTGCGCAGTCAGGGTCAGCCCCAAGAGAACCTTCTCGCTTCCGAACAGCTCGGTATCAGCGGTCCTTCGATTGAACGCGGCTATTCTGATCCCACGCTTCAATCGCATGATTCCGATGTGATTCTCACTGAAAATACGACGGTGACGACGCACGACTTGTCCCCCGATGGCGATAAAGTGATAGAGGATCTCGCTTGGATGAATCGAGAGCCGCATCGTCGGGTCGATCAAGTCCACACGCCGGGATTTAAATTTGGAACGACCGATCTTGCCCTTCGAACGGACGAACCGGACTCGAACGAGTTCAAATGGGGAGGGAAAGCCGATGAAGAACCATCGGGAACAACAAAAGCTGGCGACGTAGGTCGTTCCGATGGCTTCACTGGCTTGGCTGGGAGCACTTCAGATTTAGCAATCGCGCCAGGCGAACCTCGGGTTACTTCCGTTCCCAGGAACGACGACAATTGGGAAAAAGGCCGAGATGGAGATGTGATGACGCCCCCGGACCGTAATCGTTATTGGGCCATGGTCGAACCCGGTGACTCCGATACTGATCTCGCTGAAAAATCAGCCGACATCGCAGTGACCGCTGGTGGAAACATCACGTTTTCCGGAGGCTCTGGCGTTGGCACCTACACGCAACTCGGCCACGGTGGATACGCCGCCGACGGCGCGCACAGCGGCGACGTCACCGTGGCTTCTTCAGCTGGCGATGGGCAAATTCTCGGCACGCCGGTACCCGCTGCCGAAGATGCTTTCGCCATAATCGGTCACGGCGGGAGATCCACCAGGGGCACTGTGAATGGCAACCTCACCGTGCGCGATGCCGACCCAGTCGTCGTCCTCGGTGCAGACGGCGATGCCAAGAGCGGAGACACTTTTGCCGATATCGGAAATGGCGGAAATGAGGTCAGCGGTGTGATGCAGGGAAATATTACAGTCGGAAAAGGAGCGCCTCTCAACAACTTGGCCCAGGATCACGCAGGACTTTTCAATAAGGACATTGAGATCGAGCATAGCCAAAGTCGGTTTCGTCGCGACTGGGTCACCGCTGGTTCTTCCGAAAAATTGGAAACGAATGGAACCGCCTTGGAGACTGAATGGCAGGCTGACTCTGGTGCCGAAACTTTTGAGCGGCCTTCGGACGAAAGCGGCAAAAATTCGGGCGAAATTGTCGCTTGGGCGGGTAGTGAGGAGGGTCTCCGGGGCGAACTCCAGGGGCAGGCTGGGTCTGGAGTTTCTGCTCGCGTGCGAATCGGCAACGGTGACGAGATTGACGTGGATTCCCGCGATTCGGCCCAAATTTTTGGAAGCGTCACGGCGATCGGCGGAGATGTGGTTGTGATCGGCGGAGGATACCAGGGGCAAGATTCCGCCACCCGCGTGACCAAAAACATCGAGCAAATGGACTTCGACTCCGACGGAGTGGGCGCTTTACCAGAAGAGGCCGCGGCGCCTCTGAGAGCTGTTGTCGTTTTGACCGATGGGATGGAACCGACTCAAGAATCCGGTGAACTCCAGGAAGCAACGCAGCTCAGCTCAATTATATTGGAGAGGGAAACCAAGGAGCTGAATCGGTTGTACGGAGCGGTCGATGAATTGCAGTTCCCGCCAGCAGCTGCTGACGGCGACAGCCGGATCAAGGGAAGCGACGTGCTCGCCGGGACTTTCGGGGCCTACAAAAACGGCTCACAGGATCTGGAAATCAATATCGAAGGCAAAAACCGCACCTTGGATCTCGCAACACGGCGAGATTTGGCGGGCGAGCCGAGCGAAGAAATAGAGAACAGCCTACCGAATTTATCGCTGATGGTCCCGGAAGTCGCCCAGCGTGGAATCACGAGGAGGCAGGAGCTCGTAGCAAAGGCAGACGAAGCCGCTGAGGAAAGCTATGACGAGGTTCTTGGAGACGATCCCTACAACTCATCCGCTCGTCGCGGCATGGTGGCGTTGACTGAGGAAAAACAAAATTATTACGATACCGCCTACGATCACATGCGGGCTCATGCGTTGACGGAGGTCTCGAAATTGTGGGAACTTCAGGCACCCCCGTACGGGCTCGATGGGGGGATTCTCAACCCAGCGGAACCCAGCGAAACGGAATCTGAAGGAATTCAGCACATCAGCGAAAAGCTCGCTCAAATCACGATTCCGGAGATTGGATTCGAAGACGTCGCGCTTTCCGAAGCGCTCGAGTTTCTTCGCACCAATCCCGAGAGTCCAGCGAAGGCCACCCTGCAGCCCGTTCAGTTTCCCGAAATCCTCGCCGCTAACGAGCCGTTCTCGACATTTTCGCTCAATGTCAGTGACGTCTCTTTCAAACTCGCTCAATCCAGCCTCGCCAGCGGTCAGATGCCTGACAGCGCCAGAATCCGGATCGAAGAATTCGTCAACGCCTTCGATTACGGCGACCCGGCACCAAGCGCGCAGGACAAAATCGCCTGCCGACACGAACAGACCGCGCACCCGTTTCACGCTGGCCGAAATCTGATGCGAATCGCGATGCGCACTGCTGAAGCCGGGCGTTCCAACCAGACGCCACTTCGCCTGACGCTCTTGCTCGACACATCCGGATCGATGGAGCGGGCTGATCGACGCGAAACGACCCAACGCGCTCTCGAACTTCTCGCCCAGCAACTGCTGCCGGACGATCAGGTCACCGTGATCACTTTTGCGCGTCAGCCGCGCCTCCTCGCAGATCGCGTCAGCGGCCAGGAAGCCGTCACCAGCCTGACTTCCGATCTCGGCAAATACGAAACCGATGGCGGGACCAACCTCGAAGCCGCGCTTCGCCTCGCGATGCGCAAGGCCGAAGAACAGAAGCTTGAAGGTGCCCAGAATCGGATCGTGCTGATCACGGACGGTGCCGCGAATCTCGGTGATGCCGACCCCGACCGCTTAGCCGGATTAGTCGAATCGATGCGCCTCAATGGGCTGGCTTTCGATGCGGCCGGGGTCGGTGCTGAGGGCTTCAACGACGAGACGCTGGAGGCGCTCACTCGGAAAGGCGACGGCCGATATTATTTCCTCGATAGCCCGGCTGACGCCGATGAAGGCTTCGCAAACCAGATCGCGGGCGCGCTTCGACCCGCAGCGATGAACGTCAAAGTGCAGGTCGAGTTCAATCCGAAGCGCGTTGGCCATTACAAACTTCTCGGCTACGAAAAACACCGTCTCGCGACCGAAGATTTCCGCAACGACGCCGTCGATGCGGCTGAGCTGGCGGCGGCAGAAGCCGGAGTCGCGCTCTATCAATTTGAGCCGATGCCAAACGGCGAAGGCGACGTCGGTTTTGTCTCCGTGCGCTTCCGCGACATGGCGAGCGGCAAGATGGTCGAGCGCCGTTGGCCGATCCCTTACGAACCCACAACGCCGTCGATCAACCGAGCTTCAGCCTCGATCAAAATCGCCACGACAGCCGCGTTGCTCGGAGCCAAACTCAAGAACGATCCGATTGGGGAATCCGCCGATCTGCCCCGTCTCGAACAGCTGATTCGTGAGCTGCCGCAAAGCAAACTCGATGATCCGCGCGTCCAGCAGCTGCTGGAAATGATCGAACAAACGCGCCGTCTAGCTGGCAAGTGAACGGCACTCGACTCCAGCGCTAAAGCTGAACCTCAACCGCTTCGCTTGCCTTGCGTGCTTTCGCACGAGCCGCTTCGATCGATTCCCCGCGCGCGATGCAAACGCCCATTCGACGGCGTCCGGCAACTTTCGGTTTTCCAAACAAACGCAGCTGAACGTCCGGCTCCGTGAGCGCGTTTTCCAATCCGGAATACAGCAGCTGCTCGCTGTTGCCTTCGACCAGAATCACGGCGCTGGCGGATGGACCGACCTGGCGGATGTTCGCAATCGGGAGGCCCAGAATCGCTCGGGCGTGAAGCGCAAACTGACTCAAATCCTGCGAAATCATCGTCACCATCCCGGTGTCGTGCGGCCTTGGCGAAACTTCGCTGAAGAACACGTCGTCGCCTTTCACAAACAACTCGACGCCGAAAATTCCGCGCCCGCCAAGCGCGTCGGTGACCTTTTTCGAGTAGTCGCGAGCCTTCTCCTGAGCGGTTGCGCTCATCGGCTGAGGTTGCCAGCTTTCGCGGTAGTCGCCGTCGACTTGAATGTGGCCGATGGGATCGCAGAACGCCGTTCCGCCCACGTGCCGAAGGGTCAGCTGGGTGATTTCGTAATCAAAATCGACGAATCCTTCGACGATGACTTTGCCTGCGCCGGCCCGACCGCCTTCCTGAGCGTAGCGCCATGCGGGCTCGACGTCGGCCTCTGTCCTGAGCGTGCTCTGCCCCTTGCCTGACGAACTCATAATCGGCTTAACAACGCAGGGAAGTCCGATTTCGGCAATCGCGGAAAGGTAGTCGCCTTCGGTCGCGGCGAATCGGTAAGGGGAAGTTGCCAAACCCAGTTCCTCAGCCGCGAGCCTGCGGATGCCTTCGCGATTCATCGTCAGGACCGCTGCCCGCGCAGTGGGGATGATCGTCGTCGCGCCTTCGTTCTCTAACGCTTGCAAAACATCGGTCGCGATCGCCTCGACTTCAGGCACGACAAAATCCGGTTTCTCCAACTCGATCACTCCGCGTAGCGCATCACCGTCGAGCATCGAAATCACATGCGCGCGGTCCGCGACCTGCATCGCTGGAGCGTTTTCGTAGGAGTCGACCGCGATGACTTCAACGCCGAAGCGCTGGAGTTCGATCACGACTTCTTTACCGAGTTCGCCTGAGCCGCAGAGCAGGACTTTGGTTGCGTTTGCGGTGAATGGAGTTCCGATGCTGGCCATTTCGTCAGCCTGAAGATTTCCAGCGACGGCGCAACGCAATTTTTGCTGTGTTAGTCATTCGTTTCGGATGATTCGGCCGATTTTCGGGATTGAATCGCGGAGAAACCGCTTCAGGCTTGGCTCCATGAAAATCCCTTTTTGCATCCTCACGATTGCCGCCGTCTCGGTTTCTCAAGCGGCTGAGCCTTGGAAGTCCGTCGAGCTTTTCCCGGACGGCGCGCCGAATGAGGAAGGCCAGAACGTTGGCGATGAAGCGTGGAAGCCAACAAAAGAAGGCGACGATCCAAATATCACTCGCCTGACGAACGTGACTCGCCCAACACTCGAAATTTATCAAGGCAAGGGCGACGCGGCGAAGAAACCGGCTCTGATTCTGGCACCCGGTGGCGGCTACAGCATTCTGGCGTGGAAGCACGAAGGCGTGATGGTGGCTGAGTTTCTTCAGGAACGCGGATTCACGACTTTGCTGCTGAAATATCGCGTCCCACGCCGCAAAAATCGCGAAGGTCACGCGGCACCGCTTGAAGATGCCCGCAAGGCGCTTGAGTTGGCCCACGGAAACGCAGCGGCATGGGGAATCGATCCGGATCGGCTGGGAATCGGCGGATTTTCAGCCGGCGGACACCTCGCTGCGGTCGCTTGCTATGCGAAAGGAACCCAGCAGCTGCCAACCGAGCAACAGGCCGATTTCGCGGTTCTGATCTATCCGGCTTATCTCGAAAACGAAGCCAAGGACGGCCTGAGCGATCTTCTCGAGATCACCAAAGCCAGCCCGAAAGCGTTCATTGCTCACGCGTTCAACGATCGTGGTGCAGCCGGCGTGAACGGCTCGATTGCGTTGACGACCGAACTCAGCAAGAACAACGTCTCAACCGAATTGCACATTTACAGCCAGGGCGGCCACGGCTTCGGCAATCTGGACCGCGGGTTGCCGATCAGCCATTGGGCAGACCGGATGGCAGATTGGCTCGAACTTGAGATCGGAAAGTAGAGGGCTACTTTTTGATCCGCTCAAAAGTCGCCGCCCTTTTCAGATCGGAAGGGACTTCATCTTCGGGCTCGGTAATCAAGAAGCTGTTTTTAGTCACAAACTCAAACAGCGAATACTTGGTCTCACCGTCGATCGTGATGGCGACCTCGTTTGGCACGACAGACGTGTCCAAAGCGTATTTCATCGCCTCATCGTCGTTTCCTTCAGACAGCGTGCCGGTTCCGTCAGCATTGAAAGTCAGGGCAACGCCATCGTCAGGCTCGGTCATCTCCCAACTTCCGACGATCGCTTTCGCAGGCTTGCCTTTGAACGCGACGGGAGCGGGAGCCGGAGCAGCAGCCCCTGCGCGATGGAAAACGATTGCGCTATCGCTGAATTCTTCACCGGCTGATTCATCAGGCTCATCGATCTTCACGGCGTCTTTGCCTTGAAACTCGAAAATTGTCGAGGCCAACTCTCCGTCCATATCGAGGGTCAATTTGTAAGGAGCTTCGGTGCCTTCAACTGTGTAAGTGAAAGGATCTGTGTTTCCCTTTTCACCAACTGAACCCGTTCCGTCCTCCGCGAATTCGAGCAAGATTTCGTCGCCGTTGTCCGGCTCCTCGCCGCTCCATTTGCCGATCAGCCGTTTGGCAACGCCCACATTTTCGGCACCGCGTCGCTCCGCAATCAGGTTGTCGCCTTCACTGAAATCGACTGGGCGAACTTCGGCGGGTTCCGCAATTTTGATGGTGTCAGCGTCGACGACTTCGAAAATCGTCAGCATCGTTTGGGCCTCCGGCATGCCGGGAAGCTTGAGCGTTAGATCCAGTTGGTGCGGCTTGACCGACCGATTCTCCTTATAAGTCATCGGGACCGCTTCTCCTTCGATGTTCAAGGATCCTGAGCCGTCTGCTTTGAACTCCAAGGCTACATCGTCGCCGGAATCACCTTCTTCATGTCCTAGCCAGTTCCCAACGAGGCTCTCGGTTTTGCCTCCCTGTGCGAAAGTCAGGGAAACGGCAACGAAAAAGGTCCCGAGGACCGATGGGAGAGTTTTCATCCGGCAGAATGGCAAAGAATCCGCGAAAGAAAAGAAAGTTTGGCGCGGAAAACGAAACGAATTGGGCGTTAAATGCAGGCCAACTCCCAGGTCAAGTTCAGTCCTCTTTCCCCTGCTCATCGGGATCGAGGCGGCACATCGCCGGTTCAGAAGCTGGCTCTGGCTTCGCTACGACGGTTGAGGATTCGGCGTGAAAGCACTCAAAGTGAACTTGCCATGCTTACCTTCGTCGGAATCTGACAACGAGCCTTCATCCCGGGAAAACGTGCTCACTCTTTTCCCGAATGGTTCGTCGATTGATGGAACCGAGGGCAGGTCTCGTTGGAGAATCCAGTAACATTCATCGTCCTGTTTTTTAACCAGATTCCTGAAATCGGCGGACACAGTATAGGTAGGTGAAGCCGGCCGTGCTCTTTTTCATAAACGCTTTTTTGTTTTCCGATCGACTTGAGAACGAGAACCAACCACCGAACCTTTCCTTCCTTCCTTCGCCGATCACTCCATGACTCGCCCTCACATCCCGCCGTTTCCCTCGATGTTGAGACTTTTGCCTTTGCTGTTGGCGCTCGCGGCGGCGGTCCAATGCACCGATGACGCTGGCGGCGGTCGCGACAAGGATTCGATCCTTCGGCTGGGGTCCGGTTTTGTGGTCTGGGAATCGAACCGCACTGGAGACTGGCGGATCTGGACTTGCCGGCTCGATGGATCCGGAACCCGTCAAATCTCGCCAGACGAACATGAGCGGGATCACTTCTGCCCCCACATTTCACCCGGCGGAGAGGCAATCGCCTACTTGAGCTATCCGAAAGGGCTTAGCGGATATGGCGGCGAATTCAACGAGGGGCAGTACACGGAAATGCGAATGATGGATCCGGATGGCGGCGGAGATCGCTCTGTTGTCAGAGATGCCCGAGCGGCGGATGTGGGAGGACACCGAGCTATCGTCTGGATCGATGATCTAAATCTGGTCTACTGCGACCCTTCCGGGCGGGCCTTGGAATTGAATCTGGCGACCGGCAGGAGAACGCAGCGCACAGCCGGAGGCGGCTACCTGATCAACGCCACACGGACGGCGGCGTTCAAAAAGGTCGTTTTTCCTCCCTACAATCCGGATTCCCCCAGGATAGCCGGACAAAAGAGTTTCAAAGGGTGCGAACCGTACGTCACCCACGATGGCAAGTGGGGTTTCTGGATGAACGGCGGAGGCGGCCCCGTGAATCGAATCCGGCTCGATACGGGAGAGGTGTCGCCGATCATGGAAAGGGGCGACGACCGGCTGCCGCGGGAGCGCAATCAAATCTATTTTCCCATGGTTTCGCGTTGCGGCAATCTGTTCGCTATCGGGGCGTCGTCGTCTGGCCAGCATGATCATAACAAATCAGACTACGATATTTTCGTCGCGCCAATGGACCCCGAAACCCTGGAACTGACCGGCCGGCCCGCGCGCTACACTTTCGATGAGGGCACCGACCGCTACCCGGATGTTCATCTGGAGCGCGCCGGGATTAAAACAGCCGCCGTGGACTCGGCTCCGGTGGTTGAAATCGTAGGAGTCCCTCAACCAGCTGTGAGCCCGGAAACCTGGCCGACCAGCCGGGAAGGCCTGGTGTTTCTGTTTCAAACCGACGAGAAACGAAACGAAGTCCGGGTAGCCACCGGCGAAACCGTCGCCGCCAACTTCGAAAAAAGAGGCAGGGCCCGGTTCGACCACGATTTTGCGATGGTGGTCGACGGCGGTGCCTGCCTTGCGCCCGACGCGGACCAGCTGCTGGCTGCCTGCCGCGAATCGAACCAGCTGACGATCGAAGTCACGATCAACAGCACGTCCGCCACGGAGCCCGGCCCCGCCCGAATCGTGAGCTTTTCGGAGAGTTCCGGCTCGCGCAATT
>JBLHKS010000174.1:0-14909 GCA_047620505.1 Verrucomicrobiales bacterium | reverse complement strand
GATCATGACCGGCGAGAGCGAGCTCAACTGGGAGCCGATCGAGAAAACCCTGACACTGACCCAGGAACGCGGCTGTCAGCTGACTTTTCGGGTTTATCTGGAGTATCCTGGAAAGCCGATCGCTGCGACCCAGTTTCTGATCGATGGCGGGCTGAAAATCACCAAGTGGCGAAGCGACGACGGCCAAAACCACACCCCGAATTACGAAGATCCTCAGCTGCGAGCTGCGCTCAAATCATTCATCGCCGCGTTTGGCGAAAAGTATGACGGCGATCCTCGGATCGCGTGCCTGACGGCGGGATTGTTAGGATCTTGGGGCGAGTGGCACACTTATCCGAAAGAGGAACTCTGGGCTTCTTTCGAAGTTCAGGAGGAAATCCTGACAGCCTACGAAAACGCATTCCAGAACACCCCGATTCTCCTTCGATACCCGGCCAAAGACGGTCACTACGGGCAGGCGGCGAATCACAAACGGCCATTCGGTTATCACGATGATTCCTTCGGTTGGGCCACGCTCGATACCGGAAAAAAGAAGGACGATTGGTATTTCATTCCGCTCTTGAAAGACGCGAACGCGCTCGAAAAATGGAAAACCCAGCCGATCGGCGGCGAGCTGCGTCCGGAGCTTTGGAAAACCAGTTTCACGGGTAAACCGCATCGCAAGGCCCAGGATTTTCGGCAATGCGTTGAAGAAACTCACGCGACCTGGCTGATGGACTCAGGGCTGTTCGAAAAGCGATTTCCGCTTCCGCCCGAACGCCGCAGACGCGCGCTGAAGGAAGTCGGCCGGATGGGCTACGAGTTTCACATTTCGAAAGCGGATTTGAAACCCGACGGCGATCAGCAGCTGCTCACGCTCACGGTCGAAAATCGCGGCGTCGCGCCGTTTTACGTCGACTGGCCAGTCGAACTCGCAGCGTTTCGCGACGGCGCGGAAATCTGGAAGGAAACGCAGGAAACCTGGAAGCTGACCGGAATTCTTCCCGGCGATTCGGTAATCTGGACGGCTCGTTTGGATCCCGAAAAAACCAACTCCGCGCAAATCCGCATCCGGGTTCCGAATCCGATGATTGGCGGAAAACCGCTTCGATTCGCGAATCGCGAACAAGGCAAAGAGTGGCTCTCCTTGCCGATCTCTGATTGAAAAACTCCACGCTGTCGCGAGGGTTTTCGCCTCATGAAACGACTGCTCTGTTTTTTACTTCTCACCCTGTCCGCGGCTTCCGCCGAAAAACCGAACGTCCTTTTCATCCTTGCCGACGACCTCGGTTGGCGCGATCTCAGCATCGAGGGCAGCACCTTCTACGAAAGTCCTAACATTGATCGAATCGCGAAGTCCGGGATGCGATTTACGCGTGGCTACGCGGCGTGCCAGGTCTGCAGCCCGTCGCGCGCGGCGATCATGACGGGAAAGTCGCCAGCGCGATTGAAGATCACGGATTGGATCGGCGCGGCTGAGGAAGAAGGTTGGAAACGAAACACAAAACTGCTTCCGCCGAAGTACAATCACGTTCTTCCGCACGACGACGTCAGCATGGCAGAGGCGTTTCGCGAAGGCGGCTACCGGACGTTCTTTGCAGGAAAATGGCATCTTGGCGGAGAGGGGTCGTTTCCGGAAGATCACGGGTTTGAGATCAATATAGGCGGGCATCACCGCGGGTCGCCTCCAGGCGGATTTTTCTCGCCCTACAACAATCCCAAAATGGAAGATGGGCCTCCGGGAGAGTCGCTGCCAGTTCGGTTAGGAGCGGAGACGGCGAAATTCATCGATGAGCACAAGGACGAGCCGTTTTTCGCGTATCTCGCGTTTTACCAGGTTCATGCGCCGATCCAGACGACGCCGGAATTGTGGGCGAAGTATCAGAAAAAGGCCCAGCAGCTGCCGGCTGTCGAAAATCGGTTCATCGTCGATCGGACGAGCCCGGTTCGGCAGGTCCAGGACCATCCGGTTTACGCGGGAATGATCGAGGCGATGGACGATGGAGTTGGTCTTGCGCTTGAGGCGCTGGATCGAAATGGGCTGACCGACAACACGATTATCGTCTTCACTTCGGACAACGGAGGTGTCTCGGCAGGCGATGGCAAGGCGACTTCGAACCTGCCTCTGCGCGGCGGCAAGGGTCGGCAGTGGGAGGGCGGAATTCGCGAGCCGTTTTACATCGTGGCTCCTGGCGTAGCCGAGCCGGGATCGAAAAGCGCGGTCCCAGCGATCCACATGGATTTCTACCCGACTTTACTCGACCTCGCAGGGCTCGATTCGCGGCCGGATCAGCACGCTGACGGGCAAAGCCTCGTGCCGGTCTTGAAGAGCGAGGGCGAGTTTCCAGATCGCGCGCTTTTCTGGCACTACCCGCATTACGGAAACCAGGGAGGTGAGCCGAGCGCGATCATCAGCGAAGGCGGCTGGAAGCTGATCCACTATTATGAAGACGATCGCCGCGAGCTTTACCAGATCGAAGAGGACCAGGGCGAGCAGAAGGACGTGGCGGCGGCGAATCCGGAACGGGTCCAAGCGATGGGCAAACGGCTGATGGCCTGGCTCGACGAGATGGACGCGAACATGCCTTACCCGAATCCAAATTTCAGTCCTGAGAAAGCCGAGCAGGAGAAAATCCGGACGCGCGAGAAAACGTTGCCGAGTCTCGAAAACCAAGCTGCGTCGTTTCTGAAGCCGGACTTTGTCGGTACGGGCGGAACTTGGTGGGGGTCAAAGCCGAAGCCCTGACATCACCACAAATCAGGTGTTTTCGTCGACCGTTTCGTCGCGCTGATAAATCGGCAACTGCCGATACGGAACGGTGAGCGAAAGCACCATCATCGCGGTGCCGTAGGCGTTGCCGACGCTGCGTGAAGTCCAAGCGCCGTTGGCCTTCTGCTTAGGAAGGTAGGTCGTGTACATCCACTCGGCGTACTTGGCCCAGTACTTGCCGCCGAGCTGAAACGTCCCCTGAGCATTGTAGTAATTTCCGTAAAACTCGTGCGAATGATTCAAGAGCCGAGTGTGATTCTGGAGGATGAAATCGCCTGCTTTGAAAGTGGCTTCGTGCCCGTGGTAACCGCAGAGTTCCAGACAAAGAAGGCCGCTTCCAGTTAACGTTTCGGCATGTCCAGACGTATCGGTGTAGCCGAAACGACCCATGCGCGTATCGTGCTTGCTAAAGACATAGTCGACTGCTTTCTGGATCGCCTCATCGGGCACTGGCGCGCCGTTGAGTTTAGCGGATCGGAGCGCCATCAGCGCCCAGCCGCTGCAGGAAAGATCGCTATCGCGGGAGTCCGGCTTGTACCTCCAGCCGCCTTCGTGGCCGCGGCTTTTTGGAATCGCCTGCGCGCGGAGAATCAATTCGGTCGCCTGCGCCAGAGCCGGCTCAAGACGATCCTGCCGCTCAGGATCAACCATCCCAGAGACCTCAGACAAGAAGAGCGTCGCGATGTTGTGGGCGTACATCGGTCCGTGGCCGGAATCGCCGACATCGAGGAGCCCGTTCGACTTCTTGCTTTTGATCACGTAGTCGATGCAGAGGTTGATCTGTTCGCCATGCGGGCCGTAGCCAGGCACGTGTCCTTTTGAGAGATACGCCATTCCAACGAGCGACACGATTCCGGTGGATCGACCGTAGGTATCGTTGAAGTGGCCTTCGGGCTGCTGCTCGCGAGCGAGGAAATTCAGGGCGTCGTCCGTCGCCTTGTCGACTTCCGCGCGGTACTGCGAAAAGACGTTCTGGGCGATGTCGGCCGTTGCCGGGCCTGACAAAAATGCCAATCCTGACGCTGCGATAAAAAGTGCTCTTCGAATCATGATGATCTAGTCTCGTTTACGGGCTTCCTCTGAGATAATTTTGAAGTACTCGCGCACCAATGGCTGGTACTCGTCGGGAGCACCGTTGCCGCCATCGGTGGTGACATCCGAGCGAAGAGTGCCTTTGAGTTTCGCCCAATCAGCGGCGGTGACGCCAAGTTTGACGAGCTCTGGCGGAACGCCGTCAGCTGCGATGTCGGCACTTTTCTCCTGACTCTCGTTCGGCTGAGCCACTTCCTGCGGAGTTTCCGGCGGCTGACCTTGCTCACCCTGACCGGGCTGCGGCTGCTGCATCTGACTTAACGCACCCATGTTTTGCGCGGCCTGCTGCGCGAGCTCAGACAGCTGTTGGGCGGCCTCCTGTGCTTGCTCAGCGGCCTCTTGCGGCGAATCCGCCTGAGCTGCTTCGGACACTTCCTGGAAACTCTCGGCGAGTTCCTGGCCGTCGACCATTTCGCCTTCCTCGCCCTGTTGCTGAGCCTGTTGGGCTGCCTGTTCAGCTTGCTGACCAAACTGCTGAGCTGCTTGAGTCAATCTCTGCGCCGCCTGCTGAAGCGCTTGCTGAGAACGTTGCTGGGATTGCTGAGAATTGTTCAAGACAGACTGTTCGCCTTGGTTTGGCGGAACCGGTGCGGGCGGCGATTCCGGTGCTGGAGCGGGTTCACCTGCCTGCTCGGCTGCCTGAGCCGCCTGCTGTTCGGCTTGCGCTTGAGCCTGGTCCTGCTGCTGCTGGGCCGCCGCAAGTTGCTGAGTCGCGGCTCGAGCCTGTGCTTGAGCCTGACTGAATTGCTGAGCTGCCTGATTCGCCTGATTCGCTGGCGCGTTTTGTTGAGCGAGCTGCGCCTGTTGGGTCAGTTCCTGCGATTCCGCCATCAATTCTTGAGCCGCCTCGGCAACGTCCTCCTGGAGCATCGAAAGCGCCTCTTCCAATTGGCCTTCTGCGAGCGCCTCGAGCGCTTCGGCAACGGCTTCCTGACGTTCACCCAAATCTGCGAGCGCCTCAGCAGTTGCTGGGTCGGCCGCTGGTGCGGGTTCGCCTGCCTGAGCGGCTTGCTCCATCGCTTCCGCGAGCGCTTCCTGGCCGGCTTCGCCTAACGCTTCGGCCATCTGCTCTGCGGCTTCGGCAACAGCTTCCGGGCTGGGCTGACCCGGTTGAGGCTCGCCTGGCGCGGGTTCTCCGGGCTGAGCTGCTTCGGCAAGCGCTTCCGCAAGAGTTTCGGCCAGATTCTCCGCGGCAGCTTCGGCGAGAGCCTGCTCTCCGGCCTCAGCAAGCGCTTCGGCCATTTCCTGAGCGGCTTCGGCAGCAGCTTCCGGCGTTGCTGGAGCGGGCTGACCTGCCTGCTCAGCAAGTTGTTCGGCAAACTCTTCAGCGATCGCTTCGGCCGCTGCACCAAGCGCTTCGGCGATCTGCTCACCTGCCTCAGACGCAGCTTCTTCGCCTGCAGCCTCGGCGGCGGCTTCGGGTTGCCCTGCTTCCTCAGCCACTTCAGCGACGGCGTCTTGCGCGGCCTCTCCAGCTTCCTGAGCCATCTCAGCTGCGGCGTCCGCGACCTGCTCAAGCGCCTCAGCCATCGCTTCCTGCTGTTGTGGAGTCGGCTGCGGCTGACCTTGCGGAGCCTGGTCCTGAGCTTCGGCGGCGAGCGCCTCTTGAGCGGCTTCGGCAGCAGCCACCTGCTCACGTGGAGTCGCCTCATCGCCAGCTTCGGCCAGCTCACTCAAAGCTTCTGCAGCTGCCTGCATTTCTTCGGCGTTCGGCGCGTTCTGCTGAGCTTGCTCAGCCAATTGATCGAGCGCTTCCTCGGCTGCCTGTGCAATCTGCTCAGCGCTGGCTTCCTCGTTTTCCTCCTGGGCTTGAGCCATCTGCTCGCCAGCCTGGTCAAGCGCCTGCTCGAATTGCTCTTCCGTGATTGGCGCGCCCTGATCTTCCTGCGCCATCTCAGCGGCCTGCTCGGCAACCTGCGCGATCGCCTCAGCCATATTTTCTTCCGCCTGCGCCTCGGCCGCCGCCTGCTCTTCCGCAGTCGGCTCGCCAGGTTCCGGAGTATCGTTGTCGTTCTGGCCTGGTTGATCGTTAGGGTCGGGCTGATTTTCCTGCGGCTGCGGATTGTTTTGAGCTATCTGCTGCTGCTCGGCCTCAACGGCGTCTTCGAGCATCTCCTGGGCCATTTCTTCGAGCGCATTTTCGCCAGCCTGCTGCTCGGCATCGTCAGCGGCTTGCTCGAAATTCTCAGCCGCGTCCTCAGCGTCCTCCTGGGCTCCCTGAGGGTCATTTTGGGCTAACTCTTCAGAAGCCTCCTGCGCATCTTCGACAGCCTCGTCAAGTTGCTCGTTCGACTCCTGACGCTGCTCTTCCATTTGCTCTTGAAGCGTCTCCGCATCTTCAGCAATTTGGTCCTGCTGTTCCTGAAGCTCGGTCATGAGCTCCTCCAGCAGCTGCTCAGCCTGTTCAGGATCCCGAGCGAGCTGGGTCATCTCGCGAATCTCCTCTTGATCCTCCGCAAGTTCCTGAGCCTGCTCCGCGAGTTCTTGAGCCCGTTGCTCCTGCTGCTCCAGGGTTTCGGCGAGCGCTTCGTCGTTTTCGCGGACCATTTCCGCAACCTCGCGTTGAACCTGCTCCTGCTCCTTCTGCCACTCGCGCTGCTCCTGCTCTTGCTCCTGAGTGAGCTTCTTGTCTTCGGGAGAATTTTCCGGCGCGTCGCTCTGGGCCCGCTCGGCTTGCTGCTCCTGAGCCATCTCTTCAGCTTCCTGGGCGAGACGCTGCTGTTCGTTAGCTGCCTCAGTCAATTCGGCGACCGCTTGGACTTCCTCTCTGGCTTCCTGGAGGTTCTCGAGAACGTCGTCAATCCGCTCTAACGCTTCCTTGATTTCCTCGTCGATCTCAACGGTCTGCGCGAGTCGCTCTTCACGATCGTCGGAGAGCGGAATCGTCTCGGCTTCCTCGCGGGCGGGCTCGACGTTTTCTTCAGCGATCGCGGCGATTTCCTCAGCCCGATCATCGAAAACCGTCTCGTCCATTCGCTCAGCCAAGGCTTCCAGACGCTCCTCGGCTTCAGCCAGCTGTTGGCGGGTTTCGTCCAGATCCTGGAGCGCTTCCGGCGTGAGTTCCTCCGATTTTGTCATCCGGTCGCGAGCTTGTTTCTGCTCGTTGGACGCCTCTTGAAGGTCCTGCTTGGCCTTCTGAAGTTCCTCACGGATTTCGCGTTCCTGCGCTTCGAAAACCTGTTGGACAAGCGATTGCGCGTTGCGATCTAGATTGATTTTGATCTCTTCGCTTCGGCCCTTTTGAGTTCCTTTGAGGCGAGTCGGCAAATTGTCTTCCACCTGAACCTGAACCGTGAGGTAGCGAATATTATCGAGATCGAGTTTCGCCAATTCCAGCGGCGAGGATCCCGTCCAGCTGCTTCCTCCTTGACCGGTGCGAGCTGGCAGCTGCTGCTCGATCTCCTGTGGTGGATCCTGACCATTCAGCCTCACCAGAAGCGTGGCGGCCGTGAAACCAAAATCCTCGTCCACGCCGTAATCGATCGGCAAAAACTCGGTCGGCTTGAGACGGAGTTCACGAGTTTCAGGCGAAATCAAAGTGACTGCCGGTGCGCGATCCGGGATCGATTCAAAAGTCGCGAACGTGGGCGTGTTTTCGAATCCAAAATCGTCTTTGAGCTGGATGTGCCACTCGCCTTTCATTCGTGGAGCGAGGGAAAACTGCCACTCGATCACATTTGGATCCGCGCCAGCTTCGGGCTCGCTTGGAGCATTTTCCCGAACGCCGAGAAGGAGTTTCGCGTCCGTCATCGGCCGGTTCGTGCGGGCGCGAACGGTAACCAAGGTGTTTTGGAGCGCGCGGATTTCGCCCGTCTCGCTCACGCCTTCAGATGGCGGAATTTCCGTGTACTCCGGGTAGTCGTAGCGGACCGTGAGTTCCTCGATGACCGGCGGTGGGACGACCGTGACGTCGTAGAATCCGCTGAGCGCGCTGCCTGCGTAAACGCGATACTGAAAGCTCTTCTGAACGTTCGGAAACGTCCGCTGGAAATTGCGGGTTTCGTCGTCCTGCTGACCCATCAAATCCATGCTCTCCTCGCCGATTTCTTCCTGGCCGAGCTCCCGGCGATGGACAACGGCGTGGTTCAGACGGCGTTTTGTGATCGCCATCTCGATGGTGACGTCTGAGCCCTGAGGGACCGTGATGTGGCCCGGCAAAATATCCATCGTGTGGGCGTAGGCGTTTCCACCCTCAAGAAACGGCGCAAACGCGCGGGCAAGAAGCGTGCGAGCCGGCGGCCAGATCAAAAGCGTCAGAGCGAGAAATCCGGCAACGCCGAGCGCGACGTAGGCCCATTTGCGAACCGGACCAGAGTCGAATTCTTTACGAGCGGAAACCGTGCTGACGTCGTGAGTCGCCATTTTGATGACCTCGTTGATCAGCTCCTGCGAACCCTTGATCGAGTTCGGGTCTTTGCTCGCGTTCAGCTCGACAGCGGAGGAAATCGATTCCTGAAGCTCGGGATGCTTCTCCTCTACGTAGCGCGCGATCGCCGTGAGGTTGATTCGTCTGGTCGCCGGTCGGAAAACGAACCACCAGGTTGCGATGCCCGTGACGATGAGCGCAGTCAGCGAAAGCCCCCATCGGATCTCGGTCGAAAAAATCGTCACCGCACCGTCGATCGCCATGATCGCGAGGATGCAGCAAAGGCCGATTGCGAGGACGGTGAACAGGCCTTTCATGACGGCGAGCCGCCTGACGCGCGAGATCATCCGCCGAAGCTTATCGACGATCGGTCTCGGGAGGTTTCGCAGACCGTCCTCAGTGATTGGAGAGCTGATAGAACTCATAGGATTTCAACAAATGGGGTTTTAGAAAATCTGATCAACGGCACTTGGACAGCGCCGCCGGGGAAAGCGTTGGAAATTGGAAAAGCGGATTGGAACTGGAATTGTGATCCTGAATGATCTGCTGGGAAAGCGGAAGTCTTTCTGTAAAACGAATGGGATTTTGTCGGCTCAGCGACCCGCCTCGACCTTCGCCAACTGCGATCGAAATGCAGCTCCGGCCGTATCTTCGGTCTCAAATTGAATCGATTGGTCTTCAGCGGCTCTACGCGAACTCGCAATCCAGCGAGACAGGGCGACTTCGATCAGCAAGAACATCAGCGCGCCGACAGCGAGGAATTTCCAGAGCTCTTCGCCGAACGACTGGCCTGATAAAATATGGATCACCTCTTCCGCCGTGGTCGGCTGGACGAAAGCGACGAATTCGCCCATGAATTCCTTGTCTTGCTGAGTCAGCGGTTGAAGCCGGCTCTCAGCTGGATCGCGCCGCACGGTGAACGGAATCGTCACCCCGGATTCGCCGAGCAACTCGCCAAACTTAGCGCGCTCGTCTTCGGGAATGTGAATTCGATAAACGCCAGCGGCGACATCACCCTTGATCTTCGCAACCGCACCGCCCGGCGTGGCCGTGATGTTCGCCATTCGCGGCTCTCCATTCGGGCCGGTCACCCGATATTTCGCGATGATATCGTCTTCCGAGTCTGAAAACGGTCGAAACGCTTGTGGAGGAACGACCTGTTTTGGAATGTGCTCGCTCTCCCAGAAAAGCGTGGCCAAGGCGTTGCCATTGTCCTCGTGGTACTCGACCCGAATGTGATGAAGGCGATTGGCATCCAGCCAGACGGTGCGGACCCGAGATGGCCGGCCGGATTGTCCACGAAGCGCCTCAACGCCGTCGATGTAGACCGTCAAATAATCGTCGACTTCACACTCGAACTTGTAATTCCCGGATCGCGGAGGCTGGATTTTCCCTGACCACTCCACTTTGAAATTATCGCCGCCGATCCCTTCAGCTGGCGCTCCTCCACGCCAATTGAACTGAATCGAAGGGTCGATTCGCTCGACTGAATGTTTGCTGTCGGTCCGGCTTTTGTAGTAATGCCCTTTCAGGCCGTGGCCGGCAAACGCGTGCTCGTCGCCGCTCAGATGAAGGGCCAGTTCCCACTTCGGATCGAGGTTCAGATCGTAGGAAGACGGGTTAGCGAGAAAGTAGACCATCTCGTGAATGAAAGGGACGAACGACTGACGGCTCGGCAAGTTTCCAGCGCGGAGATCCAAAGAGGAACCCAGCATAACCAGATTCCCAAGCCCGACTTTGCGCGAAACCAGATAGGCGTCGCCGTTGCTGAGCCGACCGCCGACAACCGCGTCGCCGGCCTCTTCCAGCTTCCAATAATGATCGAACGTTCCGGTCTCGAAATCGCTTTCCAGCCGATTCGAAATCAACCGAACCGCCGGATGTCGGAACGTGTCGAGGGAAGGCGAAACCGGATTAGCTTCAGAGTCAGGCACCACCGCTTCGACCAACTTCGCCGGCAGCAGCTGCTGGCCGTCCGCCCCGATCCAAGTGTTATAATATTCCTCCGATGCGCGCTGCCCGACCGTGACGAGCACGCCGCCACCCTCCTGCATGAAACCTTCGAGCGCCTGAGCCGCACCGCGTGGGAGACGAGGAACATCAGCCAGAATCACGGCGTCGTACTGATTGAACTCAGCCATCGTCGCCAAGTCGATCGCCGGAAGCACTTCCGGTGCGACGAGAAACCGCATCGCAGCCTCATCCGTCGTCGCTACTGCCGGATCGTTAGCCAACGGAGACGGCGCAAGCGCCAAACCAGCAAACGAAGCTGCGCGATCGAAAAACCGCCCGCCAGGATTTCCATCCACTAACAGAACCCTCAGCTCCTTCGCCACGTTGATCGCGCTGCTCGCCTCGTCATCCTGGACGATGTCGTCGGTTACCAGAACCTTCGCGTGAATCTCCTGCGCGCCGCCGTCTTCAAACAAGTGGCTGAACTCGATCGTCTCCTTCGTCCCCGGCAGCAGCTGCCCAAGCGTGCTGTCGGTCATTTTCTGACCACCGACCGTAAGCTCGACCATTTCAGGCGAGACCGCTTCGGTGCCGGTGTTCTCGATCGTAACTCTGATTTTCACGGGTCGATCGACGCCGATAATTTTCCGCGAGTACGAAATGTCGGCGATCGAGAGATTTCGGAAACTCGTCGGCAAATCGAGCTGCCGCACGATCACCTGCGGCGTCGATGGAAGAACGGCGAAAGCCTCCTTCAGAAAATTCCAACGAGTCGGTTTGTTCGTTTCCCAACCGACACTCTGGCCGTCCGTGATGACGATAACCTGTTTCGCCGGATAATTTCCCTGCGCCAGGCCAAGTGCCGCCAGAGTCAGGCAATCGTAAGCCGCCATCCCGCCCTCAAGTGGGCCCGTCGCCTCCATCGCGGCGAGATGCTCGAGAATCGTCTGCCGATCCGTCGTCGGAATCAGCACCCGCGCTGACGGAGTCGGACCGCCCAGAATCAGGCTGAACGTGTTTCCGCGAGGCGAGCGTTTGACGATCGTCTCGGCTTCCCTGCGAGCACGATCGAAATTGGATACGCCCCCAGTTTCCAACGCCATCGAAGTCGACGCATCGATGATCAACGCGATGTCCTGACGACCACCGGATTTGAATCGGCTGAGGTTAAAAACGCTTTCGTAACGAATCAGCACGATCACCGTGATCGTCGCCACGATCGCCGTCGCCAGCAGAATCCAGCGCCAGAGTTTCACCTCCCAAAGCACGATCGCGATGCCGAAACAGACCGCCGCGATGAAAAACAGCGGCAGCACGAAAAACCAGGGAACGTTCACGCCTGGCGGAATGAATGGCCGCGCCAGAGCAGCAGCAATCAGCGCAAGCAGCAGGCAACGCGAGGCCATCAAAAGCGCTTCTTCGAGCCGGATACGCCGATTCCGAATCACGAGCGAGTCCTTCAAAAAGTGCATCGCGCCCCAATCGACCGTCCGGCCCGTCTGGCGGGTCAGGATGTGGATAATGATCGGGATCGCAACCGCGAGGAGACCAAAGGCGAGCGCTGGGTTCAGAAACTGCATGCGGCGACTTTAGATTCCCCGAGGCCCGAAGCGTTCGGAATCAATCGCTCGGAATTCTAGCGGCTTTTCCCGCCTTCCTCCGATCCACGTACATCCCCTCGGTCGGCTCGCTCATTTCCACCGCCGCCCCGGCCACGGCTTCCTCCAGATCCGCGAACGGAAACACCTTCAGCCGGCTCCCCGCGTTGCAATTCACCACCTCAAATCCCGCCCGCTCGAACTCCGGCTTCAGCGCCGCGAAAAACTCCTCCAGCTGCTTGTAACTGTTCTGGTTATTCTTGATCGCCTGCTCGCTGCGCTGCTCCGCGAACCAATAACGCTTCGCCGACGTCATCTCAAAATCGCAGCCCACCAGATACACCCGGCGAAACCCCAGCAACCACGCGATCCGCAGCGCCGCCAACATCACCGAACGTCCTCCGCCGCGTTTCGTGTGGTTCCCCCAATTGATCGTGTCCTCCACCAGCCATTGCCCCGGACAGAACGCCTCGTTGCGCCGATACCCGATCACGTTCGGAAAATCCTTCACCTTCTCCGCCGAAAACGCCTCCCGTTCCGTGTCCCAGATCCGCTTCTCGAAATGCGCCATCGGCACGAACTTCTGGATCCGCCCATCCTCCCAGATCGATCGCACAAACCGCGACGGATCATCCACGCACGTCCAGAAATCCGGCCGGAACCCGTGCGCCCCGTTGTTCACCCCGAACGTCAGGATTCCTGGCCGATTCTCCAGCAGCTGCTGGGCTCGTTCGTCGAAACTCGGTCCATTCAGAATCAGAAACACGGATGATTTCGCCGTCATCAATGGATGGCATCGCTCCGTCGATACCGCGTCGGCCCTGTCCGCGTCGGGCCTGCCTTCCGAAACCCGGTCGACCGCGGAACCGAGGGACCGGTTCCCTCCATGTGCGTATAAATCGATCACATCCACCGCGCTCCCGTTCTCGCGGAAAAACATCGGCGTCGTCCGCGGCGGGCCCGGTGCCGGATGACCCGTCCCGCGTTCCCCGTTCCATTGCAGCGCGTTCCAATCATTCCGATCCACGAACGCCCCCTCAACATCCGGCCCTTTCGAAACCGGATCCCGCGTCAGGATCTCCGCGTCGAACCACTCTTCCGTGTTCACCCCCGCTTCCGCCAGCGTCGCCGCTAGATCCGGCTCCGACTTCGTCACCTCGAACTTCCGCTCCCCCTGCTTCACCCGCAGCACCACTCGCGACCCCTGGCATTCCGCCAGCAACGCCGTCAGCGTCTCGGCATCCCTCGACAGATCGATTTCCTTCAGCTTACGGACATGCGTATTGTAAGTGGAGCGCATCTTCTCATCGTGGCGGAATTCGCCAGAATTCCGAGTCTAAATTAACCGCCACCATCGGAATTGTGGCCAATCCCGCTACATCCCGTCGCCATGCGCCCCGCTCTCAAATCCCGCAACGACCTCCCAGCGCTCCTCACCCACCTCGACCTCACGGGAGAAGGCGCCGAACTCGTCGTTGCCCGCGGGCGATACTCACCAGCAGCTGCTCGCCAACGCCCCGATCCGTTGTCTCTACTCAATCGACACCTGGGCTGATGGGCATTCGTCGTGGACCGCGCGAAAGTGAACATCTGAAGCCTCCGGCACCTTGGACAGTACTGTTCACCATTGGTTTGGCTAGTCATCAATCCGTGAAGAGGCAAGCGTATCTCCTGTGAAATCGTAGAGCCGGTCGAAGAAGAAGAGCAATCCGTTAAGAGATCCAAAGAATCTAAACAGGAAGTCAACGAAGTCGTCAGAGTCTTCTTCATGTTCGATTACACAGCCCAAACTCATTCTTACGTAATTCAACCTGCCAAGAGCATACCCAAGAGAGTCATCATCAACAATATGTGCTCTGACATATCCTATAAGTCCCTGAAGGTGAGGATCTAGTTGGTCGGAAGGCATGAAATTCAGGGTCATCGTTCCCCACTTTAGGGTGATGATGATTCCAGTGGCCTGATTTCCGTCACTAATTGACTCGTATGATAGAATGTCTTCCAGGCAGTCTAAGAAGCGCGAGCCAAGAAGAGATGGATCAGCGATGTATATGGCCGCGTTGGCTATCATTTGATGAGCTAATTTTTAGGCGAACGTCTAGGGTCTGCCACAGGCTACCGGCAGCGCCGCTTCGACTTCAAGGATGAGGTTATGATTGACATGACGCTCCGATTCGCGGCGGGTAACCCGGCTGTAGCACCCACTTGTTCGACAAGGTGAAATTTCGGATGCGGCCTCGCTTCAAGGATCAACATATTCATAGCTGTCGGCTCCTAGGTTACTGACGTCATTAATGTTCTGAATATTGAACTTAGAACTCCATGGGTCTAAACGGGCTTCCCGCCCTGAAAGCCATGCCATTTCCCCCGGGTTGTTCTCCTGCCATTTGGCCCAATAGCGATCGACCTGAGCGTGATGGAGCCAAAACACAAAATCATTGGGAGAAATCATCGTGTTGGCCATATCCCCGCCGATCCAATTGTGACCTGCCCCATGGGGCCCAGATTCTAGTGCTCGAGAAAACGGATAATATTCGCCAGTATACTGCGTGAAACTATCAAAGGTGTTTGCGTCAACGAACCACTCTTGACGACCTGAAACTGGCGTCTGACCTGGAAGCGTTCCGAGATCGCGTCCACTGGACAACCCCAAGATCCCTGTAAACCCAACTAGTCTGCCGCCATCATTGTGCCAATCCCAATATGGCAATGAGAGGGTCGAGTCAATTTTACGCAATTCCCGCTCAAACATGATCAAGTATGCACGGTGCCATGGTAAAAATCTCCGTAGCCCAATGGGTCCATACGTCGCGCCGTGCATTCTGTGCTTTGCGTGGGCAAATCCATCGGGGTCCTGAACCATGTCCGCGTGAATGTCAGCAAGCCGCTTATATGCACCATTGCTGATCATCGCGTTTATGGCCAATCTTAGCTCAGGCCACTTCGAATAGGTTACGCTGCTTTCTCTCTGTATTGCCATTTTTGAATATGTGTTATGTTTTGTCGAAAAATATGTCTACCAGAATCAGTGTAGTTTATCAACGGTGTGGAAAACTTTCTGGATTTTTTGATGCCGAGTGGGGTCTAGGAGGTCGGCAGCCCAACGCTGAGAAGACGGAATCTACAGGCTTCGAATCAGTCTCGAAAAGAG
>JBLHKS010000173.1:0-14988 GCA_047620505.1 Verrucomicrobiales bacterium | reverse complement strand
GCAATGCGTTGAAATGCTGCCTCGAATGCCACCGACAGATTGGCGAACTTCACAAGAAAAGGGGACCGGAAGGGCTTGTCTGTTTCGATGTCGGTGCCGGGTTGAACTGTGGAACTGTGGTAGCCGGTGCAATTGGATCTGAGAGGAGATTCAGTTACAGCGTGCTGGGCGACGAGGTCAACCTGGCCGCCCGGCTCGAAGGGTTGACCCGCCATTATCCAATTGAGATTGTTTTCTCGGAGTCGTTTAACGAGAAACTGGGAGACGATCGTGAAAACCTCTTTTTTGATCGTGTAAAAGTAAAGGGGCGGGAGACTCCGCTGAATCTTTATACCCCTTGGGAAATGGAAGGGGCCGAAAAGGAAGGCTTCGCCCGCGCGAGGGACCTTTACCTGATGGGGAGCTTTAGCGAGGCCCGTTCCGCGTTCACGAAACTGAGTGGGCAGTTGGCAGTGTATTTCGAGAATCGTTGCTCCAACTTGGAGGCACGGGAGGGATTGGACTGGCCGGGTTACTTTTCCTGGGAAATTAAGTAATTACCCCACAAATTCGGAATCGAGTATCCAGACGACCAGCAACTGCGGGCGCGGATCAAGTCCTACGAACTCGCTTTCGAGATGCGGGCCGCCGTTCCGGAAGTGATGGAATTCTCGAAGTAGCCGAAGTACATCCAGAATAGACCGATTGCTCGCCGTTCACAATTGCCTCCGCCTGACAACCCCATGCCATCTATCAGTCGCGGGCACGAAATCTCCCAGCGGGTCAAGGACGCCCTCCCTGCTTCCGACTTGGGAATCCGGGACATCGCGAATCACATCGAGCCGGGTGAACCGGCTCCCCAACGCTGACCAATCGAGTCGCGCTAAGGCAAACGGCCCGGCGCGGCAACGGTTGATGGAAGTCAGCAACTCCATTTACGAGTTCATTCCAACAGTCGATTTGGTGAACTCCTTGGATTGTCGACCCCGGCCTCCCGCTAGCCGAATGCGCCACGGGCCGCATCGGCCCAGGAGGGTGACCGCGCCGCCGCACCAGACAGTGAAGGAAGACCGCCGCATATACGAGATCAAGGATCCCAAGAACCGAAATCCGAAAGGCCAGAGTGCGAAGAGGAGGGTCGCGCACGCCACGACCGCGCGCCAAAAATTGACCCGATTCGCCGACAACTTGGTTTCACCCAAGGGTCACAGTAATGCGGGCGGTTCGGGCGAAGCACATCGTTCAGTGGCAACAAAAGTGGCAACGTTTGAGGATGTCAATGATGTCGATTTTACCCGACAAATCGGATTCGTCGGGGGAATGCATTGGATCGGCGGTTCGATTCCGTCCCGAGCCACTTCTTCCTCACGATCAAGGAGTTTCACGACGGCACGGGCGGGTGGAAGGCGAAGATACTGGCGATCAAAGTGGACGCGGGGCGAGTTTACTTTCGAATTCCGAATTCCGAATTCCGAATTCCGAATTCCGAATTCGGGATCGAGACTCGCAGCGGTTGCAAATTGGCTCTGTGTCGGCATGATCTCGCCTGCCCGTTTTGCCATGAAAAAGACTCCACCGCCGAAGGAACAACTCGAAATCCTCACTCGCGGAATCGCGAAGATCATCAGTGAGAAGGAACTCGCGGAGAAGCTCGCTTACGATCGGCCATTGCGAGTCAAACTTGGAGTTGATCCGACGGCTCCGGATCTCCATCTCGGCCACACGGTTCCGCTGGAGAAGCTTCGACAGTTCCAGGAGTTGGGCCACCAGGCCGTTCTTTTGATCGGCGACTTCACCGCGACTGTAGGCGATCCAACTGGCCGGTCCACGGCGCGCCCACCGTTGACGCGCGA
Organism: Verrucomicrobiales bacterium; assembly: GCA_047620505.1. Taxonomy (GTDB): domain Bacteria; phylum Verrucomicrobiota; class Verrucomicrobiia; order Verrucomicrobiales; family DEV007; genus JBLHKS01. The sequence continues at coordinate 13,156 of JBLHKS010000173.1, read as the reverse complement.
CGAGGTGCTCGTGAATGCGAAGACTTACACGGATCAGGCGTTCAAGATTCTGGATCGCGAAAAGACGGAGATCGTCTACAACGGCGATTGGTTTCGGAAGATGAATTACGAGGATGTGCTGCGACTCAACAGCCGGGTGACGATGCAGCAGATGTTGCAACGTGAGGATTTCAAGGCGCGGATCGACGAGGGTAAGGAAGTGCGGCTTCACGAACTTCAGTATCCTATTATGCAGGGCTGGGATTCGGTCGAGATCCGAGCGGATGTTGAGTTGGGCGGGACTGATCAGTTGTTTAATATCCTCGTCGGGCGGGATTTTCAGAAGGCGGAGGGCCAGGAGCAGCAGGTTGTGATGGTGACGCCTTTGTTAGAGGGGCTCGATGGCGTGAAGAAGATGAGCAAGAGCTCAGGGAATTATGTTGGCGTTAGTGAAGAGCCGAATGAGCAGTTCGCGAAGATCATGAGCGTGTCCGATGAACTGATGACGCGCTATTATCTTATGTTGCTCGGTGAGGGTGTTCCAGATGGACATCCGCTTGAGGCGAAGAAGCAACTCGCTGAGCGAATCGTCACCCGCTATCACTCAGCAGCTGCTGGGTCGGAGGCGCGTGGGGCTTGGGACAAACGCGGGTCGCAGGAGGCGGATTTGCCGGAAATTAGGATCGGTGAAGACCGCTCGGTGCTCGGCGTCGCGATCCACTGTTTCCGAACGATCAAGGAGAAGCGCTCGAACACGGATGTCCGGCGCTCGATCGAACAGGGGGCGATTCGGCTGAACGATGAGAAGCTTCAGGACCCGAAGGCAGAGCCAGCCTGGGCAGACGGCGACGTGCTGAAACTAAGCAAAAAGCGCAGCGTGCGGCTGAAGGTCTGAGCGACTGAGTTTACGGAAAAAGTCTATTCGAGGTTGAAGCCAGGAACCGGGTGCCCGTGGTTCGCAGCCTTGTCATGATCAAAAATTTCTGGATTGCTCTATCGATGGTCGGGGTCTTCGCCAGCAGCTGCTGGGGCGAGACGAGTTCGAAGCCGAACGTTCTTTTTATCTCGGTCGACGATCTGGCTGCGTCGCTCGGCTGTTACGGCGATCTCGTCGCGAAAACGCCGAACATCGATCGGCTGGCAGCGAGCGGGGTTCGCTTCGATCGCGCTTACAATCAGCTGCCGCTCTGCAATCCGACCCGCGCCTCGATCATGACGGGACTGCGGCCGGACACGATCAAAGTTTACGATCTGGATCGACATTTCCGCGATGAAGTTCCGGACGCAGTCACGCTGTCGCAGACGTTCATGAACGCAGGCTACTTTGCTGGACGAGTTGGGAAAATCTATCACTACAACGTGCCGGCAAGCATCGGAACGGACGGGTTTGATGATCCGCCTTCCTGGCAGCAAACGATCAATCCGAAGGGTCGAGACAAGACGGACGAGGCATTGATTTTTAACGCGGAACCGCATCGGAAAATCAGCGGGGCGTTGAGCTGGCTGGCCGCTGAAGGTGAGGATGAGGAGCAGACCGACGGGATGATCGCGACGGAGGCGATCAAGCTGATGGAGGAGAAGAAGAACGAGCCGTTTTTCATCGCTGCAGGATTCTTCCGTCCGCACACGCCTTTCGTCGCTCCTAAGAAATATTTCGAGATGTATCCGCTTGAGGAAATGCGCCTACCTTACGCGCCGGAGGGCGATCGCGACGATATTCCAGTGCCGGGATTTGCCCACAATTGTCCGATCCCGAATTACAATCTCGACGAGCTGACACTGCGCAAAGCGCTTCGAGCCTACTATGCATGTGTTTCGTTTGTTGACGCGCAAGTAGGTCGGATGCTCGACGCGTTGGATCGGCTTGGGCTGACAGAGGACACGATCGTCGTTTTCTGGAGCGATCACGGTTATCATCTTGGCGAGCACAACGGGATCTGGCAGAAGCGGACGCTGTTCGAGCAGGGCGCGCGGACGCCGCTGATCATTTTCGATCCCAGTTCAGCTGGGAATGGCCAGGCGAGCCCGCGGATTGTGGAGTTCGTCGATGTCTACCCGACCTTGGTCGAGTTAGCGGGTTTGGCAGGTCCCAAGCGGCTGGAAGGTCGGAGCCTGACGCCGTTGCTCGATAATCCGATCGCGGAATGGAATGGCGAGGCGATCACCCAAATTCTCCGCCCCGCAGACGACCGCCTGCCTGAGCCGGTGATGGGCTGCAGTATTCGGACGGCTCGCTGGCGATTCACGGAGTGGGCGGAAGGCACATCGGGAGTCGAGCTTTACGATCACGCGAGCGATCCGATGGAGTTTCACAATCTCGCGATCGATCCTGACGAAGACGCCAAAGCCGTGATTGAGCAGCTGCGTCCGCGTTTGCGGGCTAAGGCGAGTGGGAAGATTCCGACGACTCCGTTTAACCCGCCCAGGCTCTGATTTTATGAACGTTCTCGATCTGCCCTTTAACTCGCTACTAGGTTTTGAGCGTTGCGACGACACTGAGCAGCTGCTGGCCCTGAATTTCGATTCGCGCCTGCTCAACCACCTCGGAAATATCCACGCCAGTGCGCTGTTTGCATTGGCTGAGGCCAGCAGCGGCGAGTTTCTAATTCGTCATCGAGGCGAGCGAGTCGATATCGGCGGCGTGGTCCGCAGAGCGAACAGCAAGTATTCAGCGCCAGCGAATTCCCGAGTGATCGCGACTTCGTTGACGGATCGGTCGTCAGTTGCCGAGGCCATCTCGATGGTCGATGTGAAAGGCCGGGCCTTGACCACAATCGAGATCGAAATCAAAGCCGTTGACGGCTCACTGATCGGGCGATTCGGATTCGACTGGTTGCTTGCCAAGGTCTAAAGCATCCGATTCAGATTCATCTGGACTCGGCGGAGGTGGCGGGCTGCGATCGAGAAAACCAAGGGAAAGCGGCACCTTGGAAACGTAGTGTCCAGCGTCCTCCATTTCCTTGCGATACTTTTCTCGGAGCTGCGGTCTCTCCGTCCAGTGGGCTGTCGGCCGAAGGTGATGTTCCTGGTGATAGCCTTCGTTAAACATCATGATGTTGTAGAACTTCCCGTAGTAGCTAACGGAGTTCGCATACTTTGTGCCCGGGCTTCCTGCCCGGTAGTGTTCGTAATAATTCTGCATATCGGTCAGGACCCAACCGACGTAAGAAAACAGAACCATCGGAATAAGAAACCAAGGGTTGATCGCGATCACAACACCAAGGGTCAACGCCAGAGCAATCGACTCACAAATAAATTGGCGTCTCGGCCAGGGATTCTTCTTCGTCCAGACGCTGCGCACGACAGACATGAACGGGCCCGGCAAGTTAACCCGAATAAAATTCAAGAGAATGTAGCTGAGCAACGGCTCTTGCTGACCGTTCCTTCCTTTCAGCCAGGTCGAAGTCGGATCCTTCGTTTTTCCACCGCGCTTGGGATCATTATTAAACGCATGATGAAGCTTATGACCGTCGTCAATCAGGCTCATCCAATAAACAAGCGTGACGGAGGAGAGAGTGTTCATAGCCAGGTTCAGCCACTTCGATCGAAACGGCGGGGTGTGCATGAATTCGTGGTTAACCACGATATAATTGTAGAAATGCCCCAGTCCCGCAACCACGCCGATCGCGATGTTCCATCCTAACCCGAGCCGATCGAAGTACCAGAGCCAAACGCCCATTCCAATCAGAAACGCTACCACGTAGCCGACGAAAAGAATGTCGATCGGGCTGTGATTCCAGAAACGACCTTGCTGCTTGGCCTCCGCTGCTCCCTCAGTTTCCATTTTGCGATGTTAGCCCTTCGAACGAACAGTGTCTTCCTAAATCGCCATTGATTTTAGCCGTCCGCTGGAATTTCGAGATCGCCTAAGGTCAGGATTTTCCCTTCGGGCAGTTCTTCAATTCGGATGTTTCGAATGTGGATCTCCATCGGCTTTCCTTGATGAACTTGAAACCCGATCTTCCCAGTCAGCTCGCGCTCGGATTCCTGGAGGTCGATCACATCGACTGCGAGTTGGCCATTGATCTTGTGCTGAAGGTGATTTCCTTCGGCTCGAATCATATAAGTGTTCCAGCTTGAAACATCGATCGCCGGTGGCTCGCCGTGATCCTCTAATAATATCTTTTTACCCTCTTCCGTGATCGCCACTTTCTGAACGCGGGTCGCGAGAATCCCGCGACCGCGCTCATCATAGAGCATGCCCGTGTAAGGCGGATTCGGATGGACATCACACTGGTAACCCTTCATCACGTCGAACCCGACATCGGTCAAAACTTGAGAACGATATTGGATGCCGCTGTTGTTGTCTCCGATCAGTCTCAGCTCACAGGTCAGCTCGAAATCTTTTAAATCTCTACCGTTCCAGATCAAAAACTGATTGTGCGGAATTTCGCCGTCGGTTTTGCCGATGATCACTCCGTCCTTCGCCGTCCATAGGCCCGATTCCATCGTCCAATCCGTTAGGTCGCCGCCCTCGAACGGATCGATCAGATCCCGAACCGGAGTTCCGGTCGTCGAGAGATCATCAGGTGCTTTCGGGCTGGTCGATTCGGAATTCTCGCCGACTTCCTCGCCGCATCCTGACAGAGCCAGAATTGCAAAAACCGACAGCGCGCCGAAAACCAGAAATTCTCTTTTCATGCGCCTCGCATAACGCGAAAACCGGGCTCAATCAAGCTGAGATCAACCCGTCGCGGGATCACCGATTGCGAATTGCAATTCCGGCTGACCAACCAGCAGCTGCTCGCCAGCCCACATCCGCAGAAGCGGGCGAACTCGGGAAAATCCGCGCTCTTCCGCGAGCCCGATTGCGGCTCGGTTAGGCTCTGGGATGTCCCAGAAAGTCTGGCGGCTGAACCGATCTAGCAACTGCCGAGTCAGCTCAACGCCGGCTTCTCCATTTGAAGCGGTTATCGGGCCGAGATAATCGGATCGAACTCCACGGCGGATCATGCCCAAAGCCTGAGTGTTCGAAATGACGGTCTCCGCATCGTTGGCCAAAAGCTTCAGCCAACTTTCGCGATTCGCGCCGAACACAGATTGATCGCTCATCGCTGAAATCGGCTCAGACCGCCCCGATCCACTTTCCGAAACAGCCTGCCCGACCCAACGATTCAACTCCCATTCCGCTCGAAACCCCAATCGCTCATAAACTTTCGCTCCGTCTGGAGTCGCATCCAGTTTGATGCAGCGGACTCGCCCTGACAAATACCCCAACGCAGCCTCCATCAGCTCGGTCGCGATCCCCTTTCGCCGAAAATCAGGATCGACCAGCACCATCCCGATCCATCCAAGATCACTTCCATAAGTGATCGTCGTCGCCGTCCCAGCCGCCTGACCTTGAAACTCGGCCACAAAGCAGCCGTCGGGTTCGAATTCAAGAAATCTCCGCCAATCCGCGCGAGTCTGATTCCAGCCAGCAGCTGCTCGGACCCGATCTGCGAAATCCAGATCGGCCAGCGTCATTTTTCGAATTTCAATTTGGCTCTGCCCCAGTCTTGTTTTCATGTTAAGGGGAAAGCCCCAACCGACACGATGGCCTACCAGATTGAATCCATCGAACTTTTTGTTCGACCCCTCCCCCCGGGCCGCGCCCGCTTTGTAATTGGAAAAGCCGGACGCGCTGAAAACCCGAAAACTCAGCCAGCGACTGAGAAACCGGCCCCTGTTGAAAAACGCCGCCCTAACGGATTCCTCATCTGCAAGATGACGGTTCTCGACGACGCGACTGGAAAGCGCGTTGTGGGCATGTCAGGGGATCGACCATCCGCTGGCTGGCTCGACAAACGCAAGGACTACGACGGGCCACAGCGTCTCGAGCGGCTGCTCGAATTCGTTAGTCTGATGCGCGAAGTCTATCTGGACGATCCCGAATTTACGGACCCGTTCGAAAAGTGGGGTCAATGTTATGATCGCGCTTTCCTCCTCGGCATGGAGTCGGATCACGAAGAGCTGACGATGAGCTTCTGCTCCGCGCTTTACGAGCGGGCGATGATCGACGCGGTTTGCCGGCTGCACGACAAGACGATTTTCGAGATGCTCAAGACTGAGCAGCTGCTGATCGACCCGGGCGCGTTTTTCGAAGAATTGCAGGGCGTCAAAATCTCGAAGCTGCTGCCGGATCGTCCTGAAGTCGTCATCAACATCCGCCACACGATTGGCTTGGCCGACCCGTTGGCAGAAGCAGATTTACCGCCAGAGCTGCGCATAAATGACGGCGAGCCGGAGACACTCGAAGCCTACGTCAAACGCGATGGCTTGCGCTTTTTCAAAGCGAAGATCTCAGGCGATGTCGACACCGATTTCGCTCGTCTCGAAGCAATCTGGAGCGTTCTCGCGCAGAATGCGGAGATACCCGTGATCACGCTTGACGGCAACGAGTCTTACGAAGACATCAGCGCGTTTTCCGCTTTCATAAGCAAGCTCGAAATGGACGCTCCGGGCCTGTTTGATCACATCAGCTTCATTGAGCAGCCGCTGACCCGCAAAGCCACTCACAACGGAGCCACGACGTCTATCATCACTAAGCTTGGCGCGAAGAAACCTCTCGTGATCGATGAAGCAGACGGCAACCCGGCAGCCTTCCTGAGCGCGTTTGAGATCGGCTACCGCGGCGTCTCGCACAAGAATTGCAAAGGCTTCATCAAGTCGCTGATCAACCTCGCCTGGGTAAATTATTTCCGCGAGACGACCGGCGAACAGGCGTTCATGTCAGGCGAAGATCTTTCGGTCATGCCGCTCGTCCCGCTTCATCAGGATTTCGCCGCGCTGGGCGTGCTCGGCATCAATCAGTGTGAGCGCAACGGCCACCACTACAGCTTTGGCCTGAGCCACCTGACAGCGCACGAAAAAGCGCTAACGATGGAGAATCATCCAGAGCTCTACGTCGAGCGCAACGGCGAGCTGTTTCTGGACATTCGCGATGGCCAAATCCTCTGCCCCTCCCTGCATCTACAAGGCACTGGCTTTGGCATAAAATTCGAGCCGGATTGGGATTCCTTGATTCCTTTCGAGGACTGGAAGCCTGCCTGATCATTTTTTGGAAATTGCGAATTCGGAAGCTCAATTCCGACCGACAACCGCGCTGGCCGCTTCGTAGCCTTGAGTTTTGCTTTGCAAGGCCCTCGCCGTTTTTCCGAGATCCTCCTCCTTCCGATTCAACTCTTTCTGATGCTCGGCAGCCTGCGATTGGAGCTTCGTTTTAAAAATCACAGCGACGCCGATGAAAACGATGACCGCAGCCGCGCTGACGGAAAGGATGAGACGTTGCAGAGAATTCATGTCGAGCAAGACTTCCGACTCAGAGATTTTCTTAGGCCGGCAATCACCGATTGACGCTCGCTTCGGGGCGGGCGTTCGTGATTTGTGGATTGGACTCCGTTACTTCAAGCGCTTTGGCTCACGGCCTATTTTGCCGTGTTAGGCGGACTGTGTTTGTTCGGTGCGCACCGCTACGTGATCCTTTTTTTGCACTGGCGCCATCGGCACAACGCGCCGCCGATTCCGCCAGCAGCTGCTGACGCGGATCTGCCGTTCGTGACCGTCCAACTGCCGATTTTCAATGAAGCGAAAGTCGTTCGCCGCCTGCTCGAATCAGTTGGGAAACTAGACTATCCGCGTGACCGTTTTGAAATCCAGATTCTCGATGATTCGACTGACGAAACGCGGACGATCACGCAGGAGGAAGCGGAAATTCTGCGTCAGCGCGGATTGCAGGTGGAGCTGCTCCAGCGCAACGATCGAACCGGGTTCAAAGCCGGCGCGTTAGCCGCTGGTCAGGAAGTCGCGCGCGGCGAACTGATTTACATCGCCGATGCCGACTTCGTTCCGCCAGCCGATGCGCTGAGGAACCTGGTTGGACATTTCGAGGACGAAACAATCGGCATGGTCCAGACCCGCTGGGGCCATCTCAACCGCACGTCCTCGATCCTGACACGCCTCCAGGCGATCTTCCTCGACGGCCACTTTCAGCTCGAGCAAACCGCGCGAAATCGCAGCGACCGATTTTTTCATTTCAACGGGACTGGCGGAATGTGGCGGAAATCCTGCATCGTCGATGCGGGCGGCTGGGCCCACGAAACGCTGACCGAAGACCTCGACCTCAGCTTGCGAGCCCAGATGAAAGGCTGGAAATTTATCTACCGCAACGACCTCGTCACACCCGCCGAACTTCCCAGCGAGATGAGCGGCTTCAAAACCCAGCAACACCGCTGGGCCAAGGGCGCGGTCGAGACTTGCCGAAAGCTCCTCGTCCGTCTCTGGCGAAGTCCGGCACCGCTGCGAGCGAAGATCGAAGCCTCCGTTCAGCTGACCTGCAACTTCGCCTACCTCTTGATGGCCGGCCTCGTCCTTTTGATGCTGCGCGGCCCGCAAGTCGACCTCGCCTGGGCTTGGCTCGCCTACATCATTATTTTCTGGATGACCACTGGAGCTGTGATTCTTTTCTACACTTTTTCGACTCGGCTGCTCTACCCGAAGACTTGGGTAAAAGACATTCTCCACCTCCCGATGGCTCTAGCGCTCGGGATCGGCATGTGCGTGAACAACAGCAAGGGCGTGCTCGAAGCCGTCTTCGGACACAAGACCGAATTCGTCCGCACGCCGAAATTTGGCAGCGAATCCGCTCGGCACGGCAAACGCAGACCGCCGAAATGGACAGCTTGGCTCGAAGCGGTTCTCTGCGTTTACTTTTTCGTGCTCGGCGTTCGCGCGGTGCTGAATCAGGATTGGATGGGCTTGCCGTTTCTCTTGCTCTTCGTCGTTGGATTTGGTTACGTCGCGTGGCCTGCCTTTCGAAATTGGATTTATGAAAAACCGGACGCTTCCCCGACTATCGATGATCGCCCTCGCCAGCAGCTGCTGGGCTCTGGCCCTGCTGCAGACGAGCTGCATTAACATGGGCAAGGACACTGCGAATGTGATTTACATCAGCGTGCCCGAGCAGAAACTCGAACTCCGCTACAAAGGCGAACGCGTCGCAGTTTACGGAGTTTCGACTTCGAAATTCGGAGTTGGCGACGAGCCCGGGACCTACCGAACGCCACTAGGCCGAATGGAGGTCGCGGACAAAATCGGTGGCGGCAAAAAGTCCGGAACCGTCTTCAAGAGCCGCAAACCAACCGGCGAAGTTCTTCCTCCGAATGCGCCCGGTCGTGACCCGATCGTTTCGCGGATCATTTGGCTGCGAGGCAAGGAATGGGGTAACAAAAACGCCTACGCCCGCTACATTTATATTCATGGCACGCCCGAGGAACGGAACATCGGCAGGGCAGTGAGCTATGGCTGTATTCGGATGCGATCTGCGGACGTGATCGATCTTTACAGCCGCGTTGGCGAAGGCGCACGGGTCGAAGTTCGCAACGCGCCGCTGCACGAAATTGTGCTGCCGGATCTGCGGCCGGAATTCGGCTCATCAGACGAAGAAGAGCCTGAACCAGATCCAGTTCGCTGCGGCGGAGAGAGGCAGCGGCTGATTCTGCCAGCTGGTTAGGCAAACCGATTTTAATCAGACAACTCGGTCAACTTCCGTTCCGGCTTCGAGCAAGCACGACGCGAAAACCGACACTCGGTTCACTCGCCTTAGGATCGAGGGTACGGCGGTAACTCGTCAGCAGTTCGTCACGCGCGACGGTCTCCCAGCTCCCACCCCGGATCGTTCCGGATTGTCCGGCTGCACCGCCCGAATAGTTGTCGCTGACCCACTCCCAAACGTTGCCCGAGACTTGGAAAAGGTCGTAACGATTCGGCCGAAACTCGTGAACCCAGGATAATTTGGGAAAGCCGTCGTCATAACCAGAAATGATGGCCGGCCCCGGCGAATTTGGCGTCACGATTCCACCAAATCCTTCGTACTCCCGCGCGCGGCTTTCGTCTGAAAAATTCCCGGTTTGATTCGGCGGCGGCCAGTCGTAACCCCACGGAAAAATTCCATCGACCGCACCGTTTCTCATTTCCGGAGTCGTTCCGGGTTCGTTCGGCAAACCGGCCAACCGGCTCCATTCAACATCGGTCGGAAGCCGATAAATGTGGCGTACCGTGATGAAATTGTTCGCCCGTTCGCGCTTGGTGAGCCAGCGGCAAAACGCCTCCGCGTCTTGTCTCGAAACCGCATCGATCGGATGAAGCGCCTGAGTTGCGTGACCCTTCACGGGCATTTTCCGATTATCGGATTCCTCGCAGAATATCCGATAGTCGGCCACGCGGGTTTCAAATTTTGAAACCAGCAGCTGCTCACCAACCGGATAGAATTCCATCATGGTCGAATTCACCCACGGCTTACCGAATTCAACTGTCTCTCCCGACTCCAACTCGGCGTGCAATTCCAGCAAGCCATTCGCCTGAACCGCCTCGTTATCGAGATAGTGAGGCTTGAATCCGGCCAAGCGAATTTCATAAGAAACCAAGCCCGCCTTAATCCGATTATCATCGTAGGGCGTCGTCCCGAGAATTTCGCCGGTCTTATTGAAGACGTCCGCCCCGCTTGGCTCTGTAGTGATGCGAACGCTTCCATAGCCCTGCTTACCAACAAAGATAACGACCGGAGCAACGGCAATGTTTGCTCGTCCGCTGGTAAGTTTGCGCTTCGGCCAAGTGACATCTTCGGAATCGACGGGGGCCTTCGCCAAGTAGGTGTAATCGGGTCCGATGTAGCCTTCGGATAGATCTTTCGCCTGAAGCCAATCGGCCAGAGCTCGGTATTCGCGATTTGAAAGCAACACCATTGGATACGGCTCGCCCTCGCGCTCCCACATTTCGACGAGGCCTTCCATGGTTCGACCTTCGGGAAGCGCGAATTCGTGGATGTAGAAATCCGCATCAATCGGGAATTCCAAGCGATGCCCCTGCGGCGTCGGCACGAATCGTAATCCCAGACTGTTGACCCACGCTGCGCCTGGCTGCGGGAATTTTGTCGGCTCAAGATCGACGTGAATCGCCTTTCGCGGGTCGTTCTCTCCTGAGAATGGAATTTCGGCAAAATTGTGGCCAGCGAGCTGAAACTCGAAATTCACGCCTTCGGTAGGGCGTTTATCGAGGCTGAACGGAGTGAACCCGAGCGACTCCTCGCCGGAAAAAACCTCGGCGCCGGACGGCGTGCTGGTAATTCTGAAAACTGGCTCGAAATCGCCATATCCGATCCACACGGTTTCGCCATTCAGGGCTTTTTTATGCGCCTCTGCCACCTCGGGCCAGTCTTCGCGAATCCCCGCAATATCCAATTCCTCCCAAGGCTTAGTTACGATCGCCTCACCGTCTACGATCTGAAGTTCGAGACCTTCAGGAGTCGCATTTCGAATCCCAAGAACCTCGATCGATTTTCCGTCGGAGGTCGCAATTTCGTCGGAATCTCCCTTTTTTGCCCCACCGAAAAACCAGACGAGAAACAAAGTTGTCAGAGCAGCTGCTGCCGCACCGCCGGCGATCCACGGCCATTTTCTCGGCTTTCTCTCGACCTCTTCGCCCCGCAACGACATCGCCATTTCCTGGGCGTCCGTGTAGCGCATGTCGACCTTCCGATCGCAGGCGCGGCAAACCACTTTGTTAATCCGCCGCCACAGAGTCGGGTCGTCAAGCTGGCGAAATCGCGTCGGAACATCCGGGAAATCCAGCCGGTCCTTGCCGGTTGCCAGCTCGTAAAGCACCATGCCGAGACTGTAAATATCCGCGCTGGCCGATCCGGCACCCTCGGGCGGAACGTAGCCTTCGGTGCCGACAAAACTGCGATCGCCTAACGCTGCCACCAAGCCAATATCCGCGAGTTTCGCCTGCCCGTCGGCGATGATCACGTTCGACAATTTCACGTCGCGGTGAATCAAATCGCGGTCGTGAAGAAAATGCAGCGCCTCGGCGAGCTGCGCCCCAAACTCGATGCACGCCTCAAGATCGATCTCGTCGCTGTCCAGCATCTGAGACCGAAACGTGAACGGCGTGTAGGTGTCGGGATCAATTTCAGGGCCGGTGTCCAGATCGTCGGCCACCTCCATGATGTAGTAATAAATCCCAAGTTCGTCGTCACGCCCGACCTGGAGAACGTGGACGAGACCGGGATGCTGGCGCGAGATAGGCTCGTACTTCTTGATTGCCTCGAACTCGCGCTCGAAATCGCGTTCCCGATCAAAATCCTCGCGATGAATCACCTTCACCGCCCGAAAAACGCCGGTCACCGCCTTCGCCAGCCACACCTCGCCAAACGAGCCATGCCCGATCTGCCTCAAAACCTCGTGATCCGGGATCGAGGGAGCATCCCGCTGCGTCGCCGAATTGCGCGTGCGGAATTGTTTTGGGCCGGGGTCGGATTTGGCCATGCTCAAGCAGGTTGAGTCACAACTTCGAGCCGTTTGCTCAATCTTTCCAAATTTTTCCGATTTCTTCTCAGCAGCTGCTGAGTTTCGAGCCAACGCCTCATTCCTTCGTCGTCGCGTGAAGCGTTTCGCCGTGCTCGTCCCGCCAGGTGAAGGCCAATTTGCCTGCGGAAACTTCGATCGTCAAAAACCCGCCTGAACGCGGATCCTGAGAATACGGCTGCTTGATCAAACCGTCCGGATCGGTCGACTCCGCATCGCCCGGTTTGCGGCCGAGTCGCGAATTCGCATCGAGCAACGAGCCGGAGGAAAATTCCTCGATCCCGGTCGGGTGAATCGCGTGGTACTGCCAGTGCCGGTCGCCGCAAACGATGTAGAAATGCTTCTGGTCGAGCCCGGCTTCCTTCAGCCAGGCGAAAAACTCATCCCGCTCATGCCGGAAGCCGCCGAAATTCGTATGGTTGTCGAATTTCCGCGCATCGTCCGGACCGACCATCGGCGTTGGCGAGATCAGGAGTTTGAACTTCGCGTCGCTCGCCGCCAGCGTCTCTTTGAGCCACGTTTTCTGCTCAGCGCCCCAGATCGTTTTCTCCGGGCCGTCGTCCATCGCATTCGGGCTGCGATAAATCCGGTTTTCCGGAAACCAGATCTGAAGATCCCGATTCACACGATGCGTTCGGTAGCTTTTCGCAGCTTTGTCGCCATGCCCGGCGTACGGCAGCTGCTCGAACATCGTCGTCTGAGCCTGCGCCGGCGTCGGCAGGTGATCGCCCGTGTTGTCGCCGTCATCGATCCGATAATCGTGATCGTCGACCATCCAAAACGTCGGCACAACGGCGAACAAATCTCGGTAGCGCGGCTGAACCCACTGCTCATGC
>JBLHKS010000172.1:0-15009 GCA_047620505.1 Verrucomicrobiales bacterium | reverse complement strand
GCTGAAAACCTGTTCGAGGAAATCAGCACCAAACGGCCGTCGCTTTTCGACACTTCGCAGTGGAGCGGGAAATTGATGGCCTGGGCGATGAGCCGACCAGACTTTCGGCTTCGGCTGTTGCGATTTATCGATGCGTTTCCGGCGATTCGGACGCCCCAGCAGCTGCAGCGGATGATTCAGGAATATTTCGCGGACGGCGGCACGGAAATCCCTGCTGTTCTGCGAGTTGGCGCAAAATCCACCGCGCTCTTTGGCAAGATGGGCAACGTCCTCCTCGGCGGGATGATCCGGAAGAATATCGAGCTTCTCGCGCGTCAATTCATGGTCGGCGCAAACACAGCTGAAGCCGTTACGAACGTCGAAACGATTCGAAAAGACGGCTTCGCTGTTGTCTGCGATCTGCTCGGTGAAGCCGTCGTGAGCGAGGTCGAAGCGGACGCCCAAATGGAAACCTACCTTCGGCTGCTCGACAAACTGGATGAGACCGAATTCACTCCGCTGGCTCCGACAAAAGGCAACCAGGATTGGAATACCCAGCCGGTCTCCCAGATTTCGATCAAGCCGAGCGCGCTGTACTCAAAAATCGACCCTGCAAATTTCGAAGGCTCAGTCAAAGGCGTTCTCAGCCGCCTGGAACGCATCGCCGAGAAGGCAATGAAGACCGGCGCGGCGCTTTGCCTCGACATGGAGAGCTACAATTATAAGGAGGTCACACTCGAGGTCTTCCGCCGACTCCGGAGTAACCCGAAATTCGCCGCCTGGCCACATTTTGGAATTGTGCTTCAGGCCTACCTTCGCGAAACGGAAGCCGATCTGCGAAAACTTCTTCTCTGGATGCGGCAGAACGACTTGCCGTCCTCCATCCGCCTGGTCAAAGGTGCTTTCTGGGACTACGAAACAATTGTAGCTGAGCAACACGGTTGGCCGAATCGCGTTTGGTCGAACAAACTGCAAACAGATGCGAATTTCGAAAAATGTACTCGAGTCGCGCTTGAGAACGCTGACTTCTGCTATTTGCAATGCGCTTCGCACAACGTCCGATCGATCGCAGCCACCCTGGAGACCGCGATCGTCAACGGAGTCCCGGCTGACCGCTACGAATTTCAGGTTCTTTACGGAATGGCCGATCCGGTGCGTCAGTCGATTCTGAAACACGCGAAACGCGTCCGAATTTACGCTCCATTTGGTGAGCTGGTTCCAGGAATGGCCTATCTCGTCCGGAGAATTCTGGAAACCACGGCGAACGAGAGTTTCCTTCGCAACACCTTCAACCACAGCGGGAAAGCACCGACGAAAGCTGATCTTCTGGCCGACCCGACGGAAAAACTGAAGAAATCCCCGCCGATCGCTGACGATGCGCCCGAGCAGCCGTTTCACAACGCGCCAAACGCAGATTTCACCCAGGAATCGGACCGGAAAAAGATGCGCGAGGCGCTTTCAGAGATTCGCCGAAAAGAGTCCGGCTTTGCGCGCCCACTTTCAATTGGCGGCGTCGTCCAGCCGACCGATGAGGTCGTGGAGTCGGTAAATCCCAATCGGCCAAGTGAAGTTCTCGGCAGTTTTTGCTTAGCAGGAGTCGACGAAGCCGAACAAGCGATCGCAGCTGCGAAAACAGCTTTCAAAGAATGGTCAAAGACACCCGTTAGTGAGCGGTCGGAAATTCTCCGGAAAGCCGCAACTCTATTAGAACGCCGACGCTGGAAACACGCGGCCTGGCAGGTTCTCGAAGTAGGCAAGCAGTGGAGCGAAGCAACTGCTGATGTCGACGAAGCGATCGATTTCTTAAATTATTACGCGGCCGATGCTGAACGCCTCGCAGGGTTAAATCCCCTCCAGCAGCTGCTGGGCGAGCGAAACGACCTCACCTACCTCCCCAGGGGCGTCTGTTCAGTCATCGCGCCGTGGAATTTCCCGTTAGCGATTAGCGTAGGCATGGCTGCGGCGGCTGTGGTGACCGGTAACACGGTTGTCTACAAGCCGTCCAGCCAGTCCGCGCTGAACGGATGGCTGCTCGTCGATCTTTTCCGCGAAGCGGGCCTGCCCGGCGGTGTTTTCAATTACGTCCCCGGCCATGAAGGAGTGATCGGCGATACTCTCGTCGATCACCCTGACGTGGCCACAATCGCGTTTAGCGGATCGCGCGAAACCGGCCTTCGGATCATCGAGCGCGCAGCCGTCGTTCATCCGTTTCAGCGCCATGTGAAACGCGTCATCGCGGAGATGGGCGGAAAAAACGCTATTATCATTGATGACGATGCGGATCTTGACCAAGCGGTGCCTGCGGTCCTCCGATCAGCCTTCGGTTTCCAGGGGCAGAAGAGTTCAGCCTGCTCGCGGGTGATCGTCGTGGATTCAGTTTTTGAACGATTCCGCCAGCGGCTTTGCGAAGCGGCCAGCAGCTGGAAACTCGGCCCGTCTGAAGATCCAGAGTATGACATGGGCGCGATGATCGATGAGAAAGCGCAGATGCGGATCCTCAAGGCCGCGATCAACGCCGGTCGCGAGGGGAGGCTGATTTTTCAAGGCTCCCCTCCTCCGCTGCCGCCCGAAGATAGCGAAGAAAAGCCGGCCTATTATGCTCCTATCACAATTGTCGATCACATCCAACCTGGCCACGAAACCGCACAGAACGAGATCTTCGGGCCAGTGCTTTCGGTGATGGTCGCGCGCGATTTTGATCAGGCGATCGATTGGGCGAACCGAAGCGACTACGCGTTGACTGGAGCTGTTTTTAGTCGCACGCCGTCGCACTTGGATCAGGCACGGCGAGAGTTTGATGTCGGAAATCTTTATCTCAATCGCGCTTGTACCGGCGCAATCGTTGGCCGCCAAGCTTTCGGCGGCGCGGCGATGTCAGGCGTCGGCTCGAAAGTAGGCGGGCCCGATTATTTGCAGCAGTTCACGATTCCAAGAGTCGTTACGGAAAACACGATGCGCCGAGGTTTTGCGCCCGAGCCGAACGGCTAAATCGCGACCCGCGATTTGTAGAAAAGCGTGCAAAGAACGCGCCTTGACCTTTGGGGCAGAATTGTGTCGTATTGTCTGACACACGAAATGGCAGACGCAATCCGACCCATCAAAATCACCGATCAAATCGCCGAGGCGATTCGAGAGCGTGTTTTCACAGGGCTACTCAAGCCCGGCGACCGGCTGGTCGAAAAAACGATCTGCGAGGATCTCGATGTTTCGCGAGCCTCTCTGCGTGAGGCGCTTACGCGTCTGGCGCACGAGCACATTCTCGATCAAATCCCGAATAAAGGCTATCGCGTGCCGGAATTGACGGTCGAGCGCTTCCACATGGTTTGCGAGGCTCGGCAATTGGTCGAGTCGGAGGTCGCAGCGCTTGCGGCACAAAGGGCGAGCGAATCCGATGTCCGCGCGTTGCGAGAAGCTGCGCCGTTCACGCCGAAAAATCCGGAGTCGCTGCTCGATCCGGTCGAGTGCGTCCGCGCAAATCGCAGTTTTCACACCCAGATCGCGCGGGCGGCGCGGAACGAGATTCTAGAGAAGGTCGTTCTCACGGCTCTGGATCAGGATAATCAGCCGTATTTTTACGGGATCGATCTCTACACCTGCACGAGCCCCGATCAGATTACTCGGGAACATCTGGGGATCGTTGAAGCGATCGAGAAGCGAAATCCGGACCTCGCGAGAAGCCGAATGCTGAATCACCTCGTCGTGAAGCACGATCGGATTGTCCGCGCGTGGAAAGAAGCAGGATTGTAAGTCGCTCAGCAGCTGCTGGCGGCTTACTGCCGAATCAACTCGATCGAATGGACGTCGATCGCTCTCTCACCAACGATTTTTGGTGCGGTCAAACTGAGCACGCCTCGGCCCTTTTTCAGTTCGATCTGGCCCAACGCGTGAGGTTTGAAGTCCTTCACAAAATAATGCGATTTCTCGACTCGCTCCTTCGCTTTATCGTAAAGCGGTGGGTCGAACGCTTCGCCGGTTTTTGATTCGACTCGATCTCCGTTGTCGATAGACAATCGGATCGTCACTCCGACGTCAGTTTCCGCACAAGTGTAGTAGACAACGGCGGCGTAGTTTCCAGATTCGCCAACTTCGACTTCCCAAGTGATCGCGTCCGTTTTTTCGGCCCAATTTCGAAAGAATGAATTGTTCGGAGCCTTCGAACTACGCTCGATCCCGCCATGCGGAACGCCGTCGCGAGCAGGCAAAGTTGTCGATTCCGCAAACCCGACAGTGAAGGGCCGATCGGCGTTCTTTTCGTTCTCCAGCTTCATTTCTTCCTGGAATTCTTTGATCCGCTTTGTCAGCCGCGCGGTCTCTTCCGGAAACTGGTCGGCCACGTTGACGCGTTGACCTCGATCATTCGTGATGTCGAAAAGCTGGCCGCCCGAATCGAGGCGGAAGCGCTCGGTTCGAACGCTGCTTTTCCGGCCCCAGAGGCTGAAAAGATCGCGACTGCCGAGTTTTTCCGAGGAATCGAACAGCATTGGTGAAAAGTCGCGCCCATCGAGCGGCTTAGCTGTTTTCAGCTCGGATTTGGTCATCGAAGCGAGGCTCGGAAGCAGATCGAGCGCAGAAGTTACGGTCGAAATGTTCTGCCCCGACTCAATTCGCCCGGGCCATCGAATAAAGAACGGCGAACGCACGCCGCCTTCGTCGACAGCGCCCTTTTTCCCCTTCATTCCTCCATTCCAGCGGAATGAATTTGGACCGTTATCAGAAAAATAGATAACGATCGTGTTCTCGCGCAAATCTAGCTGATCGATAGCCGTTAGAACGCGACCGACGTTCCAATCGATGTTCTCGCACATGGCCAAGGCCGCCCGCGTCATCGGAAGGTCTTCCTTTTCTGGATCTCGATGTTTCATCGCGGGATCCAACTCGGCAAACTTCGCGTAAAAATTATCTTCGACCATCATCGGCGAGTGCGGTGTGTTGTAGGGAACGTAGCAAAAAAACGGCTCGTCCTGATGCTCCTCGATGAATTCGATCGCGTGGTCAGTGAAGTCGTCTACGACAAAACCGTTGCCTCGAACTTTCTCGCCGTTGTGATCGAGCGGCGGGCTGAAATAGTGGCCCCAATGGCCAGAGGTAAACCCATAGAATTCATCAAACCCCCGGTTATTGGGATGGTAAGGCGCTTGGGTTCCGTTGTGCCATTTTCCGAACGCTCCAGTCGCGTAGCCAGCTGCTCGAAACACATCGGCGATCGTTGTTTCATCGTAGTTGAGCCTCCCCTGCCCGGTTGAAACGCCGCTGACGCCGGTCCGAGGATGGTAGCGGCCAGTGAGGAATTCGGCTCTCGTCGGAGCGCAGACGGCGCAAACGTAGAAATTCTCGAGGGTCGCGCCGTCTCGTGCGAGCGAATCGATGTTCGGGGTCTTGAGATTCGTGTTCCCGTTGACGCTGAGATCGCCCCAGCCTTGGTCATCGGTGAGAAAAATGACGACATTCGGCTTGGAATCAGCTGCGGAGCTGACCGCGAGAGCGCAGAAAACCGCGAAAAGAAAGATGAAGCGCATGATAGAGGTTGTTCACGGAGGAATCCGCCCGGTTCAAGCGCAAGGTTCGCGGGCGACGCCAACGTTTGACCTTCGGATCATACCGGGCGACGGGTTCGCCGCTTTGATCGCCAATTTAAAACTCGCTTCCCGAATTCTCGGCTCCGTTGATCCGAAAGTGCTTCGGCGTTTCGCCTGGAACTTCGGATACAAGGGGATTCGCTCCATTCAGCGCTTCAAAAAGCGGATGAAGGACGGAATTTACTTCCCTCCGTTCATCTACATTTCGGTCCTGAACACCTGCAATCTCCGCTGCCAGGGCTGCTGGGTCGACGTCGACAAACCACAGGTAAAAATCGATCTCGACAAGCTTAACCAGATCGTCAACGACGCGAAAGACCACGGAAATTCGTTCTTCGGCATCCTCGGCGGCGAGCCATTCATGTATCCGGATCTGTTCGATTTTCTCGCCGAACATCAGGACTGCTTTTTCCAGATTTTCACCAACGGCCAGCTGATCACCGATTCGAAGGCGAAGAAACTGCGGAAATTGGCCAACGCCACGCCACTGGTGAGCATCGAGGGAAATGAAATCGTTTCTAACGAGCGCCGAGGCGGAAACGACGTCTACAAACGGACTTTGCGCGGCCTGCAAAACTGTATCGACAACAAGCTGATGACCGGCGTGGCGACGAGCCTCTGCCAAACGAACATCGAGCAGCTGCTGACCGAAGATTGGCTCAAAAAGCTGATCAAAATGGGCGTTCACTACGCCTGGTATCACACTTACCGGCCTGTTGGGCCGCAGATTCACGAGGAACTTGCGCTGACACCGGATCAGGCGCGGCAGGTCCGCCAATTTGTGGTCGATGCGCGCTGCAATTTGCCGATCGGCCTCGTCGACGCCTACTACGATGGCGATGGCAAAGCGGTCTGTCCGATGGCTACCGGAATCAGCCACCACATCGGGCCTACCGGAGGAATTGAGCCGTGCCCGATCATTCAGTTTGCGACCGACACGGTTCAGGAGTCGGAATCGATTTATGACACGCTGACGCAGTCCGAATTCATGAAGGATTTCCGCGAAACGGCGGCCAAGCACACCCGCGGCTGCATCGTTCTGGAGCGGCCCGATCTGGTTCAGGAACTCGCGACGAAACACGGGGCTCAGGACACCACGATTCGTCAGACCGCGATGCCGGAACTTGAAGGGATGACGCCGAAAGGCAGCCAGTACTTGCCTGGGCACGAAATTCCGGAGAAGAATCTGTTCTACAAATGGGCTAAGCGCTTCTGGTACAACGACTTCGGGGCTTACGCGAATGGTGCGGACAAGATTCCGACGAAACCGGCCGCGCCAGCAGTTGCTGATTCGAAAAAGGCCGATCGCGAGCCTGCTGAAGTGGCTTGAGCGATCGATTTCTGAGTCGAGGATCGAACAGAACGCGGTGCGGCACTGTCAATTTTGCTCTCGCAAAAGGGCACAAAGTTTGGCCCGAAATTTGCGAAAGCTTTCTCGGATTTCAGCCGTAACCACCCGAAGTGATCGATTCTCAACCAGCCGAACCGGCCCTCGATGGCCGCTACCGAATGCAGATTAATTTTCCCGACGCGGAAAGTAGCCGTCGGGAAGCTTGGGAGACGGTAGGCTCGTTCGAAACTCCAATCGAGGCTCTCCGCGGCTGTTCGGAGTGCACCGAAGTGGTCAAAATGCTGAAGGACACCGAGTACAGTCAGCAGCTGCCCGGCAAATTGATCCGATTGAGGGTCTGGGACGAGGAGAGTCGGCGGATGATTTTCTGGGAAGGCGAACGGGGCGATCTTCAGTGGGACGACGACGGTTTTGCTTCGAGCGGGATCTCTGCGTGAGCTGGATTTTCCGGGAGACGGGAATTTTCTTCCGCGATCTCGCCAAATTTGCGAAAATCTGATGATCGCCGACCGTTGAGAGATCGAACCCACGGTATGGCCGACAAACGCCCACCAGACTCGAAAGAGGCCAAAGCTGAAGATTTTGTGGCGCTGATTCTCGCGAATCAGACGCGAATTCACAATTTCATCCGCTCGCTGATTTCGAATAAGTCCGATGCGGACGACTTATTTCAGAAGACCAGCGTGGTTCTCTGGAAAAAATTCGACCAGTACCAGCCGGGAACCAATTTCGCCTCCTGGGCGATGCGGGTGGGATATTTTGAGGTTTGCGACTACCGAAAAAAGATGGCTCGTGCGCGGGTCACATTTTCACAGGACGTTTTCGACGCGCTTGCGGAGAAAGTGTCCGAAGTCGCGGTCCAGGAAGACCAGCGCCACGATGCGCTCGTGGTCTGCATCGATGGGCTCAACGACAAAAACCGTGAGCTGGTTCGGCTCCGCTACATTGAAGATTTGAGCGTCGACGACGTCTCCAAGCAGATCGGCCGACCACCGAAAACGGTCTATCGAATTCTATCGCAGGTCCGCAAATGGCTCATGAATTGCATCGAAACGCGCATGACCAATGAACCTGTCGCCTGATTTCAGGCACCTACGCAAAATCGCATGAACGAAGAAGCAAAATTGATTTCCGACGACTCCGAAGCCGAGCAGCTGCTGGAGTTGATCGCCGCCTGGCGCGACCAGCGAATCACCGATGACGAGATGCGCGAGCTGAACGAGCGGCTCCGTGGCGACGAAGATGCGCAGCGCGTTTTTGCCAGATTTGTCTCTTTGGACAACGCGCTTGAGGGCCTTGGACCGGACGCGATGGGGGCGAGATTGATTCCATTCCCGAGCCAGGTTGAGACTCCTCGCCCGAGTCGACGGCGCGTCCTTTGGCGCTCGCTTGAACTGGCGGCGTTGCTAACCGTTCTTGGCCTCGCCGGTTGGTTGCTGCTGAGTCGATCGGGAGACGGACCGAAAATTGCGGAGGAAAGCGCGGAAAGTCCGGTCATGCCGATGGACCTCGAAAATCTCGCGGACTACAAAGTTAAGCCGGTCGAAACGATCGAGCCCGAGCGCGCTGAAGCGGGTTTTGCGATTTTGACGCACACGATCGAAGCCGAATGGGCTGAAGGCGGCCGCGAGCTGCGCAGCGGAGCGATTCTTGGACGAGGTCGAGTTCAGCTCGCCAGCGGATTCGTCCATTTGCAATATTACAATGGCGTTAGCGTCACGCTTGAGGGCCCAGTTGATTTTGAGATCCTCTCGATGGACGAAAGTTTCTGCTGGCAGGGCAAAATTCACGCAACCGTCCCGGTTCAGGCCTTCGGATTCATCGTCCACACGCCAACTGGCGAGCTCGTCGACCTCGGCACTGTTTTCGGTCTCATCGTCGGCCTGGATGGATCAAGCGAGGTCCACGTTTTTGATGGCGAAGTTGAATTTCGCAATCCACGCGAAGAAACGGTCGCCAATCTGACTCCGGGTGATGCGGCGCGAATCGGCGAATTTGGCCGACGGATTCCGCTTCTCGCGGACGAGGACCTGTTCGTGAGCAGTCGCGAGTTGCGCGAAATCCACTCGTTCGTGATGGAGAGCCAGCTCTCGACCTGGTATCAGAAAAGTCAGCGTTGGCGCGGCGACAAGCGGCTCCTCGCTTACTACGATTTTGACGCGCAGGATTATCTCGACGGCTTGGTCCCGGCTTTCAGCTCCGATCCGTATGCTAGCGGTCTCGATGGCCGAATCATCGGTGCCAGGCTTGCTCAGGGCCGGTGGACAGGCAAAGTCGGGCTGGAATTCATGCGCTCAAGCGACCGAGTTCGGGTGCGGATCCCAGGGAATCACGATGAGCTGACGATGTCGACCTGGGTCCGGATTGACCGGCTTGAGGCTCGCGATTTAAGCTTGTTCATGAGCGACGAATTTGATCACGGCGCGGTCCACTGGGTTTTAGATGGCGAGGACGGCCGGGTAGTTTTGCGAACTCGTCGAAACGAAGGCGAGGTCGCGGAGTACGCCTCTCCGGCCGGCATCATCGACAAACAGCTGCTGGGTCAGTGGGCGCATTTGGCCTGTGTTTACGATCGAATTGGCGGCACCGCGACTCACTACCTGAATGGAGTGGAAATCGGTCATCAACCGCTTGAACTCGATGTCAGGCTGCGATTCGGCATCGGCGAAATCGGAAACTGGGGACTGCCGCCTCGCGGTGAGCGCGTCCAAGTTCGGAATTTCCTCGGCGTGATGGACGAATTCGTCCTTTTCCAGAAAGCGTTCGACGCTGAAGAAATTGCCGAACTCGCTTCGACTGGCGAGCCGGGTTAATTGATCGCGCCGCGGTTTTCAAACGCTCGGTGCAGCGTGAGCGCGTCCGCCGTGTCCAGACCGCCGCCAACCGGCATGCCTTGGGCGAGCTTCGTGATCCGAGCGCCGCTTGAAGCGAGGATGTCGGCTAGAAAATTCGACGTTGCCTCCCCAGCGACATCGGCTCCGAGCGCGAGAACGATTTCTGTGAACTCCCCGGTGGCGAGACGTCGTTCCAACTCGGTGATCCGGAGATCTTCAGGTCCAACGTTGTCCAACGGAGAAAGCCGACCGCCTAACGCATGATAAAAACCTGCGAACGCGCCTGTTCGCTCGATCGGCAAGATGTCGGCCGGTTCTTCGACGACACAGAGAGCCGTGCGATCGCGATGCGAATCGTTGCAAATCGCGCATCCCTCAGAAGTTGTAAAAAACCCGCAAATCTGGCAGCTGCTGACGCCTTCGGTCACGTACCGGAGGTTCGCGGCGAGGTCTTCGAGCACCACGTTGTCCTGCTGGAGCAGCCAGAGAGCCATTCGCTCAGCGCTTCGCGGCCCGATGCCAGGCAGGCGCTTGAGCTGAAGAATCAACGTCCGAACGGCAACTGGATAATCGAGTTTCATCGACGACGGTTCAGCAGCTGCTGGCTCAAAGTGTGTGAAGCACGCGGGCGTGCCCGTGGATCAGGTGAGCATCGACGTCACGCTCGTTTTTTGGAGCGTCGACCATGTTTGTCTGAGCGCGGTCGGTAAAATAAGCTAGCGGCCGATCATTCGGCGATTCGCTGAAAAGCGCGCTGAAAATCTCGAGCGCCTCTTCGCCTCGGCCCTCGCGATAAAGAATTACGCCTTTCCAGAACTGCTGCCGAGCCGCTTCGTCAGCCTCAGTCAGCTTAGCTTTCAGATCAACCAACTCGTAAACTTCGGACATCAGCTCGATGCTCGAATCAAAAATCATTTCCATTGGCCTGACCGCGTATCGCTCCTGGATTCGGGCGTAGGCACCCGAGCTGACGAGAATTTCCGATCCGTAACGCGAATTCGCCGCGCTGAGCTTGCGAACGAACTCAACGACCTCACCAACTGCACTCAGCCGAGTCGCGTTTTCGCTCTGATAAATTCCGAGTGTCATTTCCGACGCGCTGATCGCGATTCCCCATCGGAGCGAATGGAAAAAGCGGTTTTTCATGTCGGTATCGAGATTGCGAAGCCGCTGCCGCAATTCCAAAGCCGCATCGCAGGCCTGCTCAACGTGGTCTCCGACCCGCGAAATCACGCCAAAGTAAACTCGAACGCAATCAGGGCTGGATTCATCGATGTAAGCGCCGCGGCTGGTCAAAAACTCGCTCGAATTCTGCAAAAACAGATTCGTCATCTCGATCAAATCCGCAGGAGCGACGTCCCTTCGGAGTTCAGCGTGGTTAAAAACGCGAACGGTCAGAATCGAGACTTCGCGGTTGTGGCCGTTGAGAAAATGGGGACGACCGCCTTCAAGAAGCTGGTTAAAGGAGTGCTCAGAGATTCGCCCGCCAAGGACCGATTGCAGAGTGCGTTTGCGCGCGCCGTGCTCAGTTGAAGCGTAGACCAAGCCGAGAATCGAAGCCAAAGCGATCACTGCGAGCGAGGAGAACGGCTCAAAAAAGGTCGGATCGCGCTCGAAGACATTCGGGTTGCCCGCTGCTTCGAGCACAACCGGTGCCGCCGAGGCAAAACAGACCAGAAGAACCAGGCCGACGATCACGATCACTTTGTGGGCGACGCGTGGGATGTCGATCGCGCACCAGCTCGTGATGAAAGCGAGAATGACAACTACCGTGAAATGCAGGATTTTCCCCGCCTCTTTCGGATGGCTCAAGAACCCGTGATTGGTATAAAAAGTGGCCAGCCGACGAGCTGGCCCCTCAAACAATCCGAATTGATGGAGCAGCAGAGTAGCGAGCGCGGAAACAGCGCCAATGATCAGGGCGACAACGAGTAATCTTCGCATGGGGAATCGACGGGCGGGAAGTTCGCTCAATTCTCCGTTGCGTCCACCGAAGACTCCGGTTGGTACGAGTCGACCACCAGGCCGCTGAGATATTTATCCGGATCCGCAACGGCTTCGGCGGGCAACAGGAACGAATCGCGCCCTGTGTTTTTCTGAATCAGCTTCAAACCGAACTGATAATCGCGAAAAAGTCGACTGCAGACCTGCAACGCGCTGACATTGTCGGCTCTCGCGAGCTCATCCAGCGCCTGAATCGCGGCGTTATCGAATTGCATTTCGACACCGTGTTTTTCGGAGAATTCCCGGCTGAAAATCGCGGCTTCGGCCGATGTTTTCTGATCGACGAGGTTTCCGCCGTCTTCGAGCAACTTGTCGAGGACTTCACGAGGAGATTTCACCAACTCAGCGTCGATATTCAGCTCGCTGATCGAAGTTCCAGGCAGCTCAAATTTGAAATCCCGGAGCAATCGCTCACAAACCGTGACCAAGCCGCGAGCGCCGGTTTCTTCCGTCGCGGCCAGTTCCGCGATCGCGTGCAGAGCCGAATCATCGAACGCTGCGCGGATTCCGAACGCTTCGAAATCGCGCTCGTACTGCCGAATCAGACTCCCTTCGGAATCGTGCAGAATCTTGAAGAGATCTTCCGCCTTCAGCTGTTCGCAAACGACTCGAACCGGCAGGCGGCCGATAAATTCAGCCTCAAACCCGAAGTCCAGAAAATCCTGGGTCGTCACGTGGCGGAAAAGGTCGTTATCGAGAGGGAGATCGCGAACTTCCGCGCCAAACCCGATCTGACCGTCACGCAGCCGCTTGCTAACGACTTTTTGTAGTCCGGAAAACGCACCGCTGACGATGAAAAGAATGTGGCGCGTGTTGATCGAATCCTTCTGCGGCTCACCTCCGCGCTGCATGTCGAACATCGCCTGCATTTGCGATTGGATATCCATCGGATTCCGAATCTGGACCTCGGTTTCCTCCATCAATTTCAGCAAAGTCGTCTGGACGCCACGCCCGCTGACATCGCGGCCACCGAGATCACCGCGCGTCGCCAGTTTGTCGACTTCGTCGATGTAAACGATGCCGTATTCCGCGCGATCGACGTCTCCATCGGCCCGCTTGACGAGTTCACGAACGAGATCATCGACATCGCCGCCGACATAACCAGTTTCGCTGAATTTCGTCGCGTCAGCTTTGACGAACGGAACTCCGATCATTTCGGCGATGTGCTTGATCAGGTAGGTTTTTCCAACCCCGGTCGGTCCGACGACGATCACGTTTTGCTTGGCAAACTCGACCTTCCGAGCCGCTTCCGAATCCTGTTCTTCGAGGCGACGAAGGAATTTCGCGTGGTTGTAGTGATCGCAAACTGCGATCGAGAGCACTTTTTTCGCCTCGTCCTGCTTAATCACAAAGCGATCGAGATGCGCTTTGATATCGCGCGGACGCAGGCTGAAATCGTAAATATCGGCGAAAGCGTCTTCTTCTGGTTCCTCGGTTTCCAGCGGCGGATCGGAACCTTCTGGCTCGACGGGTTTAGGCGTCTGGCCTGGGGTTCCTCCGCCCGGCATCGTGAAAGCCATCGCACCGGGAAAAGTGTTCTTCATGAACTCCGACAGCTGCTTGGAAATTTCTTCCGGCGTCGGCGTTGATGGAGGAGGGTCGTCTTTTTCTGACATATCCCCACTATCCGCCCTAAATCCGCGTGACACAAATTTTCACCCAGCAAAGTCTGCGACGTGACGCTGAAACGCAGCGCGAATCCGCTCACTGATCGGGCCCGGGCAGGCAAAATCGATCTCGTCGACTCGCGAAACCGGCATCACTTCCCGAAGCGTCCCGGTGAGAAAAATTTCGTCCGCTTCCAGCAGCTGCTGGATCGGCGTGTCGATTTCAGCGACCGAAATCCCGGCTTTTTCGCAAATTTCGATCACCACGGCCCGAGTCACACCGGCGAGACAACCAGAACTCAACGGCGGAGTGATCAGCTGGCCTCCGTAGACGACAAAAATATTCGAGCCGGTTCCTTCGCAGAGATTTCCCTTCGTGTTCGGAAAAATCGCCTCGTGCGCGTCGGCTTTTTTCGCAGCGGCGAGCGCAACGACGTTTTCGCCGTACGACGTGGTTTTGAATCCGGCCAGCGCGCCGAGTTCGTTTCGGCAATACGGAACCGTGATCGCTTGTCCTTCGGCCGGATGCGCAGGGAGCCCGGAAATCGCGATCAACGTCGTCGGACCTGAGTCGCCTTTGTCACTGCCTAACGGCGCGACACCGCCAGTGACGGTGATTCGAATTCGGCAGTCCGCTTTCTCAATTTTATTGGCAGAAAGCACTTCGCCAATCGCCGTCTTGAGCTCGTCCAAGCTCGGAACTTCGAGCCCGAGCAACTCGCCGCCTCGTCGCATCCTCGCGTGGTGCCGCTCCAATTCGAACGGTCGTCCGCGATACGATTTCAGCGTCTCGAAAACGCCGTCGCCAGTCAAAAGGCCGTGATCAAACGGAGAAATGCGCGCGGAATCGGCAGATTTGATCGCGCCATTCAGCCAGACGATCGTGGAATTGGAATTGTGCTCGCTCATGAGAAAACCCGGGGAAATTTCCCGAATGACACTGAAAATCCACAACATTCAGCTGGCTTATGCTAGCGTCGCCTCCTTTTGATCCCGTAAATTCATGATCGGCGCGCTGCTCACCTGTGTTTTCTGGGCGTTTTCGGCAATTTGCGGGCAACGCGCGGCGCGGAAGCTCGGAAGCACGCGCGCGAACGTCGT
This sequence comes from Verrucomicrobiales bacterium, assembly GCA_047620505.1. Taxonomy (GTDB): domain Bacteria; phylum Verrucomicrobiota; class Verrucomicrobiia; order Verrucomicrobiales; family DEV007; genus JBLHKS01. The sequence goes on along the minus strand of JBLHKS010000172.1, from coordinate 557 downwards.
TCGGCTCCTGATCGCGTTTGGCGTCCTCGGCACCCTGACTTTCTCGCTCTACCCGAACTCGTTTCACCACGAAACCTTCTGGTGGCTGATTCTCGGGGGAGTCACCGGTTTCGGAATCGGCGACGCCGCGCTTTATCTCGCTCTGGCCCGAATCGGATCGCGGCTGACGGTTTTGATCACGTTTTGCGTCGCTCCGGTCTTCGGCGTCATCGGAGATTGGCTGGCTTTTGGCGAAGGACCGACTTTTGCCCAGGCAGCAGCTGCTCTCCTCATGATCGCAGGAGTTTGCTTCACGCTTAAGCCGACTTCGCCGCTTTCCGAGCGCTACGGAAACGTCGGATTCGGGCTCGGATGCGCTTTCGTCGCCGCCGCCGGACAGGGACTCGGAGCCGTGTTTTCCCGAATCGCGTTCAAGGAAGCCGAAGCCCTGGATCTCGAGCTGCCGGCCCTGAGCCAGGCGTTTCACCGAATTCTCGGCGGCGTTTTCATCGCGCTCATCGCCTCGTTCATCGTTTTGAGATCGAAAAAACGCGAAGATCATCCCAAACCCGAATGGA
>JBLHKS010000171.1:0-15041 GCA_047620505.1 Verrucomicrobiales bacterium | reverse complement strand
AAAAAATCATCCTTATCAATTACTTTTCCAGCTGAGCCGTCTCGTTTTTGCTCACGCATCCGACGGTCGCTGTAGAGCGCTGCCAGGACCTTGAATCGCGTCTTGAAACTGTGATCAATTTTCCCGAGCGACTCTGACATCGCCTGCATGCTCGTGCCGCGATCGGCGTCGGAATCCGCGATTTGAGCGAGCTGATGCTGATCACAGGGAATTCCGTAATATTCGAAAAGCCGCTGAGCGGATGCGACGACGCAGTAGCCTTTTCGGCCTTGATCGACCATCGGAAGACCGCCGATAAACGTGTTGCCGTCCTCGTCTTTCTTAACATTTTTCGGGAGGTCGGAAAGTTTGACCGATGCGCCGCTTCGAGACTGCATCGCGGCCGCCATCGCGCCAGTCGCATTGCGCGGCATCAAACGCATTCGGAGGAATTCGATCTGCCCTTCCGCCACTTCCGGGTTGTGCTCGACCACGGCCATTCCGGTGCCAGAAATCCAGGTCCAGCCTTCGGTCAGCATGCCTTGAGCCGGGTTCGCCTTTCTCGGGAACGGGCGAACATTGAGCCGAGTTCCGATTTCCGAGCCGCAGAGTTTGAAGCGTCGCTGAAACTCATCGGCCGCGATCCCGTCACTGTCGCCTCGGTTATAAATCGAAAACGTCATTCCATTCAGCTTGCCATCTACAAAGTCGACAACCGCCTCTTCAATCGGGACTTCGCCACCAAACAGGGTGAGGTTCACGGTCAGGTTCGTGTAAGGCTGACGCATGAAAATCGCGCGGTCGCGTTCGGTGGTCAGCCACTGAAAATAGGGGTTTTTATCGGCTTTTTCGTATGGAAACGCCTTCTCGAGACTCTCAGGTGAGAGTTCCCAGCATCCGGGAAGCGTAACCAACGGATCAAGATCGAGGTCGAGCGTGAAGCTGTCCTGAGCCAGCGAGTTCCCAGCAAAAAGAGCAGCTAGCGCGAGTACGAAATGGGGGCGCGAAATCGTCATTGAGATCAGGCTAAAGGAATTTCAGCGAAATCGAAGCCAAAAATCTGCGAAACGGGATTTTCTGAAATTTGGCTGCAGCAAACAACCTGACAGAATTACATCATTCGGGGATTGACGAAGTTGCCTGTTCTTGTCAGATTTTAGGCTCATATAGAATCCTTCAAGTTCTCAAGAATATGAAATCAAGGCTGAAGTGGTGGGTTTGGCAGGCGGTAATTGTTGTGGGATTGCGGTTCGCAATTCCAGCAGCTGCTCAGGTGGATCCGGCGAGCGAAGAGGGCGATTTTGTCCCACTTCCTTATGTGGTTCCCGATTTTGGCGCGCTGGTGGTTCAGTACGGTGGTCCGCAAAAGATGGAGGCGGCGGATGTTGTCGCCGTGGCTGACTTGATGATTCAGATCGCAACGCATCCCGGCGTCGACGGCTTGACACGCGGCAAGGCTCTTTTGATTGCTCATAACCTCGGTAATGAGCGTCCGGTGATGGTCACTGACTTTGAGCTTCGGCACGGACTTCCGCTAACGGCTTTCGAATACCCGGTAATCGGCGAAGCGCCTACCAGAATGGTTACAGGAATGGACCCAAACACCCGAATGGTTCCGATGATCGAATCCCCGAAATTCAAGAATGCGGACAAGAATGGTGATGGCCAAGTCACCAGGGAGGAAGCAGGGAGGGACTGGATCAGATTCTCGAATTATGACAAAGACCAGGACTCAATCGTGACTTCTGACGAAGTCAGAACGGTAAAAACTTCAGTGACCCCAAGCGAATGGGTTGCGGGAACAGTAGGGATAAAACTTGGGCCGTTTATCGAAAAAGCAGGGACGTCAGCGTTCGCGCCTTATCTAAAGGATCTTCATGCTGATCTCACTAAGCCCGCTGGACGCACAAATATTCAGAGAGGCCCAATTCGCACAGTCGGAAACCAGCCGCCCCGTCCGTCCGGGCTGGGAGTCGACTGGTCGCACGCCTTTCCAGAGACGAAACCAGGCGATAGCGGCGGCTCACAGATATTGGGCCAAGTCGGCGACAGCGAACCGATCTTTTTCAGTCTGCCTGGATCTGGATCGGGCGGTTCCATGACGAGCGCAGTCGATCCGGGGATCAAAGGCTTCAAAAGGCGGCAGAGTTTGATCAAAGGTCTGCTGGTGATTCAACTCGAAGGCTCCCAATTCGCGGGCGGCGCTTCGCAGATGAACGCGACTCTGCTTCCTGGGCTCACGGGGCAGTCGACTCGTGTAACGTTCAATCAGCCCGTTGGCGAATCGATGGAATCAGGCTTGGTGAAGGTTCTTGAGTTCGTAAGCACCCTTCATCGGGACTTTGGAGACGGGCAACGAGTCGAGATCAGTTTCGAAAGCCAATATTCTTCCAAGGACGGCGATTCGGCGTCGACCGCTTGCGCTTTGCTGCTGGATTCGCTCGTCACGGGCGCGGATATCGATCCCGGATTGGCGATCACCGGCGCGTTGAGCGCGAACGGAATGGTCGAAGCGGTAGGCGGTCTGGACGGAAAAATCCGGGGGGCAACCAAGCGAAATTGCACCCACGTCGCGATTCCCAAGGCAAACGAAAGCGTCCTTCCCGACTTGCTCATCTCCGACGGAATCGGGCCGATGGCCGCGATCCAGGTTTTCACTATCGACACGTTTGCATCGGCCCAGGCTCTTGCGAAGTCGCCCGATGAGCGCTCCGAGGAACTGGCTGAAGCGATGGAGTTGTTCAAATCCGTCCAGCAGCTGCTGGTGAAACAGAACGGAAAGGCGATGCTCGGTAACGTCCAAGTTCAGCAGCGCCTTAAGAAAGTTGTCGAGCTGGCTCCGAACCATGCCTCGGCTCGTTACCTTCTTTTGGAAGCGATTGGCCGAGCTCCGAAGGCACTCACGCTCCAGGGCTCGATCACGGCGATTGACCGAGCGGCGCTACCGCTGATTCAGGGGCTGGAAAACCTGAATTTCAAGCAAGGGGGAAGCGCGCTCGATTCTGATCAATTTGCGGATGCGATGACGAATTTGCGACGAATTCGGCCTCGACTCGATCGCCGTGCCTGGGAGACGGCTGACGCGATTATGGATTTCGCCGCCGCCTTCAAAACGCTGAAAAATAACCCTCCGAGCAGTCCGAGAGCGAGGCAGGATCTTGGTGAGAAAATCGAAGAAACAGGCGAGTCCGTCGAATTGAATTACAACCGCTTGATCAAGCTTTTACGCGCCGAACTCGGCATCGAAGATCCACCAGAACCCCAGGAAAACCGATGAAAATCAGCCGCGTCATTCTTAGTTTGTTGGTCGGGTTTGTGGTTCCGAGCGGAGTTCTTGAGGCTCAGGATGAAGAACGCTACCCTGAGCCGATTTTCAGCCGTCCGATCTTCGATCGAGAAGCAGTTCCGATTCCCTCGGCAGCTCGAATCGCGGCTGAGCGGCTGCTGCTCGAAATTGCGATGGCCGAAGGCGTCAATCCGGTTCTGAAAGCCAAGGCACTCGCCTACGCGTTTGCGCTAACCGGCAGCTCGGCCGTCAAGGAGGCGAATTTCCATCTCGTCTACTCAATTCCCTTTCCTTTTGGAACTGGGGACAAGCCCTTGAACGATATGAAAATCGCGCCGCAGCTGAAGTCTCTCCTGAGTGTGGTGCTCGCCGCTGACAATTCCGATGGCGGTCGTGCCTCGGTTTTTCTCGAGGACATCGGCTGGGAAATCGCGCCGGAAACTTTCACGGAGCGCCCAAAGATTTCCGCAGCATCGTGGGGCCGCTATATATCGGGATATCAGGGAGCCGCGAATCAAAGGGGCGCGACTGGCTCCAACAAGGCGATTTCCATTGGGCGGTTCCCGCGCAAAAATGCAAAACTGAGCGGAGTCTTTTTCGCGGAATTTGAAACCGATCCAACGACCGACGCGACGACGAATCGGCTGAAAATGCTGGAGGAGGGGATGAAGACAAATTCCATTTCGGCCGAGGTGCTTCCGGACAGCGGGTTGACCTCGATCGAGGTTTTCGACACTTCATTTCCGCCCGAGCTGCAATCTGCGTATCGCGAGATGGTTAAAATGTTTTCCTTGCGTGCTACGCCAATTCCGCCGGGAAACCACATTGTGATTCGGTTTGAAAAAGGCTATTCGGGCGCGGATGGGCCGACTGCCGTTCTCGCAACTGCGATTCTCGTCGACTCGCTCGCTAACGATTATGATCTCGATCCAAATTTCGCGGCGGTCGGCGATTTGAACGCGGACGGCACGATCCAACCGGTTTATCAGATCGAAAAACGGGCGATGGCTGCCGTGAAAGCTCGTCAGGAATGGGCGACGGACATTTCGACTCCAATCGTCGATGTGATGGCGATCCCTGAGGCGAATGCCGGTGTTCTGGGCGATTTGTTGCTGAATTCTGGCGTCGAACCGCTTCTGAAAACGCAGATCTTCATCGTAAAAACGTTCGACGAAGCTGCGAAGCTCGCTCGATCAGCCGAAACGCGTGATGAGAAGTTGCAGGACGCGATCAAGCGCTTCGCTGAAATTCAAAAGGCCCTGGATCGGCCTAACCCGGCTTCTTATCTGAAAAGCGCAGAGGTACAGAAACGACTAAAAGAAGTTGTCGACCTGGCACCGAGTCACGCGTCGGCGAAATTGCTTTTGTTGGCAGGACTGAATCGTGCGCCTCAGAAATACACGCTTGGTGGTTCTCTTAAGCTAATTCAAGAAGTTGCCATGTTTGTGGAGGGAAAGTCGGCTTCAACCCGAGAAGGTTATGAAAGAAGGAAAGCGATGCAATCTGCGAGGTTGGCCGGTAAATATAAAACATTGGACGGAGCGGTAGCGAGTCTAAAATCCATGCGGGAAAATTTTCACCCCGCCAGCGAGGCCTGGGTGACGGCGATTGTGAATTATCAAACGTTGGTTCAAAGGCGAACTTTGAATCTCGGTTCCGATCAGCGTTCAGAGCTCGAAGCCGAGATTAATCAGGCGGCTAATCGAGTCGACTTGGAATTTGATAAGCTGCAGGCAAATCCTGAAGCCCAGGAATTGCTAATGAGATAAAAGCCGAACCCAGCAGCTGCTGGCCGGGACGAAACGTGAAGTGGGCGACCGGGCGTTCGCCGCGATTGACGCAGCCGATTGGAATGGTAGTGGTTCTCCGTTCTATGACCGCTGCCAGAAACCCCGTCCGGCGACAGCTCCTCCGTTTTGCCGCGAGTGGTGCGCTCGCACCTTTTTTTGCGGGTGCTCAAATTGCGGCACCGAAAAACCCAAAGGCAAAAGCGAAGTCGGTGATTCTGATTTTCAACGACGGCGCGCCAAGTCATCTTGATCTCTGGGACCCTAAGCCAAATGCACCGCCCGAAATCCGCGGGGAATTTTCCACGATCCGAACAAACGTGCCCGGCATCCACGTTAGCGAGTTGCTCCCGGAAATGGCGAAACGGATGGACAAATTGGCGATCGTTCGCTCCGTCCATCACGAACACAGCAGCCACAACGGCGGGATGCACTGGGCGACTGTCGGTCGGCCGTATCGCGTGGACAGTACGCTGATTACGCCAAGCGCGACCGATCTGCCGTGCCTCGGAACTCTGGTCGGCTGGCTGGCTCAACGCGATGGTTTCAGCGGTGCGATTCCGCCTTACGTGATCACGCCTCAGCCACACTGCGATAGTCGAAAATACGAAACTCCTGGCCAGTTTGGCGGCTGTCTAGGGGTGCAATTTGACCCGTTTGTCCTCGGCGTGGATCCGAACGCAGACGATTTCAGCGTCGAAAGCCTCGCTCTTAACAAAGACGTCAGTCACGGTCGTTTTGATCAGCGGCTTGGTCTCCTCGAGCAGCTTTCGGGCAAAGGATCGTCGATGCCCAAGTCAGCAGCTGCTGAACTGGATACGTTCAACGATCGCGCGGTTTCGATCCTCAAGCACGGGACCGCAGCGGAGGCGTTCGATTTGAAGCGGGAGCCGGATTCGGTTCGCGAGCGCTACGGGCGTCATCGCTGGGGTCAATCGCATCTGCTCGCGCGCCGCTTAATCGAATCGGGCACGCGGTTTGTGACGACGAACAACGGGCCGAGCATCATCTGGGACACGCACAAAGACAATTTCACCCGGCTGAAGGATCATCTCGTTCCGCCGATGGAGCAGGCCTACGCGGCGTTGCTCGATGATCTGGATGAGCGCGGATTGCTGGAGAGCACGCTGGTGGTCTGGATGGGCGAATTCGGGAGAACTCCGAAGATTAACGCTGAAGCTGGACGCGATCACTGGCCTGGCTGTTACAGCGTGGTGCTCGCAGGAGGCGGAATCCAGGGCGGTCAAGTCGTGGGCGCTTCCGATTCGATCGGCGCGTATCCAGCGGAGCGGCCGGTGACTCCGGCTGACATTCACGCGACCGTGTTTGAGGCGCTCGGCTACGATTTTCGCTCGATTCGCTATCAAGCGGCCGACGGAAGACCGATGCCATTGACCGAAGGGACTCCGATCCGCGAATTGCTGGGCTAATTCGCGGGTTCAGCCTCGGGCAGGCCGTCTCGAGAGAATTTCGAGGATTTCGTCCGCGCTGCTGGCCTCTGCCAGAAGATTTCGGATCTGCGACCCGCTGAACATTTTCGCGATCGCGGCAAGTGTCTTCAGATGCATATGATATTGCTCCTGAGGAACGATGAAGAGGACGACGAAATGCACGGGCGCGTTGTCGAGCGCCCCGAAATCGATACCGGCCTTTGATCGGCCGAAAACGGCGACAACTTCAGGGAGGTTTTCGACAAAGGTGTGGGGAATTGCCACGCCTGAGCCAATTCCGGTGCTGGTCTGTTCCTCTCGTCGGTAGAGCTGTTCGAGAACGTCAGATTTGTTGACGTCCTTGAGCAGATCTTTCGTTTCGAGGTGGTCGACCAGCTCTTGAATGGCCGGCAGATGTTCCGTGCTTTGCATTTCCGGAACGATCTGCTCGGCATTTAGTAGCTGAGCCAGATTCATTGATAGTCGCTGTCGAACGCCGCTTTTAGAACGACGAACCCGGGATGATAGCGCTTGCGATTGGGTGCGCAAGTGGCTTTCCGACTCGGAAATTTCGGGGCTCGCAGTCATTTCGAAAAGCGGTTTAACGACTATTGATAAAATCCGAATTCGGAGCGGCGATTGGCGCTGTTCGCCGACTCTGAAGGCCCTGGCTGAGCCAGCATGTCCTCGCCGTAACTGACGGTGTGGACGCGGGCTGGATCGACGCCTTGCTGCGCCAGAGCGGTCCGAACAGCGGTCGCGCGGCGGTCGCCAAGATTACGGTTGTACTCGGAAGTGCCGACTTCGTCGGTGTGGCCAGCGATGATCACTTTAGCTGGATTCGATCGCATGTACTGGGCGACTTGCTGGATTTTTTGAAGCTCAGCGCCAGAGATTTCGTAGCTATCGAATCCAAAAAAGATCGGCGAGTAGAGACCGCGATTGACGTTCGATCCGTAGAAATTGACCCCGCCTTCCGGACGGCCATTCAGCGGAATGTCTTCGACAAAGCCGCCTCCATTTGGATTTCCATATGGATCGGAGCCGTCTCCGTAAGGATTGTTGGGATCGTAGGGCCCGTTTGAGCCCGTTGCGCCTTTGTTTTTTGCGCAACTTCCAAGAGTTAGGACGAAAAGACCGAGCGCAGTCACCAGCAGCTGCTGGCTGGAGAGGATTTTTTTGGAGAAGTTCATAACAAAAAATCGATTGAAGTGTGATTGGAAAATAGAGTTAAACTAACGCGTCCAAGTGGGTTCGCTCAGGTCACCCATTCCGCTGACGATGCGGGTTCGCGCGCCGCTTTCGACATCATGAAGAAAGAGCGCTGAGTCTTGGACGTAGACGATGTGCCGGGAGTCCGCGCCCCAGACTGGCGCTTCGGCGTTGTTGCCGGTCGTGATGATCCGCGTCGTGCGAGCCTGAAAATCGTAGATTGCGATCTGGTTCGTGCGGCCACTGCGAACGTTGAAGGCGAGTCTTGCGCCGTCTGGCGACCAGTCGGGCTCAACGCAGTAGGCTTGGCCGGTGTTAACCAAATCCGGGCGTCCGCCGTTCGCCCCGACTATGTAAAGCTGAGGCTTACCCGATGCGTCGGAAACGTAGACGATTTTCTTGCCGCCCGGGCCCCAGGACGGCGAGGATTCGACTCCGCTGGATCGCGTAAGCCGCTTGGCGCGTCCGCCGTCGATTCCGGCAACGAAGAGTTCGGGGTTACCCGGAGCGCTCATCGTCAACGCGATTTTGTCGCCGTCTGGCGCGAATGCTGAGCCGGTATTCGTGCCGGCCTCGTTGATGATCCGGGTTCGCTGACCGGTCGGGAGATCGATCAAATAGACGTCCGCGTAACCGCTGAGGTAACTCGTGTAAGCTAGCTTCTGCCCGTTCGCGCTGATCGACGGGCTGACGCTGATCGAGCCGTCCCGCGTCACCTGACGAACGGATCCTCCGTCGTAGTTGCAAAGGTAAATTTCCTTCTTGCCTGATTTTTTGGCGACGAAGGCGATCTGCGTTCTCGCAATTCCCGGCTTCCCGGTAATCGCGAAAATGATGTCGTCGTTCAATTGATGGGCGAGCCGCTCGATGTTATCGCCGTTGTAAGCGCGCTGAAAAAGAATTTTGCCTTGGGGATCGCGGAGTTCCGCATCGATCCGGGTCGGAGTCGAGCCGCCGCTAACGACGAAGGCTCCTTCCGATTGCTGAACGAAACGAATCACCCCGGAACGCGTCAGATCGGTTCGGAGAATTTCGGTCGTGGTTTTGCCGGCAGGTCCCTGAAGATGGGAAAGCGCTAGCGGATATCCGCGTTCGCCGACGATCGTGATTGCGTCTTCACCCGATTGGGCTTGAGCCACTCCAGGCGAAACGACCGCAGCGATCGCGAACGCGACTGCGAGTCTCAAAGTTTTGTGAAACATTCCTTCAGTTTTCCTTAATTTTACTAAATGTCAAAATTAAGGGGCCCTGAATAGGAATTATTTTCAAAAATATCGGGTGGAGGATCGACTTTCTGGACTTTCAGAATGGCTCGTCGAACGGATTCGTCCATTTCTGGATTGCCAGAACTCTGGATAATTCGCGCTTCCAGAATCTGGCCCGAAGGGGAAATTCTCAGTTGAACGACGGTTCGGAGCCGCTGACCGCCGGTCTGAATCGCCCCTGGCCGCCTCCAGTTTGAATTGAAAGCGTTGTAAATGTGGGTTCGATAAGCGCCTTTGCTCCCGTATTTCTGCGGAGTCGGAGCTGATTGCGAATTTCCGCCGCCAGCAGCTGCTGTGCCAGTTCCCTCTCCATTTCCGGTTCCAGAACCGCCAATAATCCGAGGGCGAATGGGAAGGGGAGTCACTTTGGTGAGCTTTTCATCAGGCCTTGGCCCGGGCGCGGGGTCGAGCTGGGGGCGAGGCCGAGGATCTGAACGCGGGACCGGATCCAGCTGAGGGACTGGCTTAGGATTTGGGGCTGGCGTGAGCCGTGGGTTTGGTTTTGGCCTCGGAGCCGGCTCGAGCTTGGGAGGCGATTTTTGTGGAGGTTTCGGCGTCGGGACACGAGTCAATTTCGGCTCAGGCCTGGGTTTCGGCACGGGTTCGAGTTTCGGCGTTGGCGTTGGCTTCGGAGCTGGAACCGGCTCAAGCTTCGGTGGATCCGGCACCTTTGTGAGCTTCGGAAGCTGAGGTGATTCAGGCAAAGCGATATCACTTTTCGGCTCGATCGGCGTAAGGGCCGGGATCGTTTGAATTGGTTGTTCAATGGCCTGCTCGACAATTTCTGGCGGCAGTTGATCGATCCAATTCAGCTGTTCCACGTCAAAAGCAGCTCCGCCAGACGCGCTCGCAGACAACGTGAGCGGAATCTCTTTTGGACGATTCGCGAACGCCCAAGCTAATCCGAGGATCAAGAGCGCATGAATTCCCAGCACAAAGGCAAACCAGCCGTTGAAATCTTGACGAACGAAGCTGGAATTCCCCGCATTCATTCTTCAGCGCCGCCGTTCGGTTTCGTCACCACGCCGATCCGCGTGATGCCTGCTTTCTTCGCCGCGTCCATCACTTTGACCAGGTCCTGCACGGTGAGTCGTTTGTCGGCTTTGATTACGACGGCCAGGGCCGGGTCGCTTTCGCTCAATGAAATCAGACGCGCTTCGAGATCTTCAAGCGAAATCGATTCGTCTCCGAGTGCGAGTTCACGATTCTGATCGACCGAAATCACCTGAACTTTGTTTGGGTCGACCGCGTCATTCGAAGCTGTGCTCGTCGGGCTGATCAGATCCGCACTTTCAGCGAGAAACGGCGCTGTGATCATAAAAATGATCAGCAAAACAAACGCGAGATCGAGCAGCGGAGTGATATTCAACTCCGAAAGCGTGCCCATTTGGCTCTGGGAGGCCGAGGCTGGACTCTTCTGACTTCGGTAACGCATTTCAATCGACGTATTCGGCTATAATCAGCCATTTCTCTTCAATCTTTCGAAACTGAAAAAAGAGCGCGTCCTTTCCGGGAGGCCCTATCTTCATAACGACATCCCCTTTCAAAACCGGATCAAAGTACAAAAGGTTATCCGGTTCAACCGGGTCCGGAGCCTCCGTAACGATTCTGCCGTCTTTGACTTTCATGACCTCGAACTTGAGGACTTCCAGCAGCTCCGCGATTTTCTCCGCAGGCGGTCGTTCGTGCTTTGAGGAGGCGGTTTTTCCGGCTGCCATCAGCGCAGCGCGCGAAACTTTTTTGGATTCAAACCGTCCGTTCTCACCTGCAAGCCCGTATTCCGTTTTGAGCAACTCATGACCGCGGAGCAACAATATTTCCTCCGCATAACCTGCCTCAAGTGTCTCCAAATCCGCATTCAAAAGCGCGAGCACGTGATCTTCCGCTCGCTCAACGACTTCGTCATCGGCGAACGTTGTTAGCGGAAGCGCTAGGAACAAAAGGGGGATCAGCGTATTCATTTTCATCGTGCTAAGCCTGTTTGCGTCGAGTTGTTTGCTGAGCAATTGGATTAATCGGAACTCCATACTCGTCTTGAGATTTGGAGCCCGGACTTCGCGTAAACGAATCATCTTCAAGCATCGCCATCGGACGCCATCGGGTCGTTTCTTCAAGAGCAGGCACAACGGCCGAGCCCATCGCACTCATGCTCGGCGGAGCGACGTCTTCCATCGGTGCCGGACCAGGCGCAGCAGCTGCTGGAGGCGGAGTTTGATGGACAACCTGCTGATTCACTTCGATCCGGCGATTGAAATCGACAAATTGCCGCTCGAAAAGCGAGCTGATTTCGGCAGAAAAATTGTGCATCTCCAGAATCAACGTCCGAATCCGGTTGATCAGAAAATTGTAGCCGAACATCGCGGGAATCGCGACGAGCAAAGCGATTACCGTGGTCACCAGCGCCGCCGCAACACCCGGAGCCATGTTTTGCAAACTCGCCGCAGATTCGCCGGGCTTTGCGACGCTGGCGAACGTCTCCATCACGCCCCAGACGGTTCCTAACAACCCTAAGAACGGCGCACCGCTGACTGCCGTTGCAAGGCCCGTCATTCTGGACTCGAGGTGCACGGTCATTTCGCCAATCGCTCGATCCATCGATCCACGAACCGCGTCCATTTGGTCTGGCGTGATCGATCCCTCTTTTTCGCTGTCGCTCTCTTCGCGCGAAGCGAGCAAATGAAACGACAGCTCTCGGCATGCCGCGCGATAAACGTAGAAAATCGGCGAACCAGGCACATTCATATTCGCTTCGTAAGGACCGAGCGGAGATTCAGAATTTCGGAAAGCGTGAACGAATCGATAATTTTGCCTCGACGCTTTGCCGACCATTCCCATCTTGGAAAACATCACAGACCAGCTGATGATGGAGAGCACAATCAGAATACCGGCAACGATCAGCCCCGGCATATGCGATTCGGTCAATGCATAACCAAACCCATCGCTTCCCCAATTGATGGTTTCAAAGTCGATGAACGCCAGAGCCATGCTGTGTGCTTCCTTTCAATGAGTGAGAATTCAAGCTTCGCGAAATGACGCCTAGTATCCGCTCCAAAACCGCGGTTTCAACCTCGTTTCTGCAATCGCGTGTTTAGACTCGATCGTAGCGAGCAAATTCAGGCTCTGATTTCAGCCCTGAGCTGGGTCCAAAACGTAGTTTGTGATTGATCCGATATATTCGAAACCGATGCGCTCAAGGATCGGCTGACTCATCGGCCCAGCCTCGGTATAAAGAAAATCAGCTCCGGCTTTCTTCGCTTCTTCCGCGCGAATTCCGACTAAGCCGCGATAGACGCCTTTTCCACGCTCAGACGGAACGGTTGCCCCGGCAAACAGACCGCCAAAGGACTTTGTTTGATTGTAACGGGTCAACCCACAGCCACAGGTTTCGCCCCGCTTTTTCGCGGCGAAAATCTGAATATGCTCGCCCATGCCGAGCAATTCTGCCTGAAGCGACGAAATAAACTCATCCGCGCCCTCCTCCCAGACCGTCTCCTTGATTGAGCGCAGCTCAGCGGGTAAAGCTTCGGCCGAGGTTAGGAGCTGAAGCTCAAAATCGTCCGGAAACTGCGGTTGAAAATTAGTCAGGTCGAGGATCATCAACGCGCACGGGTCCCAACGCTCGAATCCAAATTTTTGAAGTCGCTCGCCGAGACCAGGCGGTTGGTCGTGAGAATAGATTTTCCAACGGAATGAATGTCCGATCGATTTAAAGAAGGAAATCTGTTCCTGAATCTCATCGTCGATCGACGCCTCGTCGGTAGGCGAGAAAAAATCGATCCAATTGTGCGCCGCCAAAGGAAATGGGCCGATGATTCGCCTTACACTTCCGCTAACTTCACAGCGATAGCTTGAAGCGAGAACGCTTTCACATTTTCGCACTTCCTCATCGAAGTAAGAATGGATGTCGGGCCGTAGGCTCAATTCATGAATCGTTTCGCCCGAAAATCACTAAGCGGCGGCGGTTGAAGACCCGGCGTCTGGCCAATCCATGACCTGACTGATCGAAACTTTCAGTTTTCGGGGCAGTACAACAGGCCCTAACCCATCTCCTCCGCCGACAGCGCATCCTCGTTTCAGCGCGAATTCCCGGACGGTCGCCGCCGCGACGCAAGCGTCCAAAAGGTCTTTTGGACCAACGCGGAACTCAGAAAAATCCAGGCTGATGCGAGGTTCGTGTTCGCCTTCGAGAAGAATGTAACTCGCAGCCGGATAAACCTCGTGAACGAAGACTCGATCGATATTTTCGAACTGCTTGTAGAGATCGAAGCCGACTTTCATCCAGTCTGGAATAACCGAAGAAGCAAGCGGCGTCCATTGCGGATTTCCGAGTCCGTGAGCCTTGAGAACGACTTCACAGTGCCGGCCGGAACCTTGTTCTCGGCTCCGCTCTCGCCACTCACGAGTGATTCCGTTCCAGTACCATTTTCGTGGCTCCGGAACCGGACAGCGAGGCGAGTCGATTCCGATATGAACCGTTCGCCCCGTGGTTGCAGCGTGTTGAATGAATTCCATCAACCCTGGTGGAAGGTCGCGATCGAACCAGCCGCTTTCGATCATGTTTGCGCGTTCATCCAGTGCGGTGAACGCGCAGCCACGATCGACTCCGACATCAATTCCCAAATATAGGGATCGACTCATAATAATAGATATTGAACCGAGACTCTCTTGGCGAGCCTGGTCCGAAAAAGGTTAGAAAGTTGATGAGCCCCGCGGAATGCGGTCTCACTCAAGCAAGGCCGACCAAGGGATGCAGGTTTTCCTTGCACCACTGGCCGTTCTGAATCGTGACCCCATCCGGGTCTTCGACTGCGATGTGAGCTTCGTCCTCGCAGATAATCCAGCCGTCATAATTCCGAGCCGTCAGCCACTCGGTTATTTTGTGAAAATCAAGTTTGCCGGTCCCCATCTGGGCCCATGGCTCGGGTCCGTTGCCCGAAAAATCTTTGTAGTGAATGTGGTTAACGAGATGCTGCCACTTGTTGAGAGTTTCGATGATGTCCATTCCGCCGCGAATGATGTGTCCGACATCCGGCGTCCAGCCAGTCACGCTGGGATCGAGCGAACTCAGGACAACATCGTAGTCTTCCTGAGTGCGGACGATTGAAGGCGGCGGGCTGTTCGGATGATACGAACACTTAATCCCGAGGTCCGTGGCGCGTTTTGAAACTGCGTTGACGTTCCGAGCGACGTTCAAACGGCGGCTCTGAAGGTCGTTGGTCCGTCCGCTTGGCAGAGTCACAGTGCCGAGCATCGATCCGGGGAAATGCTTGAGCAGATCCATCGTAAAGTCAGCAGCTGCTCGCTCATTCGGGGCCTCCTCTTCGCCATCCCACCCGCAAACGAGAGCGAGTCCGGCCAATTCCATATTGTGAGCCTGAAGCGTGTCCTTCAGTTTGATCGGATCGCAAAAATCGCCGAGCCAGTATTTGGAGCAGCCCAGAGCGCTCTCGGAAATCTCGAGCACCATCGGCTCGATCCCGGTAAAGCCCGCCTCCGAGGCGACTTTGATCATGTGATCTAACTTATTATCGTATCCTTTTCCGGTTCCCTGCATGAACCAGGTGTAGACTTCAGAACCAAATTTGATGGCCATGGTAGTGATTCGTGTGCTGCGCTTTTAAAAGTGTGAAATTCGTTCTCCAATTCTAAGGCGCGGACCGCGCTTGTTTGCAATTCAAAATTCAAAATTTGGTATTGTGAGGGTCTCGGATCGGATCCACAGTTTTCCATCATGCTCCGATACTTTCTCGCCATCCTACTCGTCGCGGCAGCCACGGCAGTTCGCGCTCACGACGCTTCGAGTCCTCGAAATGGCTCGGCCGTCACGATTCTGCAGATGAACGACGTCTACTCGACGAAGCCTGTCGATGGCGGCAAAGCTGGCGGGTTAGCGCGCGTCGCGTCGCTGATCGATGAGCTTGAAGCGGACGGTCACACGGTCGTCACAATTCTGTCCGGCGATTTTCTTTCGCCTTCGGTCGCGTCGTCGGTTTTTCAAGGTCGCGAAATGATCGAGACCCTTAACGCGCTCCCGTTGACGATCGCGACGGTAGGAAATCACGAGTTCGATTTTGGCGTGCCG
>JBLHKS010000170.1:0-15055 GCA_047620505.1 Verrucomicrobiales bacterium | reverse complement strand
AGCCTGAAGTCAGCAGCGCGCGGATTTCGGTCCTTTGCCAACTACCGCATTCGAATCATGTTTTTCTGCGCAAAGTTAGATCTCTTTCCGTTAGATAGTTGCCACGAAAATCCCTGAAGAGCCGAAAGTAGATAAGGGTCTCCGCACCCGCCGCGAAACCTTCCTCCATCAGACTGTCGCATTTTGGAGAATTCATTCTCGTCGCGTTGATTTCGAACGTCTAAAAGAAAAGCCGTTGCCGCCAGCAAGTGCCGCTTTATTCGTCGTTTCTTGTTTTCAGGGTCCGGCGCACCGCATCAAGGAAGACCGTAAGCGACGGGGCGACCTTGTCCAACTCGCCTGTCTCGTGGTCATAAAAGAGTACCTCAGCAGTTTCATCTGTCGGATCAAAAACGTAGTCGTTCCCGAATCCATCGTTGGCGATACTCACAAACCTCTCACACCCAGGCCAACTCTCTCGGAGTGAATCCGCATCCAATGGCTCAAAAAACGCGATCGTCCAGAGTTCGGACTCGAAACGAATGTCGCATCCGTCACCAACCATCGAGGTCGAGTAGAAGCTCTTTAGCGCTTCGGGGAGAGAGACTCCGAAGTGGGATTCAATCGGAACAAAATCTGGGCTGTTCAGCCGCTCTAAGAATTCGCGGCTATACGTCTCTTGTTTTCTCCGCTCGTAGGGAGCAAGGAGCTTTCTCCAAAGCCAGATCGCACCAACGGCGGGAATCGCAAGGATCCCGATCATCAGGTAGATTACGATATTCTCCATTCTTCAGCGAACGTCTGAGCCACCCTACGCCTGACCGAGGACGCGCTCCGACTTCTGAGTTGAAGGTTGAATAGTCATGACGGGTTGGACTCACGGCGGGTCAGGTCGCCAGGATCGACGCCTTCTGCTCCATTGTTTTGTTCCTGCTCAAGCTGGCTCATCCTCGCCAGATTCTTCTCGAGCATCTCGGAAAACCAAATTGGAAGCGTTTTAAGATCGGCAGAGCAACAATGAAACCGCGAAATCTTCCCATCGGATTCGGCAATCATAGCCCATCCGGTCGAAGAAGCCTCTACACCACGGTGCCATGAGCTTCCATTCGGTGAATTCCTGAACCGGATGCTCTCACCGTCGAACGCGGAATGCCACATGCGCATCGTCTGATTCATGTGAGGCTTAGTGATCGATGTAGGAAACTGAATCGTGCGTCCATCCTGCATGATCACGAGAATGCCGTCTTCGCCAAATGGCATCCCGTCGATATACCACGTCCCTACGATCGAAGTGATTGGGAAAGTCGCCGCCATTCTCTTTGCAGATCGTCAAAGGTCTAGCACCGCCTACCGGGGACGCACCATCGACTGCGGGTTGAGGGTTGTAGCTACGGTGATCATTTAAACTCGAGGCGGGCAGGTGGCTGTCCAGCGCCGTCTTGTTGTTCGGCTTGGTTCTTCACTGACCGTGGCTCACTCGAACGATCCTGGCATCGATCTTCTGAATCTCTGCAATCGCAACTCCACCAAGCGTATTCTTAGGGAGATGTCCAGCGACGTGCCATATGCCATCCTTGAGCCACGCCTTGTAAGGCTTCTGGCGCTCGATCCGCTCCTTGCCGTAAATCGGTGTCCACACGGCAACCGCAATCTGGATGGCGGTCTCTTCATTCGGAACGAATCCATCTTTGGGCGTTACGGAATGTGGTTTTGCATCATCGGCTCCGTGCAACGAAAGTGCCGCGAAGAATACCGTGAATAAGAAAATCGTTAGAGTCTTCATAGATGGAATTGGGCTTCTTGTGTTTTTGCCAAACGACAAGGATGAGGCGGAGGGAGCAAAAGGCGATCTATTTGTGTGAGGTGCCTTACGACAGCTTTCCTTCACCCACTGGTCAGGACGCCTTCGTCTCTCTGTGAATCTTAAGCTCATACTCACGAATAATCCGCTGAGCTTCGGCAAAACGTTTAGCATCTGCCGACAATAACCAGACAAAATCCTCGTGCGAAGTCTGAAACATACACCCCTGAAATGGCAATGTGAATAAATAGCCATCCCAGCCGAAACACATCATCAAAGAAACCCATCCAATCAACTCGTCCCGCTCACTGCTCGTGAATACATGCCCTGGCGCTTCGATAAGCAGACGATGTTCTCCGTGACCTCTGCGCAGTGACGAAATCAACGCCATCTCATCGGCCTGGTAAAACGGCCAATCGCTGAGCCAAAAGAGCGCTGACTCAAACTTGCCAAGCCATGACACCAAATCACGCGCTAAACGCTGCTGTGCTCTGGCGTCTCCTGGCGTGGAAGCGAACACCTCATAATCTCCAAATACACATGGTGTCCCGTCCCCGCATAACCCATCTATGCGACGAGAGCGCAACCAATCAGCAGATTCCGATGAGGTGAGGCATTGCATGGGTGTGGCGGACTAACGGTTACGATCACCCGACAGATGGGTCGGTGTGAATCGCTTTGTTCGTTTCTTGTTTACGCTTCAACTCTTCTACTAAAGCAACAAGACCTTCTCGAAAATCCGTCATGGGATTAAACCACTCTGAGACTTCGGGGGTCCTGCACGAAACCGCAACCTCGCGGGTGGTGCGAATGTAGTAGAGCAGTCCCCGAGAGTGGGCAAAGAATTCTGTTCCATTCCATGGGGTCTTGAAAATTAATCGAGACTCGGCAGCGACTCCTTGAACGATGTCATCGGAATTCCAGTATTCCTCTTCACAAAGGGAATGCATACCGACGCCCAGAAGGTAATCACCAAGTGAGCAGATTAACCGATCACTGGTAGTGCCGTTACGATCTCGCCACTCAAGAGACCAACTCCCATCTACTTGCTCCACGGCAAATAATTTGTCACTCTCCAATTCCTTCCTGGCGATCAAGACCTCACTGCGACCAGTTCGACAGGAAACGAGGTCACCTCGATGTAAGAAATCCTCGATCCCAGAGGTGAGGCAAAGTTCTGGAAATTGTTCTACGAGCGCCCAATACACCTTCATCTCGCGTGGATGATCTCTGAGGCGATCAGGCTGAGGCTCTGCTGGAGCTTTGGGATGCAAATCGTAGGGAAGAGGACTTCCGGCGGCGCATCCGATCCATTGCTCCAAAAGACTCTTGAATTGTACGAACTGCTCCTCATTCGTGTTTGCGTCGATTGGATCCGGCTCGAAGGAAATCATCTTCTCGAAAACGAACGCTAAGGCTGAGGAGCGCCGGCGCAAAACGTAAATTTCAACTCACGGTGCCAATCCCGCGTCGCCTCCTCCCGATTGTTCGCTATCGTTGAATGTGGGGAATGGTGGCAGGTCAGGATGGCTTTGTGAAAGCTCGTAAAAGATGCCGAGCATCGAATTGAAAACCCAAAGAATCCCGATCTCTGTTGCCTCGATTTCTTCGTCAGAAACGCTGAGTTCAGATGCAGTTTTTGGGTGGGTCAACCGGTCTCTAGCTCTTACCGCAATTTGAAGTTTGGACCAGCCGGCGTCCGAAATATGCTCTTCGAAATCAATCTCCAGTTCCTCTGCAAGTGAGCGTAGAACAAAAGCCGTGTAATTGAGAAACGGGGTTCTTCTATTGCTTGATTCAATTTTTCCTGTCTTCGAAATCCGATAATCGTCCAAGCCGAGAAGCTGTAATCGAGTGATATTCAGCCCCTCAATTTCGGTATTCGTGCACGTTGCATCGGCGGCTTTCTGTCGCACCCAATCGACTAACCCTTCCATTGCGGCAAAGGCAGCTCGTACATAACTTCGCCGATTTCTCGGGGTGTCCGCCTCTTTGAGAGCTTGGCGAAAGTAGTCGTAATCCTCGATCAATATGGTAACCGCGTCACTCATGCATCTTTTGCGAACAAATTATTTAACAGAACCGATGTAGTTTAGGCCGATTCTCTTAATATCCACACTTTTGTGGGGGAGAGATCAAATCCACCCAAAAGTGTGGATAACACTCCCATTTCGGAGTTTTCCACACCTCAGAGACTCTCCGGACGGTCTGAGCCATTCTATTTTTAGCGGGCCTTCCTGAGCTTTTTTTACCCTCCCGGCTTTTTTTTCTTGCCAGCGGGCTCGGATTTCGATCCAATGGACGTCGAAATTCGCGGTGAGTTCGGCTTCGCTACGAAGATATTGGATAAGGGTCTCTGCACCCGCTGCGAAGCTCTGCAAAAGATCGCGGCCTGGGCCGCGCCCGAGTACGGAGACTCGGGACTACGCTGCTTTGGCGATTTCGCCAGGCGTTGAGCCCCCTTAAGCGCAGAGAAGTTCGTCGGTATTCTGGCGAATCCCGCTACGCAACTGCTGTCAGCCCGAGCCTGCCGAGGGACCTCTGCAATGACGTTTGACGCCCTGATACTCTGCAGCGCCACTAATTGCGCTGAAGGCGTGAGCGACGTCATTGATCCACGTTCAACAATCTCCGCTCGTGAGGTCCCTCGGCAGGCTCGGGATGACAATTGGGAGTGGCATTGGCAAATTGAAATCCAACTTGAATTCGAACGCCATCCCACTGAGAGCGACCGGACGAAATTCTAGCGAATCCCGCGCTACGAAGATAGTAGATAAAGGTCTCCGCACCCGCCGCGAAGCTCTGCAAAAGGCCGCGGCTTGGGCCGCGCCCGAGTGCGGAGACTCGGGACTACGAGGCTTTGGCGATTTCGCCAGGAGTTGAGACCGCTCAGACGCGAGAAATTCGTCGGAATTCTGGCGAATCCCGCTACGCATGCGGGCTAAGCACCTCAATAAACATCGAGCTGATAGCGCTTGTCTTTCTTCATCTGCTTCACGTATTCGATCGCCTCTTCCTCGGTCCGGCCGCCGTGGGTCTGGATCGCTCCGTGCAGAGCTTTGTCGACATCGCCAGCCATGTAGATTGCGTCGCCGCAGACGTAGAAATGCGAGCCAGCATCGACCCAAGCCCAGATCTCGGCGCTGGCTTCCTGGATCTTGTTCTGTACGTAAATTTTGTGGGCTTGGTCACGTGACCAAGCGAGGTCGAGCCGCGCGAGGGAGCCGTCGGCGAGCCAGCTGTCGAACTCTTCTCCATAACAATAGTCGTGGGCCTGATGCGGGTTGCCGAAGAACATCCAGTTGCGCCCGGTCGCTCCGGTTGCGCGGCGTTCTTGAACAAAGGCGCGAAACGGAGCGATGCCGGTTCCGGGGCCAACCATGATCATGTCTTTCGACGGGTCTTCGGGAACGCGGAAGCCTTTCGAGACGTGGTTGAAGACTTTCATCGTGCCACCGTCGGCAACGCGATCCGACATGAAGGTGGAGCAGACGCCTTTGCGATTGCGGCCGAAGGTTTCGTATTCGACGCGAGCGACCGTTAAGTGAACTTCGTCCGGATGCGCTTTGAGGCTTGAGGCGATCGAGTAGAGGCGAGGTTGAAGCTTGGCTAACAAACCGACAAATTCAGCTGCTTCGAATTTTACGCCGGGAAATTTCAGGAAGAAATCGATCACTTCACGCCCATCAAGATGCTTCTTCAGCTCTTTAGACATCTCGGGCTTGAGCAGATTCTGCAGCTCAAAGTCGCCAGACCGCTCGGCGAATACTTTGATGAACTTCCGCGAGGTTCCGGTGATCGAATGGAGGGTTGTCAGGTCGCGACGCAGAGATGTTTCGCCGTCTGGCCCCTGCGGAACGGCTTCTTCGCCATCGAGCCCTAACGCTCGCAGAAGTTCTTCGACGAGTTCAGGGTCATTTTCTGGATAGACGCCGAGCGAATCGCCAACGGTGAATTCGACGCCGGAACCGGCCAGACTCAGCTCAAAGTGGCGCGTGTCTTTGACCGATTCGGGGGAGCAAAGATGGGTGTGAACGCTGAGAGGAGCAGGAAACGGATTTTTCCGCGTGTATCCGTCGGCAGAGGCAGACATGATGTTTTTGTGGGATTGTGAGGATTGAAAAAGCGCCGCGCGATGGGCGAGATCGGACAAATTCTACGCTGGTCGGTTCGGTCGGCAAATCGTTTCGACCGGGAACGAACTCGATTGCGTTCAGCCAAGCTCCAAGGTGACCGGACAGTGATCTGAACCGCGCACGTCTTTGAGAATCGACGCGCTTTTGACGGCGTCCCAAATTTTCTGCGATACCCAGAAGTAGTCCAGGCGCCACCCGATATTCCGTTCGCGAGCGTCCGAGCGGTAGGTCCACCAGCTGTAGTTTCCGGGGCCTTCGTCAAACTGACGGAAGCTGTCGATGAACCCGGCTTCGATGATTTTGTCGAGCCCGCCGCGTTCTTCGTCAGTGAAGCCGGCGTTCTTGCGATTCGATTTCGGATTGGCAAGATCGATTTCAGCATGGGCGCAGTTGAGGTCGCCGCAGAAAATCACGGGCTTCTTTTTCTCGAGCTTCTTCATGTAGGCGAGGAACGCTTTGTCCCAGTCCATTCGGTAATCGAGCCGCTTCAAACCGCGTTGCGAGTTCGGCGTGTAGACGGATACGAGTTGGAAATCGCCCATGTCGGCAGCGATGACGCGGCCTTCTTTATCGTGCTCATCGATGCCCATGCCCAACTCGTGGCTCACGACGTCGGCCTTGGAAAAGATCGTCACGCCGCTGTAGCCCTTTTTGTCGGCGCAATTCCAGATCTGCGTGTAACCGAGATCATCAGCCCACGACAAATCGACCTGCTCCGGCATCGCTTTGGTTTCTTGCAGACAAATTACATCGGGTTTCGACGATTCCATGTAATCGCGAAATCCTTTGTCCATCGATGCTCGAATGCCGTTCACGTTCCAGGAAACCAGTTTCATGATCGATTCCTACGCCCCCAGCAGCTGCTGGCAAGCGGATCTGGGATTTTTCACCTGCGGCTCGGATAATTAGCCGGGATCAGGAGACCGGGGCGAGCATCAGCGACTTTTCGCAGGGCGAGAAATCACTTGTCGCCACTCCGGTTTGCCAGCAAGTGTGCCGCTGCGCCGGGCCGGATATTTCTCTTCTATCCGCACGGACTTGACAACGGCGCTTTTTTTGCAATCTCATTCTGTTTTCATTCCTGTTTCTAACCGCGTTAAGTTGAAATGATTGAAGTCAAAAACCTATCTAAGTTCTTCGGATCCAAAGTCGCCGTCGACGATGTTTCCTTTGAAGTGAAAAAGGGCGAAGTTCTCGGCTTTCTCGGACCAAACGGTGCCGGGAAATCGACGACCATGCGCATGATCACCGGGTTCATCCCGCCCAGTTCCGGATCTGTCGTGATCGACGGCCTGAACATGAATGAGAACGAGATCGAGGCGAAATCTCGCATCGGCTACCTGCCGGAATCGGCCCCGCTCTATAATGATATGGCCGTGAACGATTTTCTCGGCTTCTCGGCTGCGATGCGGGGGCTGGACGGAGCCGCACGCGACAAAGCGGTCGAGCACGCGATCGAACTTTGCTTTCTCCAGCCGGTCAGACGCCAGAGCATCGACACTCTTTCCAAAGGCTATCGGCACCGGACTTGCCTCGCGCAGGCGCTGATTCACGATCCGGATATTCTCGTTCTGGACGAACCGACTGACGGCCTCGATCCGAATCAGAAGCACGAAGTCAGGCAGTTGCTGAAGCGTCTTGGCGAAGAAAAGGCGATCATTTTCTCGACCCACATTCTTGAAGAGGTCGAAGCCGCCTGCACCCGCGCGATCATCATCGATCGCGGTAAAGTCATCGCAAACGGGACGCCGAACGAGTTGAAGAGCCGGTCAGCAGCTGCTGGGTCGGTTCGATTGCGGGCCAGCGGAGCCGGAGTGGCAAATCTGTGCGACGACATTGAAAAACTGGATTTGGCCAAATCCGCGACGGTTGAGTCGAGTGAAGGCGAATCGCTTTCGGTCGTCGTCCATCCGAAGAAGAAATCTTCCGAGGCCTTGGTGACCGCGATTCACGAGCTCTGCGTAAAGAAAAAACTGCACGTCGAAGCTCTTTCGACCGAGGAAGGAAAGCTCGACGAAGTCTTCCGTGATCTGACCACAGCCGACACCGCTGCCTGAATTTCGAACCCTGAATTTCTGACTTTTTAAGCCATGAATGATACTGTTTTCTCCCGGTTGTTAAAGTTCGACCTCAATCTCAAAGAGGCGCTTCTCTTCCTGTTTCTTCCGGCATTTCTGCTGCTCGAATTGATCATCGCGATCACGTTTCACGTAACGGGCGCAGTCGACATCGGCACCTTTTTGAAGATGCAGCTTATCTTCATCGGGCCGCCGCTCGTGGTCGCTGGTTTAATTGGAGCGGCGCTCTATCTCTGGCTGCCTCGCGGAATCCGAGTGATCTGCATGCGAGAGCTGTCTAGCTTTTTCAACTCAGCCATCGCCTACGTTTGCGTGGTCGTCTTCGCCCTGGTGGCCGGCGGACTCGCGTTTACGCTCGGTCGCCTGATCGAATACCAGGACGCTTCGCTGACTTGGTCGTTTTTCGTTTACCACCCGCTGATCTTCCTCGTGATCGGGCCGGCGATCGGAATGCGCCTCTGGAGTGAGGAACACCGCCAAGGCACGATCGAGCTGCTGAGCACGATGCCGATTGCAACCTGGCACGCGATTGTCGGCAAATTCCTCGCCTCCTGCGTCGTCATTTTTGTGATGCTTTTCTGCACGTGGCCGGCGGTGGTCACGATGGAAATCCTCGGTGATCCGGATTGGGGTCCAATGTGGAGTGGCTACCTCGGGAGCTTCCTGATTGGAATCACTTCACTCGGAATCACCTCGGTGGTTTCGGCTTTCACCCGCAGCCAGGTCGTCGCGTTCCTCGTGTCGATGATCATCTGCCTGGTCTTCGTCATGATGGGCTGGCCGGCAATCGCTGGTCTCGCCGGTGTCTTCCCTGGATTTGATACGCTCTTCACGAACTTGAGCTTCTGGGATCATTTCGACGAAATGAAAAAGGGTCTCGTCACCGTTTTCTCACTTTCTTACTTCCTGATCCTGACGGCCTTCTGCCTCATCGCGACCGCCGTCGTGCTGCGAGCCAGAAGCCGCGCCGCACTTCTGGAACTGGTGCTGACAAACATCGCCATCCTCCTGGTTGCTTTGGAAATATACTTTCTTGTTTTCGGGATCTGGATTGGAGCAATAATCCTTCTCCTTCCCCTGATCGGACTCGGATATTTCCTCTTCTACCGTCTGACTCAAGGTGGGCAATCCGCCCAGGATGGAGTCGTCTCCGGGCTCGGCCTCACGCTTGTCGCAGCCATCGGAATCGTGGTCTACCTCGGCATGACCTTCATTCCGCTCCGCTTCGACTTCACCCAGCACAACATTTACACCCTTTCTGACGGCACTCGAAGCATCGTTAAAGGGCTGGAAGCGCCAGTGAAGATTCGCTACTTCGTGACCGAAGGCAGCGACGCAATGAGCCCTCAGGAGCGACAGTTTGCTCAAAAAGTTGAAGACCTGCTGAACGAGTACGCAAAAATCAGCACCAACGTCGAGTTCGAGAAAGTCGATACGCAGATCGACAGCAGCGAAGAGGAAACGGCCCGAGCCGTTGGTCTCTCAGCCCAGCAGGGTGAAGAGGATCAGATCTATTTTGGAATCGCGATCAGCGCCCTCGAAAACGAAGAAGTGATCGCCTTCGCAAATCCAGCAATGGAAGACTCCTCTGGTCGCGAACAGCGCCTCGAATACGAGATCTCCAGCGCGATCACCCGAGTTTATGAGCCGAAATACACGCTGAGTCTCGTTGAGACGGCCAGCACCGAGGAACTCCCGACCAAGGGTAAGGCCCAGGTCGTCGTCGGGAAGATCGGCGACAAACTTCACTTCCGGGTTTTCGACACCAAAGGCCGTAAAGTCGCGGAGCGCAGCGAAGACGATCTCCCGATCGCCAATCTGAGCTACGTCGGCGAAATTAAGCGGATTCTGGGCGAGACTTTTCCAGCAGCGGACGAGCTGATGGCTACCGAGCGCGAAGATCTCATCGGCATGACGAATGCGGCCATCGGACATGTTCCAGGAAAGCCCAACGTCACCGTGATGACTTCGATGCCGATCGGCGGAGGTGGAGCAGGAATGGGCGGCTTTCAAGGTGGAGGCAGCCCTCCGTGGTTTCTCTACATGCAGATGGATAACGACTTCAATCTGACAATGATTTCGACCTCTCCGTCGGAGCCGATCGATCCGAATCAAAGCGATGTCCTCATCGTCCTTCACCCCTACGACATCACCGAAGCAGGCGAGTTTGCGATCGATCAATATGTCCTCGGTGGCGGAACGGTCATCGCAGTCGTCGATCCGCTCTTTGCCTCGGCTGAAGCGATGGCTCCACCGCAACAACAGCAGTTCCCGGGCATGCCACCACAAGGGGGCGGGCCTGGACCTTCGTCGGAGTTGCCGACGTTGTTCGGAAAATGGGGAATCGACTATTCGCCTTCGCAAGTGGTCGCCGACCGGACTTACCAAACCCAGATCCAGACGGGCCAGAAGATGCCGACGTTCCTTTCGCTGTCTG
Source organism: Verrucomicrobiales bacterium (assembly GCA_047620505.1). Lineage (GTDB taxonomy): Bacteria > Verrucomicrobiota > Verrucomicrobiia > Verrucomicrobiales > DEV007 > JBLHKS01. The sequence goes on along the minus strand of JBLHKS010000170.1, from coordinate 4,624 downwards.
GAGACGCGATGAACCGCGAAAGCGTGGTCACGACGCAGCTGACCGACATGAATATGCTTTTCGCAGGTGGCTTCAGATTCAACGCCCAAAAGAATCCATCAATCAAAGTCGAAGCTCTCCTGACCTCCTCGAAAGACAATCAGTTGGTTGGAACTTTCGAAGCCCAGACGCCGGCCCAGATCGATTCGATCCAGGAGAACTTCTCACCAAGCGGCACGCCTTTCTTCTTTGCGGTGCAAATGACTGGCGATTCGTTCGAAACGGCATTCCCAGCCGGGGATCCGAGCACTGCTCCAGCGCTGAGCGATGATCCGGCAGCGATCGGAGATACCGACGCCCCTGAAGGGTCTGACGATTCTCTGAAGCGCTCGACCAAAGGCCAGCCCGGAACAGTCGTGCTGGTCGCTGACTGCGATTTCATCTTCGATCAGTGGGCAATCTCAAGGGACTTCCGCCCGATCAACCACAACCTGAGCTTCTTCCAGAACTTGACGGAGCACCTCATGGGCAACAGCGATTTGATCAGCATCCGCGGCCGTTCATCGAGCAGCCGCCCGTTCACTCTCCTGAACAAAATGGAGGCCGATGCTCGCGATAAGACCAACGAGCAGGTGGCTGAGTTTCAAAAGAAACTCGAGGAGATCCAGACCCAGATCGAAGAATACGTCGCCGTCCGCTCAGAGGCTGGCGATCAGATGATCGTCGTTAGTGAGGACAATGTTTCCGGCCTGAAAGATCTTCGCGGTCAGCGCGCAGAGGCTGAACGCAAAATTCGCGAGACCCGCAAACAATTGCGCCAGGACATCGAGACTAAAATCGCTTGGATCAAAGCGATGAACATTATCCCGATGGCACTCTTGATTACGATCATTGGCCTACTTTGCTGGCTGGCCCGCATCATCCGCACGGCCGCCCGCTGATTTTCACCATCAACTCATAAGTTAAACTAGAAATTTTCGATTCGATGAAACCAAAGCATCTAATCATTCTTACCGCGACACTCGGACTCGCGGTGCTGTTTGCGTTCGCCTTCAATAAAATGCGGGGCGAAAGGATTACCCAGAAAGAAACCTCGACCGGGAAAACCCGGGTTTTCGAGGGCTTTCCGGTTAACGACATTGCCCACATCGAGATTCGATCGCTTGAAGGCTCGCTAAACCTCGAGAAAAAGAACAAGATCTGGACGATCCGCGAGAAAAACAGCTATCCGGCTGATTTCAAACGCGTCGGCGAGTTTCTGCGTGACGTCTGGGACCTCGGAATCATGGATGAAGTTGCCGTGAGCGCCGCCCGGCGTGGCCGATTCGGGTTAATCGAACCTGAAACTCCAAAAACGAAAGAGCCAGCAGCTGCTGAAGCCCCTGCGCCCCCAGCAGCCGCCGAGACTCCGGCCCCCGCCGCTGAAAATGAGGCTGATTGTCAGGAACCAGAGACAACTGAGCCTGCTGCGCCAGCCGAAACTGCTGCGACGACCGAGCCTGCTGCGACGACCGAGCCTGCTGCTGCGACCGAGCCTGCTGCTGCGCCAGCCGAGCCTGCGGCAGCGCCAGCCGAGCCTGCGGCAGCGCCAGCCGAGCCTGCGGCAGCGACAACCGAGCCTGCTGCGACAACCGAGCCTGCTGCGACAACCGAGCCTGCTGCGACAACCGAGCCTGCTGCGACAACCGAGCCTGCTGCGACAGCCGAACCTGCTGCGACGAAACAACCTACGGCGGCAACCGAACCTGCGGCTCCAGTCGAGCCAGAACGCGACCCAGTTCTTGCCCGTGAAGAAGCCGAAAAGCGAGCCATCATCGTTACGTTCTTCGACGGAGAAGGTAAGGAGAGAGGCCAGCTCTGGATCGGAAAGGAATACGCGAGTTCAGGCCGCTATGTGAAGCGAGGCGACGCCGAATCAGTTTACCTCGTCGATAGCCAATTTGGGAACGCGGAAATCGATGCATCAAAGTGGCTGGACAAGCAATTTTTCGGTCTAACCAAATCACCCGGCGGCGAAGACCTCAGCTCTCCGCTGACGGTCAAAACGGTCGAGCGGATTCCCGCTGTAGAGCCAGCGCTGGGCTGGAAACTGACCCGCGAAGACGCCAAGGCCGAATTCACGCTCGTCGACGCCAAGGAAGGCGAAGAAATCGATGAAGCGAAGGTTGGGCCGATGAAGCGGGCCTTCAGCAACCCGAGTTTTGAGGACTTGAAGATCGGAGAAGGCGTCGAAGCGCCGGCTGCCGTGACCTTCTTGGTTGAAACATTCGAAGGCTTCAAATACGAGGTCAAAGTCAATGAGAAGGACGACGAAGGAAACTACCTTCTAACCGTCAACTCCAGCGCGACGCTCCCGAAAGAACGAGCCGCTCAGGAAGGCGAAACTCCGGAAGTGAAAGCCGCCGCCGATGAGGAATTCCAGAAGCAGACCAAGGAACTCGCCGACAAGCTCAAGGCTGAAAAGAAATTGATTGGCTACATTTTCGAGACCCGGAATTTCTTCATCGACAGCCTCAACAAAGACAGGATCGACTTGATGAAAGGCCCTGAAGAGCCTGCTGCTCCCGGAGCTGGAAATCTTCCGCCCGGACACCCGGGAGCTGGCAGTTTCCCAGGTCTGAATCTCCAAGATTTGGGCGGCAAAGGACCTTTGCTCAACCCGAACCCCGATCTAACGCCTCCCCCTCCGACACGCCCCGAAGTGCCGGCACCGGCTACCGAGCCAGCCGCTCCAGCCACCAAGCCAGCTACTCCGGCCGCCAAGCCAGACGCTCCGGCTGCCAAGCCAGCTGCTCCGGCTGCCAAACCAACTCCTCCGGCTGCCAAACCAACTCCTCCGGCTGCCAAACCAGCTCCTCCGACTGCCAAACCTCCGACTGCCAAACCAACTCCTCCGGCCGCCAAACCAACTCCTCCGGCCGCCAAACCAACTCCTCCGGCCGCCAAACCAACTCCTCCGGCCGCCAAACCAGCTCCTCCGGCCACCGAGCCTGCTACTCAGCCGTAATCGGTAGAGACCTGGCAAAAACCGTCCGAATTCAAGGGCAACGGACGTGGACGTCCGTTCTCCGGGCGGTGCTAGTTGGGAAAATTCAGGGCAATCTCGTGACGGAGCACGGATGTCCACATCCGTTTGCAGAGGTTTTGCGACAGTCTGCTGCGTGATTCGCCGGAACGACGAAAAATCCGCCCTACATCCAGGTCGACCATTCGGCCGGGCTCCCGCAATCAGTCAGAACCCAACCAGCGAGCGGCGTTGGCCAACACTTGGATGACTTCAGGCTGCTTGAAAGCCGGATAAGTTTCGTGCCCCGGACGGAAATAGAAAACTTTCCCCTCCCCGATCTCCCAGACCATGCCAGCGCGAAAACGCTCGCCGAGTTCCCAGGTTTCCTCGAAAATCACCTCGTCCGGATCTGGAACGTGAAATGGCTCGTCGTACATCTCGGTCTGCTTGACCTGAAACGTTCCAGCTAAGCCTTTCGCGATCGGGTGATCGGGCATCGCGACCTTGATCGTGCTGGGCTCTCCATCCGCTCGATAATCAGGGAAACAACACCAGGGCAGATACACAATTCCCTGGTAAGCACCGCCCCGTTTGTAGGCGAAATACGCCGGCGTTAACGCGCTGCCGTGTGCCGGGACCGTGCGTTCTTTTGGCGGATCGACGAAATCGAACTTCACGATTTTGCCGGGCTCAGCTTCGGCAAAATGGGCAATCGCATCCTCTCGTGCTCGCCAGTTCATCGCGTAAACAAACGGCCGGGCCCAGTGCGCGGAATGAAGAACGACCAGGTCCAGTTTTCCTTCGAGCACGCGATTGAGAACGCGGTTTGCATTTTCTTCGGTCAGGTCGCTGTGGCGGACGTGCCCCCACCAGATCACAACATCGGCCCAATCCAGATTCTCATCGGACACGCCCTGATCCTCGTCTTCGAGCGCGACTGATCGGACCTCAAAATCTTCAGAACCCGCCAGCAGCTGCTCGGCGATTTCATTGCCCAGAAAGTTGTCATACGCCTCGGCCTGACGTGGTTGGCGCTCATCCCAAACAAGGACTTTGATCGGTTCGGCATTCGTCGTGACCGCAAAGGCAATCAGCGCGAGGAAAAGTCGGAATCTCATCCCGTTAATCAAAGTCCGATCACGACGAGTGCAAGCTTGTCGAATGCAGTCGTAGAGCTTATTGCTCAAAACTCGACGCCGCTCGTTTCAATTCTTCAGACGCCGATCGAAACTTTTGGGCAGCGGGAACGTTTCCATTTCCGATGAACTCAGACCAATCCCAGAAAGATTCGAAGAAGCCGATCGCGTTGATCATCATGCTCGTCCTCGCGCTGATCCTCGTGATCGTCGCGATCGTCAGCCTCAAAAAATGCGCAGCCGCGGCCTCGGCGGAAGGCAACGAAGATGGCGGCGACCAAGGCAGTGATCGAACGTTAGGCGCTTCCGCTCCAATCGAGCAGCTGCTGGATCCCGTTCCTGATGGCGCTGGTCCGTTCGCGACTCGAATTGGCGGCGAGGGGCCGGTCTATTTTATCCTGACGGATCCAGAAAACGGCAAGCAGACGCTGAACGATGACGCCGGTGCTGTGATTTACGAATTTAGCGGTGCGGATCGCAAAGCGTGGCTCGCGGGCTTCAG
>JBLHKS010000169.1:0-15069 GCA_047620505.1 Verrucomicrobiales bacterium | reverse complement strand
TTAAGCCCGTCGCGCCCGTAACCGAAGCTTAACTTGAAAAGAAATCTTTTTCTTTGAAGAAAAATACCTGACTAACTAAACGAACGCATTAACTGAGGTATCAAGAAATCCCGCAATCCTTCGCTTTCAAGCGAAGGTGAGGACAGTTCTTGACACCTCAGTTAATGCGGGCGAACGCCCGAAAAGAAGATTAATTTCAATTTCGGGCGGAATATAGTTGCTACGGAGCGGTAAGTGCTTTAGGCGCCTGCCAAAGCCAGCAGCTGCTGGACGCTAGAGCTTTTTGATCGCGATATTGCGGAATTGAACCGGATCGTTGTGACCAGCGAATCCGAAGTGGCCTTCGGTGATGTGAGCGCGTTTCGGCAAGTCCGTGTCGAGGATGATCGATCCGTTGAGCTCGACCTTGATGTGATTTCCCTGAACGGTGACTTCCTGGTAATTCCACTCACCTACCGGACGAAGGTAACCGACCTGCGCCGGAACCTGGCTGTAGGCCGAGCCGTAAAACTGGTAAGGCTTCAAGTTTTTGTATTTCTCCGCCGTGTTGTCGATCACCTGCAATTCGCAAAGTCCCGTGCTCGAAGGCCCGCCTTTGCCGGGGTAACGGATCGCGAGGCCGTTGTTGCCGCCTGGCGGAAGTTTGATCTCTAACCGAACCACAAAATCGCCGTAGATCTCTTCGGTGAACAGATTTCCGCCCTTGCCTTTGATGCAGCCGATCGCGCCGTCGATGACTTCATAATTGTCGGAGTCGCCGGTCCAGCCTGCGAAATCCTTGCCGTTGAAAATCGACGTGAAACCCTGCTCAGCATCGTCGCCACGCAACTTCGCGTTGGCTTCCTCCGTCGGAATTTCACGAACCCAGACGTTCCGCCAGCGAATCTCGCCGCCGTGGGTTTGAAGATGAATCGGGCCGCTAGCCGGAAGCGAAGTCAGCCTTTCCTTATCCCAATAGTTTTCCAGCGGAACGTTGTCGACGACTAGCTTATCATTGAGAACAATCGACGTCCGAGCCCCAAGTTGGGTGATCCGAAACGAATTCCACTCGCCGAACGGCTTGTCCGCGAACTCGAGCGGAAATTTGCCGCCTTTCTGATTGTTGAAGAGCCCGCCCGAGCCCCTTTCCGCAAAACGCGGCTCGCCCGTTTTGCCGCCCTCCGGCGTCGTGTCCCAGATCTGGACTTGCGGTGCCCCGCGGAGATAAATTCCGCTGTCCGCCTTCGCCACAGTTTTGTATTCGACGTGAAATTCGACATCGCCGTAGTCTTTGTCTGTCGTCGCGTACGGCCCGTGCCCGTCGTTGACCAGCTCGCCCTTGTCGACGCTCCAGTGAGCGTTGAACTCCTCCTGTTGGGCTGCGATCGAAGCTTCTCGGTCCTCTGCCTTCACGGTTGTGTGAGGATTGTCTCCGTGCCAGCCGTCGAGATCCTTGCCGTTGAACAGGGCTTTGAAACCCTCCGGCGGCTCGGCGAAAATTGAAGAAGTAGAGAGGAAAAGTAGAATTACAACGAATCGGGTCATGCTCAATTCACGCCAGCAGCTGCTGGCAGCTATCAATCGGGAAACTTGACCTCTCGAATCAGATCGAAATGTCCTTCGGCTTCGTGCATCGAACTCGGCTCAAATCCTTCCTTCTCGGTAACCATGGAAGCTCGCTCGAGAATCCTTCGCGCGATCGGAGCCGCGACTCGACCGCCGCTGTGGCCGTTTCGAACCAACACGCAAACCGCGAACTTCGGATCTTTGTAAGGCCCGAAAGCGATGAACCAGGCGTTGGTCGGTTCGCTTGGAATTCCAGTTTGGGCCGTTCCGGTCCGGCCAACGATTTCGATTTCTTCAGACCTCGCGAGGCGGGCAGTTCCCCCATCTTCGTGAACGACCTTCCACATCCCCTCAGCGACGAGTTCAACATCCTCAACCGCAATTCCGTGTTCGGTCAGATCGCTACGCAAGACCGGCTTGTCTTCGACTAACACTTTTCCATTCGCATCCTCGACGGACTTGATGAAACGCGGCTCGTAGGTCTTCCCTTTTGCCGCAACCGTTCCCGCGACGCTCGCCATTTGAAGCGGAGTTGCCTCAATGTAGCCCTGACCGATTGAAGTCATCGCCGTGTAGGCGTCCGACCAGTCGTGTCCCTGAGTTTTTAACCAATCCGGCGTTGGAACCATTCCTGGCCGCCCATTCCGCCCAGGAACGCCAAATCCCATCAGGTCAGCTGTCTCGACGATATCCTGCATTCCGGTGTCGTTGCCGTATTGATAAAAGAAGCAGTTGCAGCTGCGTTTGAGTCCTTCAGAAAGGTCTACTGTGCCGTGCCGACCGCCCTTGCTGGCGATCCAGCACTTCATGAATTTCTTTCCGTAATGAACACCCCCTGCACAGAAGAAACTCTTCTTGTGGACATCGGATCGCATCCCAGCGAGCGCAACTGGAACGAGAAAAGTTGATCCCGGCGATATGGCTTCATGCACGCGATCATGCAGGGGCGCTGACTTGTCTTTCAAGTAACGATCCATCTCATCCACCGCAAAGTTTGGATTAAACGAGGGAACGGAAACGGACGCGAGAATCTCTCCGGTGTGCGGATCAAGAACAACCGCAGCGCCGCGCCCGACTTCCCGCATCGCCTCTTCCGCAACCCACTGAATCCTAGCATCGATGGTCAACTTGACTTCGCCGAGCGAGGCCAGAACTTCATCAAATTCCTCCTCGACGCCCATCCGCCCGACAAACTTCCCGTCCTCCCGTTCGGCATACCCGATAAAGTGAGCCCCAAGCGCGCCGAGCGGATACGATCGCTCAGTTTCAAGCTTGTCTGTCAGCGGCTCGCCATTGCGATCGAGAATTGGACCGCGTTGAGCCTGCGCTTCGAAAGCCAGGGCAAGGAGCAGAACGAGAAGAGAGCGGAAGTTCATGCGGCAAGCTACGGCAGCGTTCGGCGTGGGCTTTCGCGAAATTTCGGAAATCTTAATATTTCCAGACCCAATCGCCCTGACGAAGATCGTCTTTCGACCCAGCGTCGCCCCCGTCGTCCGCGAAATTCCAGCCGATCGAATAAATCCGCGGTCGGCCGTCTTTGACAAGCCGGTAGCGCAGCGGTTTGCCGTCGAAGTCTTCGTAGCCAGCCGGCAAGGAATCCGGGTAGGATCCGTGTTCGAGTCGATGCAGCTCCGCCTCGCAAGCGGCGAGCCCGAGCTGCGTCGTCATGAATTCGAAGGCCGCTTTTTCCGAGACCTTATCCACTGCCGGAATGACCATCATCGCGAAACTGCGGTAGGGATGCCGCCTGTTCACCGGAATTTTCGCTCCCGCGGCGAGTGCTTTCCAAGCACGATCCCGCGCTGGAAGAATTACCCCATCAAGCATCCAGTTAACGCAGAAAACCTTGTTCTGTTCGATCCAGCCGGCCGGAGTCCAGCGCGTGTATCCAAGCCCTCCAGCCTCAAGAGGATCGGAAAAACTCTTCAATTCGCCGCGACTTGCGTTTTGCAGAAATTCCATCGCGCTGATCTGAAAAATCAGCTCTCCCTGAATGTTCCACGCAAAGTTCTCGATGGAGTCGATCCGCTGGAGTTCGGATTTCAATTCCAGCAGCTGCTCACGGCTCCAGGCCTGTCGCGCGAGGCCTTCCCAGACCACGCCGTGGGCCTGTTCCCGCAGCACGACCATCACCAGATGCCCTAGCAAACTCGGATCACCGGACACGGCTTCAGCCAGCCGATTCTGAGCGCGGATCCAATCCACGGCACCTTCGCTGTCGCCGGCTTCCAGCGCCACGAGCGCCCGCAACGTGAGAGCTTTACCCAAGGTCATCGCCACCTTGTAATGAGGAAATTCAATCGCTGCCAACGCGGCGACATCGCGATATTCGGCCTCCGCCCAATCTGAATTCAGTCTCGCTCCTGAACGCTCCGAGGCCTCGGCGAGTTCTTGGAATTCGGCGCCGAACAGTCCATCCAAGCCGTCGGCCACTGCCTGAGCGTCGCCATCAAATCGCTCTCTCCACATAGAGAGATCCGCCCGTTTTGCGGACGAAACCTCCGGCCACGACGCCCTCAAGCGTTTGCGGTCGACATCCGCGAACAGCTCAATTTGAATCTGCTCAATCCGCTCTCGAACGTCTTCATTTTCCATGAGTTCCGCTCCGGCGAGCAACGGCGTCATCCAGAAATTGTCCGCATCCGGAATCGGCTCCCGCACCAGTTTCGCGTGGCTCAGCGGGATCTCGTTTCGCTCAAGGCGGTCCTGTGTTTCAGCCCAGACTCGCCCGCCGCGCCAGTTTTCGATATTCCAGGCAAGGAAGATGAGCCCGCCAAGAGCGAGCACGGTCCAGATCATGATTCGGAGGAATTTGGGTAATTTTTTCATTGGATTTCGTTCAGATTGATTTCGAGAAATCGCTGAACCTGCGTCCGGTGGAACGCGAAGAGTTCAGCGGAAGCCTGATCGGAGGACTCCTCGGCAATCGCCGCTCCCGGATAGGAGTACGGCTCGAAGCCTGGAGTCGCCCAGTTCAGGCAGAGCGCGACGATCCAGATCGCCGCCACACCGACGCGGATCGCAAGCGGCACCTTCCAAATCAATCCCAGAAAACTCGGCCACGACCGCTTCGGCTCAACGATTTCCGCGTGTTGCAGAATTTCGTTTCGCAAATCCGGCGGCACCGATCGCAAAGGCAGATTGGCGAGCTCGTTTTCGAATTTTGTAGGTTTGTCAGGCGACATCTTGAATTACCTCGTCGTAAACCGGACGCAGCTGCGTCCGCATTTTGTCTATGCCGTAGCGAAACCGGCTAGCGGCGGTGTTAAGCGAAACTCCGCACGCTTCGGCGATCTGATCGAACGTCAGTCCAGCCCAGAGTTTGAGATGCACGACTTCGCGTTGTTCTTCAGGCAGGCTCGCGAGCGCCCTGGAAACCTCTTCGCGAAAAAGCTGGGCGTCCGGATCATCCGCCTCGGCGAAAATCGGCGTCTGTGGAGCGGCCAGCAGCTGCTGAGCAGTCCGGTCGCGCGTCTGACGTCGACGCGTCAGGTCGATCGCAAGATTCCGCGCCATTTTGATCAGGTAACTCTTCAAATTCGCCGCCTGATCGACTTTGCGCTTCCCCTTTGCGAGCAACGCGAACAGTTCCTGAAGAACCTCGCGCGACTCGTCCTCGGACCCCGTGAACGAGATCAAAAAGCAGAACAGCGTGTCTGCGTAGCGGTCGTAAAGGTCTGCGAGTTCAGCGCGAGTCATGAAATTCCATAAGCACGACGCGCCTGCTTCCGGACTTTGTCTAAATTAATTCGCATCCCGAAAGGACGATTCATCTAAGCCGGGGCACCTCGACCGAAAGGTTTGGGGAACCGAAAAGCATCACTGAGAACGATTACAGATCGTCCGGCGCAAGCCCGGTGCGTTTGGAGATTCGAGCTAACATGCGAGGGCCGACCTCTTCGCCGTCATGGAAAGCGAAGACGTAATTTGGCCATCCCATTCGCTCTAGAACTCGATGCGAACCCGACTGCCGCTTGGTCGACCAGCCAATTTTGAAAAGTGCCTTCAAAACCTTGCGAGCCTTCGCCGACTTCCACTCGCTCATGCCGCCGCAATCAGAAATACGTCCGCGATTTCAGGCGCTTCTTCTCCATTTTCAAGCCGATCCGCCAAGATTCGAAGCGCGAGGGCTTCAACCGATGAGACTGCGAATTCCCGATTTACCCCGTAGGCCATCGCCCCCGGAAGCGACGGGATCTCCGCGATCCAACGACCATCCTCTTCCTGCTCGATCTCGATTTCCATAACGAAAGTTGTATCTTAACGAAGGACTGGTCAATCAATCGTATCCCGTCTACCGCCAGGGTCAGGGCCCCTCTTTTTTTGGTTTTCGCCCTCCTCGTCGAGTTTGCGGAACAGCTTCCGGATGTCGCGCGCTCCGAGGAACGTCGTAAAAACGGTCATCACCGCAAACAGGCTGAGCACCGCGATAAAAACGATTTTCCAGAACAGCATCCAGCTCATGATTCGGCCTCCGATTTGGATCCAGGTTTGTCGGGCATCAGAAACGAAAAAATCACCATGGCCAGCAGCGCCACCGACACCGAAGCGACTCCGACCTGGGCGCCGGTGACGCGCTGAATCCATTCGTCTGAACCTGGTTTCTGATATTGAAGCCCCAGCAGCTGCTGAACGGGGCCAAGTCCGAGGATCGCGGTAAATCCGGCCAGCAACGCCGCGACGGCACCTGCGGAACTCGACTTTTTCCAGTAGATTCCGCCAGCCAGAACGACGATCGCTCCGTTGAAATAAATCGCTCCGCTAACCGCCATGTAATCCCAGATATCATCCTCGCCGGTGTAGAAAAGCCCCCAATATAAAACGTAGCCGCCGATCAGAACGATGATGATTCGGGTCAGGTTGATTCGCGCTTTCTGGGAGAGATTTCCGTGCCGCAACGGAGCGATCACGTCCTGGGTGATCACCGAACTCCAGCAGAGAAAGTAGCTGTCGTGAGTCGACATGAACGCCGCGATCATCGCCGCCGTGATGATTCCAAGCAGCACCGGAGGAACGAGTCGGCCGAGGAAAACCGGCATTGCGTAGAGATTATCGAAAGCCTCTCCGTCGCTGCCTTCCGGCGGAAAAAAGAGCGCTTTAAGATCCGCGCCTTCGGGCGCCGACATGATGTAAACGACGGCGCAGATGCCGAGGAAATTCGGAATCATGAAGCGGACCGTGAATGAAATCGAAGACCACAAATATTGCCGTTTCAGCGCCTTCGTACTTTCCATCGTCAACGCCCGCGAAACCGCAGTCGGCCAGACTGCGCTGCCAACGAGGCCGGCGGAAATGAACATCCAGACCACGTACCACGGGCCGAATTCCGAGCCCTCGGCAACCGGGTTGAAGCCGGCGTCGCCCATCGTCGACTGCACCGTTTCGAAGATCTGATTCCAACCCAGTTTGTTGATCGCGATGAACGTGACCACGAGCGTCCCGATCGAAAGCACCACGAATTGAACGTAGTCAGTCAGGATTACCGAGATCATCCCGCCGAAGGTCGTGTAGACCAAAACCAGCACTAACAAACCTACCATGACCGCTGGAAGCGCCCAGCCCTGATCCGAAAGACCGGTCACGCCGACGATGAACATCGAGCCCACTTTGAGGAACAGGCCCATGTTGAGAATCCCGCCGAACGCGAGCAAAACGCCGCCGAGGATCCGCGTCTTCCGGCCGAATCGCTTTCCGTAGAATTCGGGGATCGTCAGGACTTTCGCCTTCCGCAGCGGGACGACGACAAACCCGGTTAGCGCGACCATCAGCGTGCCCGCACCCGCGATCAGCGCGATGTGGAACGCCGCAAACCCGCCCGTGAAGCCTTTCTGCGCCGAGTACATCACGGTGATCAGCCCCATTTCAGTTCCCAGCATCGTCGCCACTCCGAGCCAGGTTCCGACGTTGCGACCAGCGCCGATGTAGGAGGTCATATTCGTCGCGTACTTGCAGACGAACACGCCGATCAGGACCGAGATCGCAAGGTAGACCGCGACGATGATCGCGTCGATCATGCTGAAACTCGTGCGGCTCAGCGCCTCTGCTGCTTCGGGGGACACGCTCGAAGTTCTATTGGAAATCGCCCCCGCCGTCAACTCCCGCGTTCAGCAGCTGCTGGTGGTCCGTAGGCCCAGACCCAATCGTTTTTCTCGGATTCACCAGTCAGCGCAGGCGTTCCGTTGTCATCGATGAAATCCCAGCCAATTGAGTAAATTCGGTAGCGACCGTCGTCCGTTTTTGAATACCGAAGCAGCTCGCTGTCGAGATCCAACCGGGGAACTGGCAGCGCATCAGGATAGTCGCCTTGGTCGATTCGATGCAATTCGATTTCGCAGGCGGCCAGAGCAAATTGAGTCAGCATGTGCGCCTTCGCCGAGCTCCGAGGAATTTTTTCGAGCCCCCCAAGAAAGATCTCCACGATCGCCGAATCCCGAATCTCACCCTCTTCCGGAAACCGGGCCTGTGCCAACCTCGACCAATTCTTTTCTTTGGCAGGAATTATGAAATTCTCAAGCAACCAGATGGAGCCAAACGCTTTGTTGCGATCAAGCCACCCCCAAGGAAGCAATCTCAGAGCCAGCTTGACGACCAAACCGTCGTCTTCAGCGTCGTTGGACATCCCGGCGAGAACATCGGAGCCTTTCATTTCATCAAGTGCCCATTCGAGAAACACGACCTCGCACTCCGCAACGGTTGCGAAAGAGCCCAACAGGTCGAGTCGTTCAAGTTCGCTTTTGAGACTCAGCAGTTGCTGGCGATCCCATACGTTTTGTGCAAGCCCTTCCCAAATGGCGGTCACCGCGCGATTCTGAATGAGGATCGATGAAAGATGAGCAGTAAGGCTTGGTTCCTTTGATATCGCTTCGGCAAGCCGAATCTTAATTCGGATAGAATTCAGCGCTATCGACCCGTCTCCAGCTTCAATCGCGGCGCGCGACCAAAGAATCAGGGTCTTCGATAAATCAATCGCCACAGTCGTGTGAGTCAGATTGGCGGCCGCGAAATTTTCCATGTTTTTTGTTAAATCCCACGGAAACGGTGAGACGGAAAATGGTCGTTTCGAGGCTTGAGCGAGTTCCGCGAACTCGGCTCCGAATCGATTTTCCAGTGCCGCAAGTATCGCCTCCGGCCCCTCGCCGTCGACAAATTCATCCCAAGGTGTCAAGTCGGTTCGGCGACGACTCAAAACGTCCCCTCCATGCCCATTAAAATGCTCCCTTGGGTCGACGCTTTCTGGAATCAACGTGATCGCGCTCAGCCGCTCCTGCTTTTCCATTTCCTGATCGAGGATCACGCCCCGCAGCAGCGGCGTATCCCAGAAATTGTCCTCTGCTGCAACTGGATCCGGCGCGAGTTGAGTCAGGTCGAATGTAATTCCCTCATTGAGCAGCTGCTCTTTCGCAGTATGCCAAGCCTGCGTTCCTTGCGCGTTCTCAGCTAGCCACGCGACGGCTGCGATTTTGGCGATCGTCAGAAGCATCGTTTTAAGAATCTTCGTAGCTCAGCAACCGCACGCTCTCTTCAAGCATGAACTCCGGCTTCATGAACGGCTCGAAGCTGATGTTCTGCCAGCGGATCCGGCCGACTTGGTCGATCAAAAACGTGCCGTGCAGCGCCATTTCTTCGAAATCATCGTAGGCGCGGAAATCGCGGAACGCCTTCAGATCACTGTCCGAAAGCAACGGAAACGGAAACGGGTTTTCCGCTTTCTCTTTATCTTCTTCGTCTGAATTCAACCAGTAAGTCAGCTTGAGCCCCTCGACAGTGTCCGTGCTGACGGCGAGGATCTCGATTCCGGCTTCGGCGAATTTTTCCTTCATCGGCGCGAACTCGGTCAGCTGCTCCATGCAATGCGTGCAGCCGCGACCGAGGAAGAAAATCACCAGCGTCGGCTTCCCGGCGTAGTCAGCCAACGAAACCGGCTTACCGTCGGAACTCTTCAACGTGAATCCCGGCGCTTTCGGCGGCTGCCAGCGAAACGGGCCGAGCTTCGCCAGATCGGGACGCTCGCCGAGATCTTTCGCCGGCTCTTTTGCGATCTGCCAGTCCCCCTTAGTCAACGGCGCGAGCCGCTCGAAAACGGGCAGGTCCAGATCGGCGGAGTGCGCCATTTTTCGAAGTTTTTCGAACTCGGTCTTCGCCTCGTCCTTTTTGTCCGCCTCGAGAAGCATATGAACTTTCGTCGCCAGCGGATGAATCTGATTCTTCCCGGAGGCTGCATCTTCCGTCGCCAATTTCAGCGCCTTTTCGACGTCGCCGAGCTTCAAAAACAGCCGCGCCTTCCGGATCTTCGCTATTCCCGTCGCGCCGTCGACCGCCTTCCCTGCTTCCTCGACTTTCGGCTCATCGGCAAACACCAAATCGTAAGCCTTGAGCTCTTTGATAGCTTTCGTGCGCGTATCGATTTTCGTTTTGAACTTCCGTCTTTCAGCATCGACGAGCTTTTTAATTTCGGCCGCCGTTTTGCCTTTTTTGGGCTCCTCAGCCTTCTTCTTTTCGTCGTCTTTTTTGTCCTCGCCAGACTCTTCAACCTTCTTCTTTTCGTCGTCCTTTTTGTCCTCGCCAGCCTCTTCAGTTTTCTTCTTTTCGTCGTCCTTTTTGTCTTCGTTAGACTTTTCGGCCTTCTTCTTTTCGTCGTCCTTTTTGTCCTCGCAAGACACTTCGGCCTTCTCCTTTTCGTCGTCTTTTTTGACCGCGTTAGCCTCTTCGACCTTCTTAACTGCCGCTTCTTGATCGGCCTTCACCTTCTCCAGATCCTTTTCAAGCTCCGCCAGCAGCTGCTGGCCGCGCTCACGATCTCCGCTCTCGAACGAAGCGATCGACATGAATCGCCGCCACTCGGTTTCGTCAACCCTTCCGGTGCCTGGCTTAAGATAATCGGTGTTCCCGTAAGCGATTAACTCTTCCCACTTCTCATAACGCATCAGCGTGTCGCGAAGCCGCTGACGACCGTAATCCCAGCTGCCGCCGCCCGAGTATTTCTGCTCGCTATTGAGCTTAGGAAGCCTTGGCAACTCGATCATGTTGCAAGCAAGCTCGACCGCACGATCGGCCTGACCGAGGTAGTTCAAATTTCGGATCAGCCACTCATTGTTGTGGGCGAAATTGCTGATCTGATCCGGAATCAACCGGAAACGAGTCATGTGAGCGTGATCGACTCGCGCCGATGCTTCCTGCTGCCAGACGGCATCCTCGTAGCGATGCAGCTTCGAATAAATGTGGCCCGGCATGTGCCACATGTGAGCGATCGCTGGCGCGGCTGGCCCGCAACCCGCAGCTGAGGCAAGCGCCTGAGCCGGCTTTTCGCTGTCCCAGAGATGGATTCGATAGTGATGAACCGGGTGGGCCGGATTTTCTTCGAGGATCTGCGAAATCAAAAGATTGATCGCGTAGTGACTGGGAATCGAAAGGCCCTTGCCGTTGTTCGAATAGATTTGGAGCATCAGAAACGCTTTCGCTTCCAGCTCATCCGGGTATTCGAGCACGATGTTTTCCAGAGCACGGACAAGGGCGCGGCGGCGCGGTTTGTCGTCCGATTTTCCTTCTTCGAAGAATTTGGCGAGCGAGTCGATCCACTTCTGCTCGCGTTCGCTGGCGGATTCTTTGCGCTTCGTCGCTTCTTCGATGAAACCGGTCGCGCGCGTCTTATTTCTGAAGTTTGCCATCGCCATGCCCCAGTAAGCCATCGCGCAATCCGGATCGATCGCGGCCACTTGCCGGAAGCTGCGCTCGCTTTCCAGATACCAGAATCCGTGAAGCTGGCCGACGCCCTGGTTGAAGAATTTCTGCGCCTCAGGCGACTTCGTCGTGATCTCAAAATCAATCTTGCCCGTGTTGCCGATCAGCACAGCCGCTTGACGTGGACCTTCGTTGAAAATTTCGCCGTGCTGCGAATGGCCGGGAGACGGCGGCGCTGGCGGCTCTTCCGGTTTTTCGTCCTCAGCAGCTGCTAAGGCCGGAAGGATCGAGCAAATGATGAAAATTCGCGAATTCATCCCGCAACCTGGCGCGCTCCAGAGGTTTTGCAACGGGCCCGGCGCCATGCTAAGAGGGCCGCGCCATGGCCGACGATCGCCCCAATATTATCTTCATCCTAACGGACCAACAACGCCTCGACACGATTAACGCGTTGGGCTACGACCACGTCGACACGCCGAATCTCGACCGGCTCGTCAACGAAGGCGTTTCGTTCACGAATTGCCACGTCACCGCGCCGAGTTGCGCGCCTTCGAGGGCCAGTCTTTTCACTGGCCAGTACCCGCACACGACCGGGATCATGAAGAACGCGGATCGCTGGGAGCACTCGTGGATCGAGGATCTGAACGCGAGCGGCTACCACTGCACGAACGTCGGGAAAATGCACACCTGGCCGTTCACGACGCCCTGCGGATTTCATCAGCGCTACGTCGTCGAGAACAAAGATCGCTACCTCGAAGGCCGGTATTTTTTCGACGAATGGGACAAGGCGTTGGCAGCGCGTGGGCTCGTTAAACAGCAGCGCGAGCAGTATCGCGAACACCCTGACTACGCCAAAAAACTGGGCGCGTTCACCTGGGATTTGCCGCCTGAAATGCAGAGCGACAACTTCGTCGGCGAGACTGCGAAGTGGTGGATCGAAAGCTACCCGAAAACCTCGCCGCTGTTTCTCGAGATCGGATTTCCCGGACCGCACCCTCCCTACGACCCGACTCCAGAGGCGCTTTCCGCATATGGCGATCGGGAAATCCCGCTCCAGCCCGTAACGCAGGCTGATCTCGATGGTCAGCCCGAAGCCTACAAGGGAATGCGCGTTCACAACAACGAAGTCGACCACGATTCCGTGATCCTCGATCTCGACCCGACCGAGGAGCAGCGTCTCGATCAGCGCCGACATTACATGGCGAACGTTTCGATGATCGATCAGCAAGTTGGCGAAATCATGGAGAAGCTGGAGGCTCAGGGCTACCTTGAGAACTCAGTCGTGATTTTTACTTCCGATCACGGCGACTGCCTCACCGATCACGGCCACAGCCAGAAGTGGACGATGTACGAGCAGGTCACCCGCGTCCCGCTCATCGTGTGGTCGCCAGATCGATTCAAAGGCGGTCGAAAAATCGACGATCCCGTTTCGCTTTTCGACATCGGCCCAGCGATTCTGGAACTAGCGGGCGTCGACGTTCCGGAATCGTTCCAGGCGAAAAGCTTGCTTCCAGCGTTGACCGAAGATCCAGACTGGAAGGGCCGCGAATACGTTTTCGCCGAACATCCGCGAGACGGAAATTTCACGACGGCAGATTTCCAATGCATGGTTCGCAGCCGCGACTGGAAGCTGGTTTACATCCTCGGCAGCGACGCGCTGGACGGCGAAAACGAAGGCATGCTTTTCGATTTGCGCGCCGATCCGGGCGAGCAAACGAATCTCTGGAACGATCCGGATCACGCCGCGACTCGCCAGCAGCTGCTGGAAGTCCTGCTCGAATGGCGGCTGCGCACCGGCGTCGAAGCCGCGTCCTGGGCGAGCGATCATCGCTGAACGAAAGATTGAACTTCGAACGCTCCCCGCGAAGGTCGGAGCCACATGAATGCCTCAGAGGAATTGGATGAATTGATGGAGTGCCATGACGGATCGACACGCGGAGTCGTCGAGCCGTGCACAATTGTGATCTTCGGCGCGAGCGGCGACCTGACCGCACGAAAGCTGATCCCAGCGCTCTATCATTTGTACATCGGCGGCCAAATGGCGAGCCCGTTTCGAGTGATCGGATTCGCTCGACGTGAAAAGTCCGATGATAGTTTTCGGACCGAGCTTCATGAAGGTCTGAAGAGCTTTTCGCGTACGGAAGTCGATGAGGCGAAGTGGGCTGAGTTCGCTGAGAACGTCAGCTACTGCCGAGGAGATTTCAGCAACGACGACGGATTTCATTCGCTCAAAAATCAGCTGGGCGAAATGCCGGATGAGCGGCTAAGCAAGAATCTCCTGATCTATCTTGCGACCTCGCCAAGCCAGTTCGTTCAGGTAATCGAAGGCTGCCATCGAGTCGGCCTTCTTGAGCGCGACGGCGATCCTCGATTCTGGCAGCGTGTCGTCGTCGAAAAACCGTTCGGAACTGACTTGGATTCGGCACAGCAGCTCAACTCTGATCTTCTCCGATACCTTCACGAGCGCCAGATTTTCCGGATCGATCACTATCTTGGGAAGGAGACAGTTCAGAACATTCTCGTTTTCCGCTTCTCGAATTCGATCTTCGAACAGCTCTGGAATCGCGAATCGATCGACCACGTTCAGATCACCGTGAGCGAGCAGATGGGCGTTGGCGAGCGCGGCGGTTACTACGAAGAATCCGGCGCGCTGCGCGACATGGTTCAGAACCACCTGCTTCAGGTCCTCAGCCTCGTTGCGATGGAGCCGCCGGTCTCGCTCGACGGCGAAGCGGTTCGCGATGAGAAAGTGAAACTGCTGAAATCGATTCGTCCACTGAGCAAGGCTGACGTCGCCGAGCAGGTCGTTCGCGGGCAGTACTTCGCTGGCCAGGTTGGCGATGAAGTTCGACCCGGCTATCGCCAGGAAACGAAAGTCAAATCTGACTCGAATGTTGAGACTTTCGTCGCAATGAAGCTCATGATCGACAACTGGCGCTGGTCGGGCGTCCCGTTTTACCTCAGAACCGGCAAGAATCTACCGCACAGCGCGAGCGAAGTCCGCGTTCAATTCAAGCCGGCACCAAGCGTCCTTTTCGCCAAGGAAAAGAGCGCATCGGTTGGCGACAACGCGATCGCTCTTCGCTTACAACCGCAGGAAGGCATCTACCTTGGCTTCAACGGCAAGACGCCGGGAACGAGCATGGATTTGAAGCGTGTCAGGATGCATTTCAGCTACGACAGCGAATTCGGAGCGTACACGCCTGAGGCTTACGAACGGCTGTTGCTCGAATCGATCGCAGGCGAGCCGACGTTGTTCATTCGGCGCGATGAAGTCGAGACTGCTTGGAATATCGTGGACACGATTCGAGACGCTTGGAAGGATGTGAGTCTAACGAATCACGAATTCTACGCGGCCGGAACCTGGGGACCTGTCGCCGCTGATGCGCTGATCGAATCTGAAGGTCACAGCTGGATCAACCCACAGCCGCTTAGCTGAAATGGATAAGATCGAACACTTGAATTTCGAAAACCCGGATGCGCTCGCCGCAGAAGTCACACGGCGTTGGCTGAGCGAGGTCAAACCAGGCGACTCAGCCGCGATTTCCGGTGGGCGGGTCGCGGTCAATTTTTTCGATGAGCTTGCACGGCAGGCAGGCGATCGGTTGAACGCGGTCGAGTTTTTCTGGGCAGACGATCGCTGCGTTCCGCGGGACGATCCGGACAGCAATTTTCTCCTCGCGAAGACGCATCTTTTCGATCCGCTGAATCTGGATTCGAGCCGGATTCACCGAATCGAAGGCGAGCTCGATCCGCCAGCAGCTGCTGAGCGCGCGGAAGCCGAATTTCGCCGAGTTTGCGGGGAAACTCCCATGCTTTACTGGATTTTCCTCGGCATGGGCGAGG
>JBLHKS010000168.1:0-15343 GCA_047620505.1 Verrucomicrobiales bacterium | reverse complement strand
ATCGAGAACTGGCGGACCTGAGGAAAACGCCTTGGCATCGCCTGGTTGCAACGGCATCGTCGAGCATGATGATTCGCTTCTTAGTAATTTGGGCTGCAATCACTTCGTCAGCAGCTGCTGGCGCGGATCGGCCTAACATTCTGCTAATTTTCACCGACGACCAGGGGATCAACGACGTCGGCTGTTACGGAAGCGAGATTCCGACGCCGAACATCGATCGCATCGCGGCCGAGGGCGTGAAGTTCACGAATTTCTACTCGGCTTCGGCGATCTGCACACCATCGAGGTTTGGCCTTTTGACAGGCCGCAACCCGAGTCGCTCGAAACACCAACTTCTGAGCGCGCTGATGTTCATGGACGATGAGCACAAGTCGACTGGGATCCAGCCGGAGGAAACGACAGTGGCCGAACATCTGGGGAAGGCCGGCTACGAGACGGCGTTGATCGGCAAGTGGCATCTCGGGCACGGCGACAAATCGCTGCTGCCGACGAGTCACGGGTTTGATCGGTTCATCGGCCACACCGGCGGCTGCATCGATTTTTTCACGATGACTTACGGCTTGATTCCGGACTGGTATCATCAGGAAGAGCATGTGAGTGAGAACGGCTACGCGACGGAGTTGATCACGGAGGAGGCGGTGAAATTTTTGAACGAAAGCAAGGATGCTGAGGAACCGTTCTTCCTCTACCTCGCCTACAACGCGCCGCATTTTGGCAAAGGCTACAGCCCGAAGGACGCGGCACCGGTCAACCTGATGCAGCCGCAGGCGGCGGATTTGAAGCGCGTCGATTTTATAGAGGACAAGATTCGGCGCGAGTTTGCGGCGATGACGGTGTCGCTCGACGACGGCGTTGGAAAAGTGTTAGAGACGCTGGAGGAGACCGGGCAGTCGAACGTCACGCTGCTGATTTTCCTAACCGATCACGGCGGCGATCCGGTTTACGGCGGAAGCAACAAACCGTTTCGCGGCGACAAAGCGACGTTGTTCGAGGGCGGGCTGCGGGTGCCGTGTTTGATGCGGTTTCCAGGTAAAATCGAGGCAGGCACGACGAACGATTCGATCGCGTGGTCGATTGATCTGTTTCCGACGTTCTGCAAGCTGGGTTCGGCTGAGTTCGACCAGCAGCTGCTGGATGGTCGAGATCTGGCACCGACGATTTTCGAGGGCAAGCCGATCCCGGACCGGGCGCTGTTCTGGGAGCTCGGCGCTCACGCGGAACTCGAGCGAAAGCCGTGGTCAGCGGTCCGCGATGGGGATTGGAAATATGTGGAAACGCCGAACGACGGCGAGTTTCTCTTTAACCTCGCCGAAGACCCGAATGAGGAAAACAACCGCGGTGAGACGGATCCGGAGCGGTTGGCGAAATTCCGGAAGTATCGGGATTATCTGGGCGAGCAGATTCGACGATAGCTGGCGACGTTTTTGGGGCCGATCAGGTTCCTGCTGTGATCTTCAAAGATCGTTAGAAGCGTGCTCTTACTAAAAGCGCCTCGATTTCAATTTGCTCTGCGTCCTGGAGGCGCTCAACATTCGGCTATGAAATTGAAAAGAGCCTTCCTTCCCCTTCTCCCTGTTTTTGCCGCATGCGCCGCGTTAGTTGGCTGTGGAGCCGAGGACACCAAATAAAGCGTCATGAAAGATGCGTTCGAAGCGACGACGAAGCTTTTCGAGACCTATGCCGATGTCACTGACGAAGCCAGCGCCAAAAAAGCGGCGGAGAAAATCAAGGACATGCACGAGGAGATGAAGGATCTCGCAGTCCGAATGAAGGCCGTCGGCAACCCGAGCAAAGAAGAAATGAAGGAGCTGATGGAAAAACTGAAGCCCGAAATCGAAGAATTTCAGAAGACGATGATGAAATCAATGGGTGTCATCGAGCATGGGCAGGAAGTCACAAAAATTCTCGACGGCGCAATGGATGAGATCGGAAAAATCATGGATGGGATGGAAGGTTTCATGCCGAGCATGAACTGAAGCGGCGCGCCGCAATTTCCTCGCCACAGGCCCGCGAAGACCCAGCTCCGGCCGGTGAACTTGCCCAATCTGGACCTTTGCGACTTTGATCGCAATGGAGTTGCTTCCAAATCGCAAGTTTCTCGCTTCAGGCCGCTTTGCGCTGCTCGCAATTCCGAATGTGCTGACGCTGAACGGCCTTCTTGTCCTGACCATTGCCAAGAGTGACCATCCGGCGTTCCGCCTCTGCGAATTGCTCGGGGCTCAGCAGTTTCTCTCGACGACGCTCGATGTATTTCCGCAGACCCTTGCGGATCACGTTGTCCGGCATCGGGGTTTTGAATTCGCTGTCGCCGATGAAGTAGACCACGGAATGGAAAACGTCGTCGGGAAGATCCAGCAGCTGCTGGAGAGCGCGGACATGCACGGCGTTCTGGCGCAGGGGGTTGTAGAAACGTGTTTTCTTTCCGGGAAACGTCTGGGTCCACTTGTAGCTGTCAGCGTCTCCGAAGATCCAACCGCCGTAATTCTTCGTTTCGATGACGAAGATCCCGAATTCCGAGAGGACGACGTGGTCGATCTGGGCGAATTCCTCTCCCTTGGACTTCGGGACGTAGAGATCTTCAAAGATGCGATAAATCTGCGGGTCGAGTTTGCGAAGAGCGCCTTTTGATACCGCCCATTCGCCGATCCGACCTTTGACTTCGGGGGATTTGAGCCATCTCAGGAAGAGGCCGAAGAGGAGCAGGAGACCGAACCAAGGAAGAAGAGGGAGGAAGGGACGGAGGATTTCCTGAAGCTGGATTTGATGCATGGCGCGTTAATTATGGAAATTATAAGATAATTCCGGACAGCAGGCAAGTCCGGGATGCACCTCCAGCGCCGATCCGGTAATGGCTCAGAGCGCGAGGGCCAAAAAGGAATTTCCTATGAGTAGTAACCGCTCCGTCGGTTCCGCGGACGACCGGTCTCGCGGGACCGATGCGGCATCGACGGAGCGATGCCCTCTATCAATTGGATTCGCCCACCTTCTCCCGCACCTGCAGGAGAATCCGCTCATCATTCGGGGAAAGAAACCAGCCCTTGTCCTCCATCCCCTGAAGAGTCTCGTAACACTTGCGCCACCAGACCTCCGCCTCTGGATCCTCGTCGTTCTCCGCCAGATCGGCCATTTTCCAATAGGAAGCGGCCAGATCGCGCCGCGAGGCGGCGTTGGAGGGATCGCTCGCGGCCAGTTGCTCGGCGCTCGCCATGGCCGCGCGAAAGGATTTGAGTGCCTCGCCCCGCTCTCCCTGGGCGGCCAGCACATCGCCGATCTTCATATGGCTGACGAATAGATCGCGCTGCGAGGTGATATTGGAGGGATCGCTGGCGGCCAGTTGCTCGAAGATAGCAATGGTCGCGCGGTAGGATTCGAGGGCCTCGCCTCGCTCGCCCTGCGCGGCCAGCACACCGCCAATCCTGTAGTGACTGACGGACAGATCGCGCTGCCAAGTGGCGTTGGAGGGATCGCTGGCGGCCAGTTGTTCGGCCATCACCATGGACACGCGGTAGGATTCGAGGGCCCCGGCCAGATCGCCCTGTTCGGCCAGAACATCGCCGATCTTCTCGTGGCTGACAGACAGATCGCGCTGCGTCCCGGTGTTATCGGGGGCTTCCCTCGCCTGCCGCTCCATGATCGTCCGATACTCGCGGTAAGCCTCAAGGGCCGCGACTAGATCCCCCCGTTCGAGCGAAAGATTCCCAATTAGCTCGTGCGCGAGGCCCTCGCGCCATTCGGCACCCAATTTGGCGAAGAGATCGCGGCTGGCACGGGCCTGTTCGGCCAGTTCTTCGAGGGAGACGTCCCCTCCACGATCCGCGCGAATGGTGACGCGCCAGAGCAGGCTTTCGGCGAGGGCGCGGCCGGTCAGCGGTGATGGATCGGGGGCGAGCAGTTCCTCGAGGGCTGCCGCGAGATCCGCCAGCTCCGCCCAGCGGCCGCGAACGTCCCAATCCTGCCATTGCGCGCCGAGCGCCCGGGCTCCAGCCTCGGGCTCGGCCAGCAGGTGGTGATAGATCCGCTCGATCCGCAATTCGGGCGGGGCATCCGGGCCTGGCGCGGGAATCGCGGCGAAAACGCGGGCGGAAAGCGCGATGAGGCGGCGGCCTTCGTCTTCGCGCTGGAGATGATCCCGCAAGGCGTCGCGACTGACTTCATGGACGTTGTGGGCGTCCTGATCCTGCCGGGAGAGGAAGGGTTCGACGATGGAAAGCTCCAGCAGCTGCTGAAACCAGGAATCCGCATCCGGCGCGAGGTCATCGGGTAGGATTTTCGCGAGGCGCTCGCGATCAAACCAATGTGGGACGGCGGCGGATTCGAGAGCGCGCATCAGATCGGGATTCTCGCCGATTTCCTGGCGGATCATCCGGAGGGTGAGGCCGTGCGGCTCTTTCGAGGCGGCTTTGATCTCAGCGATCTCTTCTTGGATGCTCATACGACGGCACCTCCTTTCGGCCTGAATCGCGCGAGCAGGTTTTTGGGCGAAACGTCTACGCCCTGCTCTCGAAGATCGACGAACGTATCAATGATGAGATGGATATCGGCCTCGTCGTCCTCGTAGTCGTTTTGCCGGGCGTAGGCGATGATGGCGTCGCGATCTTCGAAAAGATCGCAGTGAGAGACTGCGGTGCGCCGACGCCATGGACGGTCTTCCCAATCCGGCGTCTTCCGCCCAGCGAATACGCAGCGCAGGAGCGGGTCACGGTCGACGCGTTCGAGGATGGGATGGATCCAGTCGTTGTGATGTTTCTCGGCGTGTTCGAAGGCGTCGAAGAAGAGAATGGCAGGGCGATCCTTGCGGGCGTCGAGTAGGGCACGGGCCTGGATATCGAGTTCGCTGTCCGCCGGCCCGGGCGGGGCGAGTTCGAGGGAATCGGCGATGGAGCGGAGGCAGGCGGCGGGGTTGCGGCCATGCCCTTTGAAATCAAGCAGAGCGACGGAGTCTGGCCCGAGCAACTGCTGGAAGGCGAGGAATGCGTTGGCGCAGTTGATGAAGTCTTCCCGGGGGATGGGCTTCGGGGAGACAGGAAGGAGGCGTCTCCGGGCGCGGGCGGCTTTTTTCTTCGCGGGAGGGCTTCCGCCGAGCCAGTTGATGAGTTTGTCGAGATCTTCGGGGGTTTTGTGGGGGCGGAAGCGGTGGTATTTCTTGATGTGATCGGGGATTCCTTCGTCATCTCCTTCTTGGAGAACCACTACCCTGAATCGAGGATTTTCGCCTCTTTGGCCGTAGAGTTGATCGAAGATTCGCTGGGCTTCAATCGCGGAGCCGAGTCCCTCGCCGGGTTTGAGTTTGTCTTCGTAAACCAGCGAATAAGTGGGGGAGATGACGATCAGGACTTTGTCGTTCTCCGTGGGATCGACCTGTGTGTAGGACCAGAGCCCCAACCTTTGTCCGGCCCGGCACCTTTCCAGACGTCTTCCTGCATCAACTGATCGAGGACGACTTCAAGCCCGGCATCCAGCAGCTGCTGGGCGAGATCGCGGACGCACTGAGAGTGGGCGTCGCTTTCGTGGCGATAGCTGAGGAAGCCGGACGGCATGGAACGCCAGTCGGATCGGTCAGGACTCAGCTGAGCGCAACCGGGAAAACCTCACATGCTGAACCGGTCGCCGAGATAGAGTTCGCGGCCTTCGGAAGATGTCGCCGTCAGAACTGTCGAGCGGCAGCTTCGCGAAGTAACTCGACGGCGTCGCGCTCCAGCAGGAATCCATCGGCCTGGAGACGAAGGACGGCATCCGCGTAGGCTTCGAGGTAGGCGGCGCGATCTGGGTAGCGCTCTTCGATCGACAGTCTCGAATCGTTGCCGCGGTCTTGCTTGGTTTTTGCAAACGGCAGGTAAGAACCATGGAGGCCAGTAAGCGCACCAACTGCGCCGATTTCTGGAGTCCGCAAATTCCAACCGGCGAACGTGGCGAGCGGCGCAGCAATTTCTGGTAGACGAATTCCAGCGAGATCGTTGCCGTCCGAATCAACCGCCGGAACCAGGGTAACGAACGGTTTGCCGGTCTTGGGCGGCGCATGATCGGCGATGCCTTCGGTGTGCCAGCGCGGTCCGGGGTCGAGCCGCAGCGGCTGATTGTGGGCTTTGGGCAAATTGACCGACGGGATCTTGGGAAACTGAGTGCGAAACGTCTCCAGACTCACGAGCGTTCCGTCGTCGATTCGTGGATAGCGGCTCGCAGGCGGCTCAGTTTCCGTCGTCAGCCAATTGTCCATCGCCGCGAGCAATGCGCGGAGAACAGGCCCGCGGTGTCGAAGCGGGTTGCGCGGATTCTGCGAAGTCCCCCGTTCGGCTGGCACGGCGCCAAGATGCGCGGCCCCGGCAATCAAATAAATGCGAACGTCCGGATCGAGTTCGAGGTCGCGCTTACCTTCGACGTCGGTGTGGAGCAGCGACGCGGCGCGTTCCCAATACTCGGTCGAAGTCTGGACGAAGAAGATCTTCGGGACATGGCCGGACTTACGAAGCCGCGCTAACGAGTCGCCGCTTTGCCCGGTGATCGGATCGGTCTGGGGCATCGGCGCGAACGGGAAAAAATCGGCAGGCGAAAGGTTCCCACGATGTTGCGTTCCGTAAACCGTGGCCATCGCGAAGCGGTAGTTGAAGAACCCTTTTCCCGCGCCCGCGACGTGGATGATCGCTCCGTCGAAAACCTGCTCGCCCGCTTCGTCCGTGTTGAGTCCTTCGTAGAGAAAGTGATGGATGAAACGGCCGGATTGCGAGATCCCGAAAATGCAGGTGCGGTCAATCGAATCGGCGAGCGGATTGTCGGTCTGTGAGTGTCGGAAAAACGAAATCGCATCGCGCAAACCGGCGAGGCCAAGCCCGGAGACACGCGGGTCGCGCGCGGTGTAGACCAGATCGTAGAGCCAACCGGGTTTGAGACCGTCTTTGACGTAAAGGCTGGTCGCATCCGGGATTAGTTTGTCGTCTTCCCAACGAGCAAAGCTCCAATCCTCGCTTGGAATCTGGACCGCCGGATCTGAGCGGCGTTCGCGCATTGTCAGGGTCGCGTCTGAGTTGTCGAGCGAGGCAGCCGGGTAGGCGTCCGACGTTCCCCATGGACTCCAGAAAAACGGGCGGCTTTTGGTCGGTTCATCGACGGAAATCTCGACGTAGTTTCGGCCTGTCAGCGGCCCATCGCCTTCAGCAGCTGCTGCGATCGGCAATCCGGCCAGGAGCCGATGCTCGCCGTCTTCAACCACGTCGCCGTTCCAGCCGGTCCACAGCAACGAGTATCCTTGTTCGAGCAAAAACCCGTTGCCGGCGTGCTCCATTGTCGAAGGCTGGTTTGTTCGCTCGCCCTCGTTAAAAGTCCATAGCACGAGCTTGCTGCCGCGATTGTGAACGTCGTAAACCAGGCAGCCGTTGCCGCGTTCCGGATCGATCGGTTTGAGCAGAAAGAAGTCCGCCCAAAACTCGACTTTGCCGGACTTGTTCGTTGGAGCCAGATCAAGATCCGTGATCCGCGCGTTTACCTCGGAGCTAGGATCAGTTTCGAAAAACAATCGACCTTCGACAATCTCGTAGGCACCGGTTCGACCGAAGTTGTGGCCGTCAGCGAACGGCTCTCGCTTGTCGATTTGGATGCGGGTGACTTCAGCAGCTGCTGACGATACGAGCAGCGCGAAGGCGAGAATCAATCTTGAGTTTATGAGCAGACGGAGAGGGATCACCTTATACGAGATCGGCGATCTTCCCGCCCTGGTCGAGCAAGTATTGCGGCCGACCGCCGTGATCCATCAGAGTCGTCCTCAAATCGATGCCGAGAACATGATAGAGCGTCGCGAGCACATCCTGCGTGTGGTACTCACGGGAGTTTGCACGTTCGGCGAGGCGATCGGTTTCACCAACCACTCGACCCATTCGCAAGCCGCCTCCGGCAAACAAAACGCACGAAGCCGCCGGCCAATGCGATCGTCCGTCCGGTGTCACGTTGCCAATTTTGGGCCGCCTGCCGAATTCGCTCCAGACCACCACGGCGACGTCGTCAGACAAACCGCGATCATGGAGATCGGTGATCAGCGCCGCAACCGCTTGATCGTAAATCGGTAGTTTGGCGCGGAGGATTTTGAAGTTGTGCGCGTGCGTGTCCCAACCGCCGGGATCGTTGACTCCACCGCCGATTTTAACCGGGAAACGCGCGGCCACCGACACAACGGGCACGCCAGCTTCGACCAATCGACGCGCGCGGAGAAAGTCGAGCCCCTGCGCTTGCGGATCGGTTCCCTCCCCGTATTTCTGGCGCATCGACTCCGGCTCTGCGCTCAGGTCGAGCGCGTCGCGAACCCGACTGGAGACGAGCATCTCCAGCGCGCGTTCTGTGTAGGTGTCGACCCCGCCGAGCGCTGCCGCCGCCGAGCCTTCACGTTGCAAAGCCGAGAGCAAATCCTTCCGTCCGCTCAGGCGCAGCTGGTCGATCTCTGGAAGAAGATCGAGGTCCTTCATCATCTGACCGCTCAAGCTGATCGGACGATGTTTCGCGCCAAGGTAAGCCGGCTCTTCTGGATCGTCATAGGACGCCAAACGCTTGTGGCTCGACAGACTTACGTAAGGAGGTACCGGGCCTTCAGTCCCTCGCAACTTGCTGACGACGCAGCCGATCGCCGGCGTGGACCAATTCTCCCGGATGCCGCGGCATGAATTCCGGTTAGCAGCTCGGTTGGATCGTGATTTCCGCGAGTCCGCAGCCCGCGAAGGATCGAAAACTTGTCGGCAATCCGCGCCTGCTCCGGCATCAGCTCGCAAATCTGCATTCCGGGCACATTCGTGCTGATCGGCCGGAATTCACCGCGGTACTCAGTCGGCGCATCCGGCTTCATATCATACATGTCGATGTGACTGGACCCGCCAGGCAGATAAACCATGATGACCGATTTTGGTCGCGTTTTGGGTTGTTCACTCGCGGCGCGAAGTCGCATCAGACTGCCCAAACCGAGGGTGCCTACCCCGAGGGCTCCGATTTTGAGCGATGACCGCCGTGAGAGTTCCTGCAACATGATTGTCGATTGTCTGAACAATATCACCCCTGGTTCTTGCTGGCCGGTTCGATTTTCGGATGCGGAAGGTTGCATGGCCTTTAATGCCTGCGCATGCTCAACTCCATGCATCGGAATTTCCTAAATTGGTTAGGCGTCATCGGGTTGGTGGCTTTTGCTTTACCCTCCGTGGCGCAAGATGCTCCCCTGCAGGCGGAAATTGAAAAGCTGATCGCTCCGCTTCGTGAATTCGACAAACAGTCCGAGGCTGCCGTCGATGTTCGCCGAAGTAAATACATCGCCGACCTCAAAGAGTTGGAAAAAAGCATCGCGGCAAAGACTGGCGATCTCGAACAGGTCATACCGGTGCGCAACGAACGTGAGGCGTGGGAAAAGGGCGAGGCAACTCCCTCTATCGATCCGAAGGATGAAGCCGTCCCACTCGACCTGCGGAAGCTGCGCTACTATTTCGATGAGGATCAAAAGAAGCTCGCTGCCAACATCGCCAAGAAAATGGCCGCTCAGCGCGCCGCGGTTGACGCCCGGCTTAAAGAAATGGAGGCGAGCTTGACTAAGGAGGCCAAGATCGAGTCCGCCTTGGCGGTCAGGAATGCGCGGAAGAATCTAGACACGCTTGTTTCAGTCCCGACTAAGCCCACTCCCGTGGCTCAGCCCAACCCCACGTCGGCAGCCCCATCCGGAGCCGTTGTCACTCTTCTGCCAGCGGACGATTTGGACGATTTTACAATCTACACGCGGGAACATGGGATGGGGAATGACCCTAACAAAGTGTTTACTCTGGAAGACGGCGTGTTGCGGGCTTCCGGGACCGAACCCGGGTTCTTGATCACGAAGCAGTCTTTCACCAACTACCACCTCGAACTGGAATATCAGTGGGGAACCGACGCCGGAAACCGGGACAGCGGAGTTTTTGTCAATTCGGTGGAGAAAAACGACGGGGAGTTCACTTCGCTGGAGTGCAATCTGCTTGGTCCCGACTCCAAGTTTTTCAGCGGGCAGGTCTACTTGTTTGGAAAAGGCCCCAAGCAGCTGAGAGTTGATGGGACGGACATTAAGAGCGGCCCAATCGCAACTGAGCTGAGCAAGTCTGCTGAAAAGGCGGTCGGAGAATGGAACAAGATGGAGGTGATCTGCGATCAAGGGCGATTCCTGGTGCGGATCAACGGTCAAGCCACAGTTTCTGGCAATTTCCCGAAGCCTCGGCTGGGCACCATTCTGCTCCAGTCGGGCAGGGGTGAGATCAAGTTCCGGAACATGAATGTAATCGACTACGATGCGTGGATTGCGGACGTCGGCCCCCTGGCAAAGGCGGGCAAATATAAGAACGCGATTCAGGTCATGGAGTCATTGTTCGAAGCGGATTCGAATTCGTTTGAGCCGTTGCGCGGGCTCTGGCTGGCGAACCTCTATGCAGCTGACGAAAATGGTGGAGCGCACGAGAGTCTTTGCCAGCGTATTTTTACAGAACTCCCAGAGCGGAGATGGTCCAGCGACGGTTCGCGCTCAGCTAAAGCCTATGTCGTTATGCCGGGTGCGTCGGATCAGAAGTTGCTGCGAGAAGCTATGTCCGCTGCCCGGTATGGGGTCGAAACGGCGGTCCCCAAGAGCGGCGGAATGTTCATTTGGTACTCATTGACCATGGGAATGGTGGAATTCCGCGCCAAAAATCACGCTGAAGCTCTTCGCTGGCTCGAGAAGCCAATGAAAAACAAGACCTTGGTCCAGAGCGCTCCGTCTCTCGCGTTTGCGGCAATGGCCAACCACGCGAAGGGAAATGAGGAGCTCGCTCGTCAATTGCTGTCTCAGGCGGAGGCAGCCTTCGGCCAAATCGATCAGCCCAATAGTGACTGGAGCCAAATCGTCAACGCGCGCGTCGCAATCAAAGAAGCAAAAGAACTGATCAAGTAGTTGGCGCGGCTTTGCCCGCGAGGCACAGGCCTTGACCGACAACGAGTTGCTCTTGGTCGGGGTCGAGATGCCGACCTCGGCGGGCTAGCCCCCCCATCATCCCGGGTCAGCAGCTGCTGAGGTGGCAAGGGTTCAACTTCCGAGTTCTTCGAGCGCTTCGAATGCTCTCAGAAAAAAAATTGCTAGCCGAATAACCAACGGATGCAACATTCGAACTCCGATGAAACCCTTCTTCCATATAGTTAAGCTTTGCGTCGCGACGACGTTTTTGTTTCCAGTTCTATCCGGCGCACAAGACACGGCAACTGGCGATCGTCGTTTGGCAACAATCCGAGAGCTTTATGAAGCCGAGAAAAAGGAAAAGGTGGACGTGCCCTTCGATATCAAACTCGGTCAACTCAATGGTCAGCTGGATCTGGCGCTGGAGCGCGAAGAAGCCAAGGCGATCAAGGACGGGAGCTTGGATTTGGTCACGGCCATCCGATCCGAGCGTAAGGCGTTGACAGAAACGCTCGCCGTTCTCAATGGCGATGTGGGCGTCCCTGCGAAGCTCAAACAGTTCCGCGCGGCTTGGGGAACGCAAAAGGCGGGCCTCGATGCCGAGCGCGCGACGAATGCGGCGGCTTTAGCGCTAGCCTTTGGGGTGAAGCTGGAAGCGTTGGAGAGAACCCTGACGAAGGAAACCAAGATTCAAGACGCGCTCGCTGTCCGCAAGTTCCGCGAAGGGTTGGCCGCGGCCCGCCCGCCCGCATCTGAGCCCGCACCTGACCCTACGGCGATAGCCGCAGGGTGGATAACCATTTTAGATGGCAAGAGCCTTGACGGTTGGACGGCCGATTTTCCGGCGGCGTTTCAACTGGTGGAGGGCGGGGTTATCGCCAGAAAACCGGGACCGAAAGGAGTCGGTCATTTATTCTATACTGGAGCCGATTCGGAGCCCGATGTGTTTCGCAGCTTCGAGGTGCGAATTCGGGTGCGTCTCGATGGCGACATAGGCAACTCAGGGTTTTTCTTCCACGCGCCGCCAAACGTGGTGGGCAAACCGACGGCTGGCTTCGAAGTGAACATCGCCAACGGGGATGACTTGCGAAACCAGACGGGCTCGATTTGGGGAATCAAGGACGTCAAGCGGCCAATTCGCGGCCAGGACAAAACCTTCGAGATGTTGATTCGCGTGACCGAAGAAGCGCTCACCGTTTCCATTGATGGCCGCGAGGTTCTGAATCACGTTCCAGAGTCGGCAGGGGAGAGAACGTTCAGGCCCAGTGGTGGAGCAATCGCTCTCCAGGCGAACTCGATGCCCGGCGCTTATATTTTCGAACGGATCGACATTCGGAAGCTCGACTGAAGCCTACCACTTCGACGGCTGGCTCAGCCTTCCTCGACAATCGCGAAGTTCGGGCTTTCGGTAGGTTGATGGGACGTCGAATTCGAGATGGGGTTTTTGCGATCTGCGTCGCCGCAATGGCCAGTTGTGGCGACGACCCGCAGACGCCGGCTTCTGCCCCGCCGCCGCTGTCCGAAGCAGCTCTCGCATCGCACCAGCAGCTGCTGGCGGAACTCGAAGCGATTCGACTGCGTACGCCCGATGAAAACCAGTTTCTGGGCGATGCGACTGCTCGGAAGCTTCGAGCGGAAGTGGCCGCTTTCGGACCCGAAGTGTCGGCTGACACGCGTTTCGACGCGCACATGCATCTCGGGATCGCGGAACTGAACCTCGGCAACGAGCGCGAGGCGATCGCGGCGTTCGAGGCCGCGCTCAAGTTCGGTGACGCAGCTGCCATTCAGATCTCTGAGCGCTACGAAGCCCTCCACTATCTTGCGCTGACCAACATCCGGCTGGGCGAAACCGAAAACTGCTGCCGCTCGCCTTCGGAGGAATCCTGCATCTTCCCGCTGAAAGGCACCGGAATTCACGCGCGATCGGAAGGCTCGGAGCGAGCGATGGAGGTTTTGTTAGAGACGTTGGCGATTCCCGGATTGGACGATCGCCGCCGCGCGGAAACGTCCTGGCTCCTGAACATTGCGGCGATGACTCTGGGTAGATTTCCAGACGCCGTTCCGCCAAACGCGCGACTTCCGATCGATACACAGGGCTCGCCTGGCTCGTTTCCGCGTTTCAAAAACATCGCGCCGCAACTGGGGATCGATACGTTCAGTCTGTCCGGCGGCGCGGTCGCCGATGATTTTGACGGCGACGGTTGGCTTGATATCGTGGTTTCCTCTTTCGATCCGTCCGAACAATTGAAGTTCTGGCGAAACGACGGTCGCGGCGGTTTCGAGGATCGTTCCGAGCACGCGAACTTCGCCGGGCTCTTCGGCGGCTTGAACGTGCGGCAGGCGGACTACGACAACGACGGCGATCTCGATCTACTCGTGTTGCGCGGCGCCTACCTTGCCCAGTACGGCAGGCATCTGAATTCTCTGCTTCGCAATGATGGTAGCGGACGCTTCGTCGACGTGACGTTCGCGACCGGATTGGGCGTTGCTCACTATCCGTCGCAGACCGCGGAGTGGGCGGATTTCGATCTCGACGGCGATCTCGATCTGTTCATTGGCAACGAATCCGATAAGAGCATCCGCGCTCCCTGCCAGCTGTTCCGAAACGAAGGCCGATCAGGCGAGTTCGTCCAGTTCGTCGATGTCGCACCCGCCGCTGGAGTCGAAAATTTGCGTTATGCGAAGGGCGTTAGCTGGGGCGATTTCGACGGCGATCGCTTTCCCGATCTCTACGTTTCGAATCAGGGTTTCGACAATCGGCTCTATCAAAACAACCAGAACGGAACCTTCACCGATCGCGCGCCTGCTCTGGGCGTTGCGGGCCCCAGCAACAGTTTTCCAGCCTGGTTCTGGGATTGGAACAACGACGGCCTGCTGGACCTTTTCGTATCGGATTACAGCGGCCGTCCGAGCGTTCGCGTCAGGCATCTCTTGGGCCAGCAGCTGCCGGCGGGGCTCGGGGCCGCGCTCTACACCGGCGACGGTATCGGTGGGTTCTACAACACTGCTCTCTCGGCGGGGCTCGACGTTCCGATGCTTCCGATGGGCAGCAACTTTGGCGACCCGAACAACGACGGCTTTCCGGATATCTATCTCGGGACCGGTTCGCCGGAGTACTCGGCGATCGTGCCGAATCAGTTTTACCTCAATCACTTGGGGCAGAGGTTCGAAGAAAAGACCATCGAATCCGGCCTCGGCCATCTTCAAAAGGGACACGCAGTCTGTTTCGCGGATTTCGATCGCGACGGCGATCTCGACATCTTCGAGCAGATGGGCGGAGCGTTCCCGGGCGACCGCTACTACGACGCGCTCTTCGAGAATCCCGGGTCCCCTGGGATGCACTGGATTGAGGTCAGTCTTCGCGGCATTCAAACCAATCGATTCGGTGTCGGTTGCCGCATCCGCGCGGTGATCGAAACTGGCGGGCGGGAGCGTTCCGTCTACGCATGGGTCAATTCAGGAGGTAGCTTCGGCGGCAATCCGCTAACGCAGCATCTCGGTCTCGGCTCAGCAGAAATCGTCAAGCGATTGGAAATCTTCTGGCCCGTCACGAGCCGGACTCAGGTCTTTGAAAACGTGGCCGTCGACCAGCTGCTGTTGGTGACCGAGGGCGAGTCGAAATACGAGATCGTCGAGCGATCCCCAGCGCCTTTCCGCACTTCCGCCGAGCTGCACCCCCTACCAACCCCGGTCCGATAGCGACTCGGGAGCCGCAGGGCCAAAGAGGGAATTCCTGCCATCTTTCAGTTTAAGAACAGTTAACCGTTCACATAAACGGTCCTTTTCTCAGACGATTTGACAGATACGGCAGCGCTACTCTCCGAGCTGAAACGACGACCCGCCGGGCAGATAAACCATGATGACCGATTTCGGCCGAGTCATGGGTTGCTCACTCGCGGCGCGAAGTCGCATCAAATTGCCCAGACCGAGGCTGCCTACCCCTAAGACTCCGATTTTGAGCGATGATCGCCGTGAGAGTTCCTGCAACATGGCTGTCGATTGTCTGAACACTATCACCCCTGGGGTAATCGCTCCTTTCAAAGGGCCAATGAAGCTGCGCGACCGCACGATACGATCGGCGAAGGTTGGGG
This sequence comes from Verrucomicrobiales bacterium, assembly GCA_047620505.1. Lineage (GTDB taxonomy): Bacteria > Verrucomicrobiota > Verrucomicrobiia > Verrucomicrobiales > DEV007 > JBLHKS01. The sequence continues at coordinate 346 of JBLHKS010000168.1, read as the reverse complement.
CCAGGGAAAATGGTCTCCCCGGGCGCAATTCAGCTGCTGGCGGGCTCTCCGGGACATCGGGAAACTAACTGGGGGTTTTGCCTAGACTTCCCTGTTGTCGGCCTCATTTTCAGCCTGCGTCGGGTGAATCCCGATGTGTTTTCCGTTCCGCGCGTTACCGCAATGGTGCTTCTGCCGCGCTGAAGGGAAGGCCGTTCGCCTACAACCTCAGTCCAAAAAGAACCACCATGATTACCGCTTTCTCGCGGGCGCTTGCCCTTGTTTCCATCGCAGCCTTTTTCGGTGCCACAGCCCACGCCGTTCCCAACGTCGTCAACTACCAGGGCCACCTCGAAGTCGACGGCAT
>JBLHKS010000167.1:0-15433 GCA_047620505.1 Verrucomicrobiales bacterium | reverse complement strand
GCCACCACTACAGAGCCCACTCGGCCGCTGAATGTGGGCGCGCAGTTGGATTGAGTGAGGACTTGTTGAAATCTTGGCGGTTCTCGGCTGTTGTAGAAGATATGCGTCTCTTTTTGCAGATGGTCGGCCTCGTTCCGGTCCTTGCGGTGTCCGGTGCACTCGCGGTCGAGTTTTCCAGCGAGATTGCGCCGATTCTCGAGGCGAATTGCGCGGAGTGCCACGGCGCGGACAAGCAGAAGGGGCAGTTTCGGGTTGATCGACGTGCGAATCTTTTGAGCGGCGGGAATTCGGGCGAGCCAGCGGTGGTGCCGGGCGATGTGGAGGCGAGTTTTCTGCTCAAGTTAGTTCGGCATGAGGAGGCGGATCTGGAGATGCCGCCGAAAGGCGATCCGCTGACGTCCGCTGAAATTGAGCTGATCCGGACGTGGATCGCGGAAGGGGCGGAGACTCCGGAGAGCTACGGGCCTTCGACTGAGAAGGTCGAACTGGCGCATTGGTCGTTTCAGCCGATCAAGCGCGGCGCGGGCGACGTCGATGGATTTGTTGAGCGGAAGCTTGCGAAAAGCGGCTTGAAGCCTTCGCCACAAGCCGATCGTCGAACGCTGATTCGGCGGCTTTTTCTGGTGATGACAGGATTGCCGCCTTCGCCGGAACGGGTCGAGGCATTCGTGAATGACGAGCGCGAAAACGCCTGGCAGGTGCTGGTCGACGAGGTTCTGGCGAGCCCGCGTTACGGCGAGCGCTGGGCGGCGCACTGGCTGGACCTCGTTCGGTTTGGCGAGACGCATGGTTTTGAGATGAATCGCGAGCGGCCGACGGCCTGGCGGTTTCGTGACTGGGTGATCGCGGCTTTTAACGATGATAAGCCGTACGATCAGTTTGTTCGGGAACAGATTGCTGGTGACGCAATCGGTGATCAGATCGGGACGGGCTTTCTCGTCGCGGGGCCGGTGGATCAGGTCAAAGGACAGGATCCGAGTCTCCGCGCGATGCAGCGGATGAACGAGTTGGACGACATGATCAACACGACGGGGACGTCGTTCTTGGGGCTTACGTTAGGGTGTGCGCGTTGTCATAACCATAAATTTGATCCGGTCTCGCAGAGCGATTATTATTCGCTGCAGGCGGTTTTTGCGGGCGTGAATCATGGGGCTCGAAATCTGGTGCTGCCAGACGATCAAAAGGAAAACGTGGAGCGTCTCGATGCCGAAATCGTCGATCTTCGGGTGCGGTTGAGTCCGTTTTTGCGTCGATCGATCGGCGCGGTTGTCGCGATTGATGATGCTCAGGCTGATCAGCTTGCTGAGCCAAAAGGGAAAGGGAAGAATCCGCCAGGCGACAAGCCCGGCTTCGCGGATGATCGCGGTTCCGACGTCCGCGCGCCGAACGTGAGCGGGGGCGAATACACTTGGTGGGCGAACGAACCGGGGAAAGAAATCGCCGCGTGGCGACCGCATTTGAAAGGCCACTATCGGATTTGGATTTCCTGGGGAGCTGGGCACAATTCCCACACGCTCGATGCGCAGTACTGGCTTCAAACCGCGACGCGGGCGAGGACTCTGGTTGCCCGCGTGAACCAGCAGTTGCTGGCCGATGGATCGGGCGAGGTGACGAATCAATCGCTTTGGAGCGGGTTTTACGACGGTGGCGTTCACGAATTGAATCCGGATGATTCGTTGATTCTGCAGAGCGGTGTGATCGGCGATTCGATTACTGCGGATGTTGTGCTTTTTGAGCCGGTTTCCAAAGATGCGGGAGCTGCCATTCGCCCGCCGATTCGAGAGTCGATCAACGCCGCTCACAATCGGGAATTCGTGGCACCGACCGAAGCGAAATTCATTCGCTTTACGATCAGCGCGAGCAGTTCGGACCAGCCGTGCATCGATGAATTGGAGGTCTTTTCCGGAGACCAGAACGTCGCGCTCGCGAGCCTCTGTGCCACAGCAACGTCGTCAGGCGATTTCCAGCACGCGCTCCACAAATTGATTCACATCAACGACGGTAAATTTGGAAACGGTCGAAGCTGGATCGCAGCGGGCGCAACCGGTTGGGTTCAGATTGAGCTGCCCGAAATCGCCTCGATCGATCGAATCGAATGGGGGCGGGATCGGGAAAAAAAATACGCGGATCGTGTTCCGACCGAGTATCAGATCGAGGTCGCGACCGAGCGCGGAGAATGGCGGTTGCTCGCGAGTTCGGCGGATCGTTTGCCATTCGACGGAGGCCAAAAGGAGAACGTGGTCAGCTATGATTTTGATTCGCATCCGGCGACCGAGGCTGAGGCCGGTCGGGAATGGCTGGCGCGTCTCACGGCGGCGATGAAGGAGCGCGAGGAGGCAGCTAAGCCGGAAAAAATCTACGCTGGCGTTTTCAATCAGCCAGGGCCGACGCATCGGCTTTATCGAGGCGAGCCCGACGCGAAACGCGAGGAGGTCGGGCCGGACGCGATCACGGCTTTTGTTTCGCTCGGCCTTGAGCGGTCTACGCCGGAACAGCAGCGCCGGGTCGCGCTCGCTGAGTGGATCACCAATCCGGAAAACACGCTAACCGCTCGGGTGATCGCGAATCGCCTCTGGCAGTTTCATTTCGGCACGGGAATCGTGGACACGCCGAATGATTTCGGCCTGAACGGGACTGCGCCTTCGCATCCGGAATTGCTCGACTGGCTTGCGGCTGAGGTTGTGGAGAATGGCTGGTCGCTCAAGCATTTGCATCGGGTGATTTTGAATTCGGCGACGTGGAAGCAGGACAGTCGGCCTAACGCCGAAGCGATGAAAGTCGACGCGGCTTCGCGGATGCTCTGGCGCTTCCCGACTCGCCGGTTAGAGGCGGAAGGGATTCGGGATTCGATTCTTGCGGCCACTGGCGCGCTCGATCTGGAAAAAGTCAGTGGCCCGGGTTTCAGCCCGTTCAAGGTCGAGATGGAAAACGTCAGGCATTACCACGCCAAAGAATCCTACGGTCAGGAAGACTGGCGTCGGATGATTTTCATGACCAAAGTTCGCCAGGAACGCGAGCATGTTTTTGGCGCGTTCGACTGTCCGGACGCAAGTCAGGCGGTGGCGAAGCGGAGCCGTTCGACGACGCCGTTGCAGGCGCTGAATTTGTTGAACAGCAGCTTTGTTATGCAGCAGGCGGAGATGTTCGCCAAGCGGCTTCAGGGAGAGGCCGGATCGGTAGCCGAGCAGGTCGAGCAGGCTTGGGAATTGTGTTTCAACCGCCCATCGAGCGAGGCGGAGGTGGCTGATTCGATCAAGTTTATCGAACAGGAAGGCTTGGTTCAGTTTTGTCGCGCGATGTTGAACGCTAACGAATTTGTTTTTATCCCTTAATCTGTTCCCAAACCTTTTGCAGACCCAGATCTGCGATCTTTTCCGCTAACAGCTGCTGATCGATCTGATCGCCAGATATTTCCAACATCGCGCGAATATCCCTAACGTGTTTCTCACTTCCTCCAGATCGGAAAAACTCCAGTTTACGGGCGATCACGTACTCCGGCGGGGCCAGAGGGACTGGTTCTCCGTCATAATCGATGACTTCGCTTTGACTCAACCCCCAGATTCGGAGCTGATCATTTCCGGTCAGATACACGTCCGCCTTGAAGCCGCTCGCGTGATGAATCAAGTTGAAATGTCCCTCCGTCGCGCGCCTCGCTTCGATCGCGAGAACTTCAGCGGGAGGGCAGTAGAATTCTTCCAGCGGAAACAACTTTTCCAGCTCGCGGACCTTTGCAAGCGGCAGAAACAGAACGAGATCGACGTCGTTCGTCGTGCGCATTTCGCCGTATTTCATGGCGGCTATCGAGCCGGTAACCATGTAGCGGAATCCGGCAGCGTTGAGCGGCCTGATAAACGGCAAAAATGGAGCTTCACCCGGTACTGGCATGGAGAAAAATGTGGCTGGTTTCGACGACGATTTGTTCTTCGGTCCAATCAGGATGTTGGGATTTTAGAGCCGCCATTTTCATCTTTCGTGCCATCCAGTAGAGCGCCGTCATCTGCCGAAGTTTCTCCTCTGGCGTCATCCGGCGATACGCGGCAATTTGAGCGGGGTGCAGATCCGGCGTCATTCCATCGGCGTATTTCAAATCGGCTTCTGTCATTGATGGCTACACTAACAGCTTGAATACTCTTCCTCGCAACAATCCATGAATTCGTTTCTCAATCGACGCAATTTCCTCAGCAATACTGCTCGTGGGCTCAGCGGGATCGCTCTCTCGAGCCTGCTCCAGAATCAGCAGCTGCTGGGCGCAGACGCGGGGCCGATTCGTCCTGAGATTGACCCTGGAAAACCTTTCGGTTCGCGGGGAACGCATCACCGCCCGGCGGCGAAGAAGGTGCTGGTGATTTTCTGCTCAGGCGCGTGCAGTCAGATCGATACCTTCGATTATAAGCCGGAATTGATCAAGCGACACGGCCAGCCGCTGCCGGGTGCCGAGGACCTGGTTACGTTTCAAGGTGCCCAGGGAAATTTGACGAGGAGCCCGTGGGAGTTCAAGCCGCGCGGCGAGTCGGGGAAGATGGTTTCCGAGCTGGTCCCGAACCTCGCGGAGTTGGCGGATGACATGTGTTTCATCCACTCGATGACGGGCAAAACGAACACGCATGGGCCGGGCGAGAATTTCATGTCGACGGGCTACACGCTGGATGGCTTCCCGAGCGCGGGCGCGTGGACGACTTGGGCGTTAGGAACGGAAAACGAGAACCTTCCTGCTTACGTCGCGATTTCCGATCCGCGTGGGACCCCGCAGGCGAGCGTGAACAATTGGGGGCCGGGTTTTCTGCCTGCGGCGTTTCAGGGAACCGAGTTCAACGCGACAAAGCGGCTTAATAATCTGGAAATTCCGGCGGGAACGAGCGCGAAAACGGATCAGGCGACGCGAGGTTTTCTGAAGCGGCTCAACGAGAAGCATCTCGAGCGATTTCCGGGCGATAGCGAGTTGGCAGCGCGGATTTCCAGCTACGAACTGGCGGCGCGGATGCAGCTGAGCGTGCCGGAGGTGACCGATCTTTCGACCGAGCCCGCGAGCATTCTTCGCGAGTACGGCGCGGACGACACGACGAATCCGCTCAAGGCGAGCTTCGCGAAAAACTGCATCCTCGCGCGGCGGCTGCTCGAGCAGGGGGTTCGTTTCGTGCAGCTTTTCAACGGCGCGTATCAAACGGGCGGCGAGGGAGTCTCGAATTGGGACGGCCACAAGTCGCTTGAGGCTCAGTATTCGAAGCATGGGCCGGTTCTCGACCAGCCTTGCGCGGCGATGCTCCGCGACATGAAGCGGCGAGGGCTTCTCGAGGACACGCTCGTGGTTTGGACGACGGAATTTGGCCGGATGCCGACGTTTCAGAAAGGCGCGAGCGGTCGGGATCACAATCCGGACGGTTTCACGACTTGGATGATGGGCGCAGGCGTCAAAGCTCCGTTCAGCTACGGCGCGACGGACGAATTCAGCTATCGAGCGGTCGAAAACGTCGCCACGGTTTACGATTTCCACGCGACGATCCTCCATCTCCTCGGCCTGAACCACGAACAGCTTACGTTTTACCACAACGGCTTCGAGCGCCGCCTCACGGACGTCCACGGCCACGTGATCCGAGACATTCTGGCTTGAATTGGAATTGAGAACTTTCGCGGCGAGAGACCGTGTTTGAATCGAAGAATTCTTTTTTCAGTCCCAGTTGCCAGGGCCTCGACTCTGCCCAACTTTCGACTCCCCAAAATTCGACTTATGAAAATCAAATCTCTCTGTGCTCTTGCCGGAATCGCGGCTTCGATTCTTGCGCTTTCCACCGCCAACGCCCGAACCTGGACTCAGTCCGCTTCTGGAAAGGCGATCGAAGCTGACTACGTCGGAGTTGAAGGAACGAACGTTCAACTCAGCTTCAAGGGCCAGACGGTTTCCGTGCCGATCGGATCGCTGAGCGCGGAAGATCAGGCGTTTATCAAGGAACAGATGGCTTCAGCAGCTGCTGGCGGTGGCGGAGGTACCGATTGGCCACGTTTTCGTGGGCCAAATCAAGACGACATTTCTTCAGACACCGACCTCTTGAAAGAGTGGCCCGAGAGTGGCCCGAAAAAGCTCTGGACGTTTGAAAATGCGGGGGCCGGCTACGCGGGGTTCGCAGTTTCAGGTGGAAAACTTTATACGATCGGTTCGCGCGGACAGGATTTGACGCTGATCGCGCTCGACGTCGAATCAGGAGAAGAAATCTGGGCGACCACGATCGGATCGGACGACGAAAATGGCTACAATGCGGGTTGGGGCGGGGGACCGAGGAGTTCGCCGACGGTGGCGAATGGAAAAGTCTACGCGCTCGGGCCGAAGGGAACGCTTGCCTGTTGTGACGCCGAAAGTGGCGATAAAGTTTGGGACAAAAACATCCAGAGTGAATTTTCCGGGACGGGCGGCGGCTGGGGCTACTCGGAATCTCCGCTGGTCGACAATGGCCTCGTGATCGTCGCTCCAGGCGGTAGTTCGGACTCGCTCGTCGCGCTCGACGCGGAAACTGGTGCCAAAAAGTGGGGATCAGACATTCCGGGAGTCGGCAAGGCGGAATACGCGACCGTTCTCGCAACTGAAATCGGCGGCGTGAAGCAGTACGTTAAATTTTACGACAAGGTCATCGCAGGAGTGAATCCGGAAAATGGCTCGGTTCTTTGGACCGGGAGCTTTCCGAAGGGCGCCACTGCGGCGATTCCAACTCCGATCATCAAGGACAACCGAATTTTTGTAACGGCGGGCTACGGAGCTGGCTGCAAGATGTTTGAAATCGATGGGGACACTGCGAACGATGTTTGGGAGAACGGAAACATGGGCGTTCATCACGGCGGCGCGGTTCTGATCGGAGATCACGTTTACGGATTGAACAACAGCTCGATGGTCTGCCTTGACTGGGAGACTGGAAATGTTGCTTGGGAAGAGCGCGGTCCGGGCAAGGGCGCGATTACTTTTGCTGACGGAATGTTCTACTGCGTCGGCGAAGCCCGAGGGATGGTCCACTTGGTCGAAGCAACTCCCGATGGTTACAAGGAAGCGAGCCAGTTCACCCTCGATCCGCAGGATCCTGAGCGTCCGGGGCAGGGTAAAGTCTGGACGCACCCGGTCGTGATCGGCGGCAAGCTCTTCCTTCGCGACTGGCGCTACATCACGGCTTACGACGTGAAAGGCTGAGCAGCTGCTGACGAGATTTTTTCGCAAAAGGGGCGTGCTGATCGAACAGCACGCCTCATTTGGTTTCATAATTTACCCAGAATCACCCAACTTAGAATTATTGATGAATCGCTTTGCCCTTTCTCTTCTCTCCCTCGCCGTTCTGGCAGGATCCGCTAACGCCGCCGACTGGCCGCAATTCAGAGGCCCGCTTCAAGACGGTATTTCTCCTGACACTGGTCTGTTGAAAAGCTGGCCTGAAGGCGGTCCCAAGAAGCTCTGGACTTCGGACGGAGCAGGAATGGGCTACAGCAGTTTCACTGTTTCCGGCGGAAAACTCTACACGCTCGGCACCACAGACGGGAAAGTTCACCTGGTCTGTCTCGATGCCAACAGCGGCGACAAACTCTGGTCCTCGCCGTTCGCGGATGACGACGAAAAGGGCTACAGCGCTGGCTGGGGTGGGGGACCGCGTTCCACGCCGACTGTCGACGGCGATAAAGTCTATGCGCTCGGGCCGAAAGGCGTTCTCGCCTGTCTTGCGGCGAGCGACGGCGATGTCCTCTGGAGTCGCAATATCCAAGCCGATTTCGGCGGCAAAGCCGGTGGCTGGGGCTACTCGGAATCACCCGTTATCGACGGTCAGAAGGTCCTCGTCGCTCCAGGAGGCGGTCCCGGCGCGATCGTTGCGCTTGAAAAGAAAAGCGGCGAGACAATCTGGCAGTCGAACATCCCCGGTGCGGACAAAGCTGAGTACGCGACCATCGTGATCGCCGAAATCCACGGCAAGCGGCAATACATCAAGCTCTTCCAGCAGCTGCTGGTCGGCGTCTCCGCTGAAGACGGCGATGTTCTCTGGAAATCCGAGTGGCCGCGCGGCCGCACCGCTGTCATTCCAACTCCGATCGTCGATGGAAATCGCGTTTACATCACGAGTGGCTACGGAGCGGGCAGCAAGCTCGTCGAAATCGCTGACGACTGGGAAACTAAAGATGTCTGGGACAACACAGAGATGAAAAATCACCACGGCGGAGTCATCAAAGTCGGTGGCTACGTTTACGGCTTCTCGGACGGCCCTGGCCTTTCCTGCCAGTCTTGGGAAACTGGCGAACTCGTCTGGAATCAGAAAGAGCGCAGCATCAACAAAGGCTCGATTCAGATCGCCGACGGCTTGATTTATTGTCTGAATGAAGGCGACGGCGTCTGCACGATTGTTGGTGCCAGCCCGGACGGATTTGTCGAAAAAGGATCCTTCAAGCTCGATCCGCAGTCCGAAAAACGGAACCCAAAAGGCCGCGTCTGGACTCACCCAGTCGTAATCGGCGGCAAGCTCTATTTACGCGATCAGGAACTCATTTCCTGCTACGATGTGAAGGGCTGAGTTCCCTCGCCAATCCAGTTTTTGGCTTATTTGTGACAGCTCAACGCAGCTTTGGCTTGCGTTGCGCTGTTGCTGGGTAGTTTGAGCGCGATTTCCGAGTTGCGGTGCCGCACGCGATTCTTCACTCCGACGCACAAATTATTTGAGCCCGATTCTCTCAATGGTCCTGTTAGGCCTCAGCCTTCTCTGGCTTCCGCACGTCGCCTACGGGATTCTTAAAGGGTTCATTTCGATCGTGATGCTGATAAAGCAGAATCGATGGATTGAGCGCGCCTCGACCGAGTTTCCAAGGCGGAAAGTCGCGCTGATCGTCGCGGCGAAAGGGGTTTCTGAGACTTTTGAGGAGTTTTTGGGGCTGATTTTACACCAGGACTACGGTGAAGATCGCTACCGGGTCATTTTCGTGACCGAATCGGAAAGCGACCCGGCGCGCTTGGCTTTCGATGCCTACGTTCGCAATCCGGAATCGAAAATCGCCGTCGAAATCACCTGCGTCGTTGCTGGAGAGTCGGTTGACGAAGGTCAAAAAGTTCACAACCAACTCGCGGCGTTCAAGGAGCTGCGTGAAGACGATCAAATCGTCGCTTTTGCCGATGCCGACATCGCCGATCAAGCAAATTGGCTGACGCGGCTCGTCACTCCGCTAAACGCGGGCCAGGCTGATGGGACGACCGGCTATCGCTGGTTTTTGCCGCAAACCCGCAGCCTTGCCAACCTCGTCGCGACGACTCTCAACGCTGGAATCGCGATTCTCGCCGGTCCCAGATGGAAAACGATTCTCTGGGGCGGATCGATGGCGTTGTCGCGTGAGACGTTCGATGAAATTGAGGTTCCCAAGCTGCTGCGCGGCAGCTTGAATGACGACGTCCAAATCACTCATTTCGCCAGAAAAGCGGGGAAGCGGCTGACTTTCATTCGATCGCTGATGGCCGCGTCGCCGGTCGATTACACTTGGTCTGCGCTGTTTGAATTCGGGCGCCGTCAGTACTTTCAGGTTCGAATTTATTCGCCTGCGTTCTGGAAAACGGGTTTCGGATTCACCACGACTTACCTCATCGGCGCAGTCGCGAGTTTCGTGCTGGCGCTCAGCGGAGATTGCCGAGGCTGGATCGTCCTCGGAGCCGTCGCGCTGATGAATTTTATTCGTTGGATCCTGCGATATTTTTATCTGCGGATTCAATTTCCGCCCGAGATTCGCCAGCAGTTGCTGGCTTCGCGAATCCTGGAATTGTTCACCGCCACCCTGATTTTTGTGCCGCACTGGCTAATCATCATGAGCTCCACGTTCATTCGCGAAATCACCTGGGCCGGAATTCGATATCGCGTGACCGGACGACAAAAAGTCGAGGTGATCGGGCGGAAAAAATGACCCGGCTCAAGGAGCCCAGGTCGCTCCGCGTTTGAAGTGCTCGCCGTAGCCCTTGTAAGCTGGCCGAACGGATTTTTCTGCGATTGCGCGGACTTCCTGATCGTAAAGTTTCTGCATTTCGGTCAGCTGAGGCCGCTTTTCGGGATTGAGCGCTGCGTTCTGCAATTCCAGCGCGTCCCGATTTTTGTCGAACAGCTCTTCGGCCGGCTTCATGTCTTTGCCCGCGTAATTCCAGAGGACGTATTTCCAATCCGACGTCACCACAGCGAATGAGTGAACCGCTTCCGGGCCCCAGAAATTCATCAGCGCGAGCGAGTCGCGGACCTGGTCGCCAGGCTTGCTGAGCAACGGTAGCAGGCTGACTCCATCGAGACCTTCGGGCGCGTTCACGCCAGCGACGGCGAGCATCGTCGGGCCGAGATCGATGTTGCCGGTTAGCGCGGCTGAGCGAGCTGGTTTGACGCCAGGCGCGCGGATGATCAGCGGAACTCGCGTGGCTTCTTCGTAAGGCAGAACCTTCGATCCGTAGCCGTGAGCACCGCAGAGAAATCCGTTATCCGAAGTGTAAATGATCACCGTGTTGTCCAGCAGCTGCTGGGCTTCCAGCTCGGCGCGAATCATCCCGACCGCCTGGTCGATCCCGTGAATCTGCTGGTAGTACAGCCGCATCACCTGATCATATTTGTCTGCGTAATTCCAAGAATGGAACCGTTCGAACTGTCGCCCCTGACGGCTTTGTTCGGAAAAATGTTCGCCAAACTCGCGTCCATAATTTTCCGGTTTCTGGAAGGTCTTTCCGGCGTAAACGTCGTCGAATTGACGATCGGGAGTCGCTGGCATGTGCGGTGCCTTAAAACTGATCGACAAGCAAAACGGAGCGTCGCCCTCGGCCGATTTCTGGATGAAATCACGCCCGAAAGCGCCGTAGGAAACCGACGAATGCGGAAATTCGTCCGCGTAGTCGACCATCGATTTATTCTTCTTCGTTGCGTAGTTCGTTTGGCCCGGCCCGCCACCCCACGCATCAAAATCCTCCGCAGGCAGTCCGCGTCCTTCGACTTCGACGCCGTATTTTCCGGCGAAAGCGGTCGTGTACCCGGCTTTTTTCAGCAGCTGAGGATACGAGGCATTCCAAAGATCAGAACTCAGGTCACCGAGCCCGAAATTGCAACCGTGGCGATATTCGTAGAGGCCGGTGAAAATATTCGCACGGCTCGCCATGCAAATCGCGGTGGTATCGTAGTGGTTTTCAAAAACCACGCCTTCAGCAGCGAGTTGGTCGATATTCGGCGTGACGACGTCTTCGTTTCCGTAACAGCCCAGCGTCCAGAGCGCTTGATCGTCGGCCAGAAGGAAAACAATGTTTGGCCGTTTTTCTTGAGAAAACCCGGTCGCGGCTAGCGTAAGAGTAAAGAAGAACAGAGCGATTCGATGCATTCCGAAACGGAGCACGAATTGCATCCACTTCGATGGAAAAACGAACTATTTTGAATCCATGAAAGCCCGCGAGATTTCCCTTGGGGCAGCGGCTGAGTGGAGGCAGATTCAGAGCATGAAATCGCGAATGATTTTCCCAGCGGCAATTCTGCTGCTTTGCTTTACGACACCGCTCGGGCTGGCTCAGGAAGTTTTCGAGTTGCAGCTCCCGGGGGTCGGAATAATTCGGGCTGAAGCCGGTGCCGTGATTCAGGTGCAGGGTGGCGGTGGAAAAGTCGAGGTTCAGATCCAGGTCAACGCCGCCGGTGAAGCGGCAGCCGAAGAAGGCGAGGAATCGGATATCGATCCCGAGGTCGAGAAGATGCTGACCGAGCACATCGACAAATGGATCGCGAAGATGAAGGAGCCGCGGAAGGGATCCGAGCAGAAGCGATTGAAGGCGCTGATCACCGAAATCCAGGAGACGACCGGGCTCGAAAAGGAACGCTCAAAGCCGCTGGAGGAGGCGATTGACAAGGCGATTGACGACAGCTGGGAAGCCTACACCAACGCGCAAAGCGAAATGTTGATTCAGTCGTGGGGGATGATGATGCAGGCCGATCCGGCGGCGCAGCTCAAAGCGAATGAGGAGCAAATGGCAAATATGGATGCTAGCCAGATTGCTCAGATGATGCTGTCGCAACCGCAACCGGACGCGGGTAAGCCGGAGAATCACGAGACTTGGAAAAACGCATTGAAAAAAGCTCTGAACACTGAGGAGCTTGAAATCTGGAACGCCGAGTTGGCGGCGGCTGATGAAGCGAAGAAGGAGCAGGTTGAGACGATCGTCGAGCGGTGGAGCGAGGCCCAAAGCGTTCCATTGCTTGCACGACTCACTCCTCTGATGGACAAACTGAAGGAGACGATTCCGCTCGACGACGGTCGACTCGAACAGCTCGATGAACTCGCGGAAAAAGCGGTCGAGGCAGCCGTAAATAATTGGGAAGAGAAAATTCGCGCCTCCATCAAGCGCATTCCTCTGGAGCAGCTTTCATCGATACGGCAGGGGAATATAGGTATTGGGATGGAACTGACTCAGGAGCCCGCGGATACGGAAATTTGGAAAACGGGGATCGAGAAAATCCTAACCGATGGCGAGTCGAAAACCTGGGCGACTGCTTGGAAAAAGTTCAGCAAAGATGAGGCGAAAGAGCTGGCCGAGATGGCTGCGAAGATCATCAAAGCACGCGCAGCGAACATGCGTCAGCAGTACGGACGGCAGTTTGACCCGGTTATCGGCGATATTCTGGCAACTCTTGATTTGGACGAAGAGCGAGAAACTAAGCTTAAGAAATTGGCCGAGGAGGCTCTCGACTCGTTCGAAGAATTCTGGGTGAAGAAGAATGAAGAGCATGTCGGAAAAATTTCCGCCACAGAAAAGCGGACGTTGGTTCAACGCGGTTATATTAATGTTGGGCTTCAAGAAAAAGAGATGCCGCTCAATGCTGAAATCTGGACGGAGGGGGTTCAGCAGCTGCTGACGGAAGAGGAATACAAACTTTGGGAAACTTCGTCCGAACAACGCGAAGTCCGGCAGAAGGAAACCTTCGGAAAGCTGCTGTTGATGAGGATGGGAAAAGTGATCGGCCTTTCGCCGAAACAGCGCAAGCAGCTGCTGCCCGTGCTGACGAAAATCGGCGAAGCGCGTCACAACCAGCGTCAGCGCGGCCAGATGATCAGCTATAACACTTCGACTTTTAATCAGATGTTCCGAAACGAGGAAGATCAGAAAAAACTGGCGGCGAAGTTGGACGATTCGCAAAAAGAGCGGTGGGAGGAATGGCTGAAAGCGACTTTGAGTTCGAATGTCAATCCTGTGTTTGAGCGTTCCGAATCTCGCCCGGAGCCGGTGTCCGATGATGTCTTTCGCGAAGAGGCGATCACAGCATTTCTATACGAGTTACGTCGGCGTGAACGGAGCAAATTTCTCACATCGAAGCTGGGTGAAGTCGGGCAGATTGCGCGCGTCGCCAAACTCAATGCGGACCAGACTGCCGAGCTGAGTGCAGCCGCAAAAGGGATGGCTGAGATGATGCTGGAGAGCGTTGCCTCCGGGCGCAGTGTGTGGATTCGGGAATCAACTAAGGATGTGCCGCGTGAGACGATTTATACTCGGCTGACTGAGCTTGGTGGAAATCGCTTCGGTATCTCCCAGCAAGACACGAATGCCGAAAAACTGTGGGATTTCACGATGAATCGCGTTTTGTCGCAGGCTCAGAAGGAGAAGTGGGAAGAGGCTGTCGCAGAGCGAGAGAAGTTTGAGCAGAGTGTGATCGTTCAGGCTCTTGTCGCTCAGGTGGAAAGTGTTTTGAGTCTAACTTCTAAGCAGGCTGAAGAAATGTCTCCGGTTTTTGATGCGCTTTTAACGGAGTATCAATCGGATTTGGATATGCGATTTCGAGGGAACTCGGATCCGTGGTACTACAACGGCTATTATAGTTTAAGTCTGGTTGTAGGAATTGAAAAAGAGACGCTGTCCAAAATCTTAACCGATGAACAAGTTAAGATTTGGGAAAAAGAGCACCTGCCTAGAATGGAAAACTATTGGGAAGGCATCGAGCGCAATCACAAGCAGAGGAAAGAAAAGGAGGAGAAGAAATGATGCGTTCGCGTTTAACATTTTTAGCAGCATACGGAGTTTTTGCGGCCGGGTCGATTCAGGCGGAGGGGGAAGGGGACTCGGACCTCGCGGTTTTAACCTGGAAAAACTCAGAGACGCTTGCTGGCGAACTGGTCGGAGCGGATCAGTCTGGACTGACTTGGAAATCGGAACTTTTCGCAAATCCAATTGAGATCAGCCGCGATTACCTGCAATCGTTCAAGACGACTGCCGAGACCGTCATGCCGGAGCAGCAATTTGCGGTCGATCTCCTCGATGGCGGTCGGTTCTTCGGAGATTTGATCGCGCTGGACGCCAATTTCCTAAGCCTGACCAGCAAGAGCTACGGAGACCTGACAATTCGGCGCGAGGCGATTCGCGAAATTCGGCGAGTCAGCGGTGCTAAGCTCATTTGGAGTGGCCCGTTCGGAGTGGCAGCTTGGAAGTTTGAAAAAAAGATCCCGGATCCTGTTTCAGCGCCGCGCTGGATGGAAGCGAAAAACGGCGCTTTGCGCAATGTCGTTTGGGGCGACCCGGCGAAGCTGCTACTGGATTTTCCAGATCAGTTTGAGTTCGAAATTCGACTCGAGACTCTTGATCGGCCGGAGTTTTCTCTCCAAATCGCCGCGGCTAAGCGATCGATTACAATTGAAACCTGGGATGATGATCTCGTCGTCAGGCTCGGTGACCAGTTTCGGCGAATTCTTTCGTTAAAGGACGAGGATCGACTAACTCACTTGAGGGTGTTCTGGGATACGAAATCGGATCGCGGCTTGGTTTGCAAGGCAACCGGTGAGCAGCTCGCCGAATGGGACGACCTTGGATCGATGGGAGGGTCGGAAGATGCGGTAATGTTGACGAACAAAGGTGCTGGGCTCGATGTGACTCTGCTGCGAGTCCGCGAATGGAACGGCGAAAAGCCGACTGTCCGCGAGTCAGCAGCTGCTGAGGGAATTGGCCTGGAATTGGTCGACGGCTCGATGGTCAAAAAGGAGCCTGAAGCGTTAGAAAGCGGGATCGTCCGAGTCCCAGGGCAGCAGATTCCGCTTGATCGAATTCAGTCATTGCGGTTGGCCGAGGCTGAGGCGGAAACGCCAGCCGAGAACACGATTCTGGTGAGGCTCACGGACACGACTCGCTTTCAAGGCAGCCTGACCGGCGCGGACGGCGAACTGCTTCGATTCGAGACGAAATTCGCGGATGAGGCTCTTGAGATTGATCTCGATCACGTCGTCGAGATGAATTTTCCAACTGAGCCGTCAGACCAGGTTGATCTTGAAAAGCTCGATTCGCTGGTGCTCGACGAAGCAACCGTTCGAGGGACCTGGGTTCCTGCGGCTGGCGGCACGATTCGCTGGCAAGTCCCGGGGTCGACAGACGCGGTTGAGATCGCAGCCGATTTTCGGGAAGAGGCCAGTGTGGAGCGCTCAAACTCGGCGGGAAAGTGGCCAACCGCCGAAG
>JBLHKS010000166.1:0-15439 GCA_047620505.1 Verrucomicrobiales bacterium | reverse complement strand
AGATCGACTGATTCCACTTTCCACGGACTTTCCAATCCCAGTAACAAAGCATAGTGATGGGCGAGGCTTTTCATTCATACACTCTACTACGATGCTTTCAGCTGCCACGATATTTCCTGAAGAGCCCGGAAGTTGAATCATTTTCCAACACTCAGTCAGGCGCGGCGGAGTTTTTATCGGCTTTTGCCCAATAGAATTCCGGGGTCTTGGAGAATCCGTCAGCCTCGGCAAGGTAGTAGGCTTCTCGTTGGATTTCGAGAAAGCGCGTCTGGTTTTTCGCCGACTTTGATGCTGCCGCCTTTTTCGCGGATTTTCTTTTAGCGGGAGCCTTCTTCTTAGCAGGGGCTGCATTCTTTGCTGGCGCTTTCTTTTTCGCCGGAGCTTTCTTCTTGGTTGCTGACGCTGACTTCTTTGTTGTGCTCTTCTTTTTAGCCATGAGAATATAAAATATTGAGATCAAACCACCTTCCCGCAGAAATCGTGCCATCAGCTGTCGATGGCCCCTTGGAATTACCAGTTTTGTTCCAAGCGGTGAAATTTTGAAATTGGCGGCGACCCCGATAGCATGGTCCTTACATTCGTCCAGGAAAAAAGCGAAGAGACGCCTTTATTCAGAGTCGCTCGCGCGCAACGGCTTCCACATATGATCGAAGCAGGCATACTTCTCAGCAATCGCGAGGATAACGATTTTCACCTTGCTTAGATCAGTTGAGTCAACCCATTCCTGGATCACCTGGCCACCAGCGCCATAGCGATAGTGCAGGTTGATTGGAGCCGCCAACTCGCGAGTCAGGTGAGCGTGAAGTCCTGAGTTAGTAGCATAGAGTTTGTGAATGAAGGAATCGCCGACCATATGAATTGGCGACTCCGGGTGCTCGTGCACCTTCAGCCAGTGTTCGGCTTCGCCAGTTGCGGAAATCTCGTGAGATGGAGTTAAGTGAGGTTTGATTTCGACCGCCCAGTGCGGGAATTTCCTTCCGAGAATCTCAACAATATCAGCTTCAAACTCCATTAATTGGCTCGTTTCCTCGAAGGTTTCCGGCGGCACGCGATCCAGATGCGCCTGTTGGGAAGTTTTATCACGAAGAACTTTGGCGATCTCCTTCGCTGCGATTCTGGCTCCGGCTGGTGCCCAATGCGTGTCGTTCGGTCGATAAATTGGATAGCGCTCCCCTTCGAATTCAGTCCAGCGCTGGCGCAAAAAGGCTGACGTGAGATCAACCGACTGAACTCCGTCTCCTGCCAACTCGCGAAACAATTCGAGCACGGGCTGGTTCGGTGGTTCGTGAATTGCGGGGTCGAAAAACTGATTAACCGCGTGATCCGGGTAGATCGAACTCGAGACCGGAACCATGGCGACGTAGAGCTCGATATTCCGCTCTGCCAGAAATTCGTGAAACTGCAGCAGGCATTCGCGAATCCCGATCGAATCTGCTTCCTCCCAGAAACGGTCACGGTAAAAACGTCGGTCGCCATAAAAGAAAAAGTCGCTGCCGACCCCGCCAATCATGGAAGCTTTTGTGGTGTGAAGCGCATAACGAATGTAGGCGCTTTCAGCCGCGGCCAGATCCGAGATTTTGGCCTTTTGAGTTTCGGGAACTCGAAGCCGCTGAGAGCCGACTACCTCGATGCGATCAACCCACCAGGGATCCAGATCATAACGTTCAGTATCGTCGACAAGTCGGTAACGAGCGATCGTCGACCGGGAAACCTGGTCGGTCGGCCGAACTTGAAGCCGAACGCGTGCACCCACGGCGACGCGACCGAAACTCGTCGGTTTGCGGTCCTGAAAAACGACACCCGTGCAAAGTCGATCGCCATCGGCGGTCTTGACGATGATTCGCCCGGCGCAATCGGGGTATTCGCTGCTGGCGGCGTCTGGGATGCGGCTGACAAATTCAACCTCACCAACGATGAACGGGCTTGGCGATGCCGGTTTCGATTTCGATTCTGCGGGAGCCGAAACGAGCTTCTCCGCGGGAGCCGAAACGAGCTTCTCCGCGGGAGCCGAAACGAGCTTCTCCGCGGGCCGTTCCTTTTCAGGAACCGCGGATTCGCGAGACGTCGCAAACCAAATCACCAAAGCGAGTGCCGCCGCGGCTGGAATACAGATTCTCCAAATCATCGGCTTCTATTCTTTGCGTGGATTCATCGAAATCAACGGTGAATTTCGACGCGCGCGGATCATCTCACCATTTCCCGCCGAGCGCCTGGATCAGCTGGACGGTCGCGGCGGCGCGTTCGCCTTTGAGCGCATTCTCAATCCGCCGAGCACGAAGGAACTCGCGTTGCGCGTCCACGACCTCGAAAAAGCTGGCGAAACCCCGATCAAACTGCTTTTGCGAGGTCGCGACCGTTTCCTCAGCGGCTGTGACGGCGGCGTGCTGCGCTGCGATCTGGCGATCAAGGACATCCAGATCAAGGAGCGAGTTTTCGACCTCGCCAATCGCTCGGAGGAAGACCGCTCGGTAGGTTTCGACCGCCTCACGCCAGGCCGCTTTCGCCTTCCCAACCGCTGACCCGCGCAGTCCGGCTCGGTAAATCGGGATGTCGATCTGCGGGCCGAGATTGTAGAGAAAACTGTTCTGACTCGTGAACAAATCGTCCGTGTCGAGACTCGCCAGCCCAGCTGCACCGGTCAGGCGGACGCTTGGGAGAAAGTCGGCTTTGCGAACCCCGACCTGCTGAGCAGCTGCTCGCAACTTCGCGTCGGCAGATCGCAAATCCGGACGGCGCGCAAGCAGCTCCGACGGCAGGCTGGCGGGCACGCTGGGTAGCCGAACTGACGGACCTCGACCGGGCTTCAACGCGGAAGGCGCTTCGCCTGCCAGAATCGCGACCGCGTGTTCCAGCTTCCCCGCAATTCGCTCCAGACCGAGCGCCTCCGCCCGGGTCGATTCCAGCTCCGTCCGGGCCCGCGCGACATCGGCGTCCGTCCCGGCACCGCGCTTCGCGAGCGAGCTCTGGAGCCGAACCTGCTCCTCGCGATTCTTGAGCGCATCCGCCAGAATGGCCGCTTCCTGCTCGACGAACCGGAGCGCGAGATACTGCCTCGCTGCGGCCGTTTGCAACGACAAGAGAGCCGCTTCGTAATCGGCTTGAGCGGACTCCGCCGTGAACTGATCCCGGCGATACGCGGCCTTGAGCTTTCCCCAAAGATCGACCTCCCAGGACGCGTTGACGGCGACCCGATAGCGGTCATAACGAAACTCATCGATCGGAAAGAGCAGGCTGTTGAGCGAATCCTGCTGCTGCGCGGCCAGGCCTTCGCCAGTCACGGATGGGAAACGCTGCGAACTCGTCACGCCCATCGTCGCGTTGGCTTGCTCGACCCGCGCGAAGGCGGCGCGAGCCTCCGGGTTATTTTTCTCGACACGTCCGACAAGGTCATCAAGAACCGGATCGCGGAACGCCTTCCACCAAGTCCCGTGGTCGATCTTCGCGCCAGCAGCTGCTGAAGAACGACGGTAGCTCGCGGGCGCATCCGGCTCGCCGCCTTCCGGAGTCCAGGTGTCGACCAAGGTAGTCGTTTCGCAGCTGACGACGGACAGAAGACAGCTCAGGGCCAGCAGCAGCTGGGAAATTCGGAAAGCATTCATGCAGTGGCTTGGGCCCGGTTTCACTTCGGATCAACCCGCGGACGATTACGGCACCGCCGCCTCGAATCAACCCGAATCCCTCTTACCGATCCTGATCCGTCGACCTGCCCCAGTCGGAGTATCGATTTACCCCAGAGGGTGCTAAGTCGATGGGCGGCGGCTTCGTCAATTTGGAGTGCGGTGGGGAGGCTTGGCGAGACACCGCTTTCGAATGGCTCTCGATCGTCGACGAGACCGCTGGCGCGGAATGGCCAATTCACGTTCTTCGGCAGTTCGAAAGCGGTGTCTCGCTTGAGGCTCCCCACCGCACTCCAAAGGCGGCGGCGTCTTCACTGAGGACATCGAGATCGAATTCCCCAACCTGCGCGCTCCAGTCGCCGAGACGCGAGGTGATGAGGACGCGGCCGGCGCTCATCCGGCCCAGCAGTTGCTCGGTGGCAGCGGCGGCTTCAGGGTGTCGATGTTGATTCGCCGGGCGCGCCAACAGCCTTGCCTGGAGCGAAGCATTCGGTTTAGCTTGCCCCATGTTCGAACACCGATCTCAGCCTCTCATCTCCAAAGCGAAGTTTGCGCGCCGCATCGTTGTCGCGCTTTTTATAACGGGCGGACTGGTGGTCTTTTCGATTCTGATCGGCATGGTCGGACTTCAAATGACGGAGAATCTGGGTTGGGAGAAGTCTTTCCTGCGCGCCAGTCTGGTTCTGGCCGAGCACGATGTTCACGATCATCCTGAGTCGACAGCCGGGATTATTTTCTTTGGCGTTTACGTTCTCTACGCTCGCCTGATTTTCGTTTCGCTAGCCGCGATTCTGCTGGTTCCGGTCGGGCATCGGCTTTTCCACCACTTGCACTTGGAGCCGGAGGATGAAGAGAGCTGAGTTCTACCGGCTACGACCGGAGTCGCGGATTTCGAGGCAGCGCTTTTCGAGCTTTTCGGCGATTTCTGGAAATTCGGCGATCAGGTCTTTCGTTTCGCGCGGATCGGATTCGAGGTCGAACAGCGCGTAGGGGCGTTCGAATTTCTTGCCTTTGGGCATCTGGCGGCCGCCGGATCCGTTGCCGAGAACGAGTTTCCACTTTCCTTCGCGAATCGCGAACATCCCGGCTGAAGAGTGGTGAATCACGGGCGCGCGCTCGAATTCAGCCGGCTTCTCGGCGAAGATCGGGGCGAGGCTGAAGCTGTCTTCGCTCGCGTCGGGACCGGGAGCAGCTGCTCCGGCGATTTCGACCGCTGTGGCGAAGACGTCAGTCAGGCAGATGGTCTTGTCAGAGCTCGAGCCGGCCTTGATTCCTTTCGGCCAACGCGCGAAAAACGGGACGTGATGCCCGGCTTCCCAGATGTCGGCCTTGGTGCCGCGCCAGTCGGCGTTGGCGGTGTGATTCTCGGGCTTGTAGCCCTGAACGGTCTTGTCGGCGACGTGATCGACCTTATCTGCGTCGAGCCGATACATGTAGGAGCCGTTGTCGCTCGAGTAGATAACGATGGTGTTGTCGCGAATGCCGGAGTCGTCGATTGTTTTGAGAATCTGACCGACGGTCCAGTCGACCTGGTGGACAAAATCGCCGTAGGGGCCGAGCCCAGTTTTGCCGACGAAATCCGGATGCGGCGTGGCCGGCTTGTGCGGAGCGGTGAGCGGAAAGTAGAGGAAGAACGGCTTTTCGGCCTTCGCGCGGCTCGAAATGGCTTCCGATGCGACTTCGGTCAGGTGGTGAAGCGAGGTTTCGAAGACGAATCCAGGCGATCGTTCGCCCTTTCGCCAGAAATCCGGAAACGGACTCGCAGGCTCGGTGACTCCCGGAAATTCGGTGATTTCGTGATCTCGAATGTAGATGTAAGGCGGGAAATCCAGCGAAGCCGGAATGACGTAGCTCGAAGCGAAACCGTGATCGTTCGGGCTGTAGGTCAGCGGTTTGCCGAAATCGAAGCCCTTGCCGTCGGCTTTGGCGAAATCCAGACCGAGATGCCATTTCCCGACAACTGCAGTGTCGTAGCCAGCCTCGGCCAGCACGTTTGCGATCGTTTTGCGCTCGGTTTCGATCAGCCGAGGGCCGTAGCCGTTCTGGACGCCCTGCTTCAAGCGCCCTCGCCAACAATATCGGCCAGTCAGCAGCGCGTAGCGGGTCGGAGTGCAAACCGATGAAGGCGTGTGGGCGTCGGTGAAGGTCATCCCGTCTTTCGCGAGGCTGTCGAGATTCGGAGTTGGAATCTTCGAATCCGGATTGAGCGCGCGGACGTCGCCGTAGCCCATGTCGTCGGCGAGAATCACGACGATGTTCGGTTTTTCGGCTGCGGAGATGTTTTGCAGCGAAGCAGCAAGGCCAAAAATCAGAGCAAAGCAGAGTGTGAATTTCATTTGGGAGCGGAGGAGGGGATCGATGGGAAAGAAAAAAGCCCGCCAGCAGCTGCTGACGGGCTTTTCAGAAAAAATATCAGATTCGAGCGCGGCAATTAGTAAGACTGGCGCCGAACGTAGTCTTCACCTGAGGTGAATCCGAACTGAGGCGGATACTCGGTGTAGCCGTTGACGGAGTCGTATTTGTCGCTGGCGTAAGGAGCCCGGAAGCTTTCCTTGTGCTTCGGTGTGCGGAAGTTAACCAGTTCGAAAAGACCGTAGCCGAGGCGAGCGCCCGTGCGGTCGATCCCTTTGACGATGCCGTAAGAAAACGCCTCAGTTCCACCTTCTTTACGAAGGGTAGATTCGAACTGAACGGGGATTTCCATCGCTCCGTAGACAATGTTTGAGAGGGCACGGCTAAGCTTCCGAACCGGCGAATGGCGGTCTCCGGGAGGGCTTTGGATGTCCGCGATTCCGACCCCGGCAATAGCCAGAGTTGCGATAATCAAGAGCGCTTTCTTCATAGGATGCCGAGGTTAAGCCAGAATTTGAAATCTTGGCAAGACTTTTATTCCACGGTTTTTTTCCTGGGGAAAAACCAGAGCAAATGAGGCTCCAGGGCTTTTACGTAGCGATTCGGTGCGTTCCCGGGTGGAATTCGTCGACCAGGTTTGGAGCGGTGACTTTCCTCGATCTACAACTTTCGCAGTTTTTGTACGGTGCCACCCGCAAAAAACGCTTGGACTGTAGGAGATCCGGTTTTATGGATGATCACAATGGAATCCAAGTTAGAGCGGCTCGTAGAAGAGGGGAAATTGGACAAAGTGTCAGCGGAAGCAATCGACAAGCTTCCGAAGGGCGCATTTTGCCTTCATAAAAGTTGGGGCGTCGGCCAGGTTGATTCCTGGGATTTGATAGGGGATCGAATCCTGATCAATTTCGAAGATAAGAAGGGCCATCCTATGAAACTGCAGTTCGCAGGAAAGGCCCTACTGCCTCTCACGAAGGAGCACGTCCTTTCGCGCCGTTATTTCGAACTGGAGGTGCTTCAGAAGATGGCATTGGAAGAGCCAGTCCAATTGATGCGCTTAACCTTGAACAGCCACGGCAATAACATGCTCTTGGACCGGGTCGATCACGTCATCAAAGGGACGATCGTCAGCGAAGGCAAGTACAAGGCCTGGTGGGACAAAACGAAGAAAGAATTGCGGAAAGACCGGCACTTCATCGTTCCCTCCAAGCGGAATATCCCGCTCGAACTACGGGCTGATGACGTGAATCCGGCGAAGGCAATGGTCTCCGATGTTCTCGATTCTTCGGATCTAAAGGCCAAGGTCAAATACGTGGATGCGATCCTTGCAGCCGCTGACGAATTTAAAGAGCCGACCGAGCAGTTGCTGCCGGTGATCAAGGATCTCAACGAGTCTGCGCGCCAGAATATTAAGCTTTTCCTGCCTCAGGCGCTCGACCTCCTCCTTTCTCGGATGGACCTCCAGGCGGCGTTCGAGGAAATTGATACGAGCGAAGAGGAATTCGTCGTTCTGGCAGAGGTCCTCGCTTCTGAACGCGGGCGGCTTGGCGAAACTCTTCGCAGCCTCGGCGTTGCTCGTCAGCGGCAGATTCTCGAGCTTTTTCCGGAAGCGTTTCCGGAAAACTGGGTCGAGGTCGTTCTCGAAATGCTCAACGCTGCCGGCCTTCGTGGAATCGGCGAGTTGACGAAATTTTTGGTCGAACAAGATAAACAAGAGGAGCTTACCGCGTATCTTCGACTTGGGCTCATGCAGCGTAGCCTCGACTCGAACCTCGTTGCCTGGATTTGCAAAGAGCGAACCGGAAAAACGGCCGATCTCATCAGCGCGGAACTGCCGGCGGTCATCATGGCTGTCCTCGAGCGCGAAGCTCTCAGCAGCGAAAGCATGCGTCGCTCCAACCGACTCGGCGAAGCGATCCAGAACGACCCGCAGTTGATTCCGGATCTGGTCGAAGGTGCTGACCTCAACATGGTTCGCGGATTTGCGCGTCGTTTGCTCACCAGCCCGGCGTTCGATGAGCTGACTCGCAAATCGCTTCTCGCGCGGATTGTCAAAATCCACCCGGATATTCAGGAGCTGATCACCGGAAAAGACGAAGATCAGATCGAAGAAGACGCGATCGTCGTTTCCTGGGAAAGTCTCGAAGCGAAGAAGGGCGAGTACGACAACATCATCAATGTTCTCATTCCGCAGAACAAAGAAGAAATCCAGATCGCACGTTCCTACGGGGACTTGCGGGAGAACGCCGAATACAAAGCGGCCAAGGATCAGCAGGGCGTACTCAACCGTCAGCGGCAAGAGATGCAGCGCGATCTTGAGCGCGCCCGAGGAACTGATTTCGGGGGAGTTGACGGTTCGTCCGTCGTTCCTGGAACGATCGTTGATCTTGGTGGCGGCGAGAGCTTCACGATTCTCGGTGCCTGGGACGGCGAACCTGAGAAGAACATCATTTCTTACACCGCGGAAGCCGCTCAAGCGTTGATTGGCAAGAAAGTCGGCGAAAGCACCGAACTTCCCACCGAATCTGGTAAGAACAGGAAGGTGACTATCAAGGCGATTAAGCGGTATGCGGACTGAGATCCGCTGACGTAGCCAAGATCAGCAGCCATGTCGGAGGATCACATTCTTGTGGTCCACTGGCATCGGGGCTCGGTTTCTCGACTGAGCAGCTGCTGGATTTCCGGGGGGACTTCCGCCTTGTGACGCTGGCGGTTCTGTCGGCTGCTGCATCCGACTCAGCTCCCGCACAAACCACGCTTCGCCTTCGGCAACAAACGCCGTTGCAGGCTGAAACTCCCGCATCTAATCTTGCCGCCCTTAAAATGAGCGACCTTGCCGAAATTCCTACCGAACACGACGAAGAAACTAACGCGAAGATCCTCGCCGTCTCTGAAGACATGGTGAAGGGGTTCCTTCGATTACCGTTTCAGAAAATAGCTGAAGAAGCCGGCTTGCCGCTCGATACGGTGCTCGAACGCATTCGCGCGATGCTGGAAAAGGGCGTCATTCGCCGAGTTCGCCAAACACTGCTCGCGAACAAGCTGGCTGAGGGCGCTCTCGTTGCCTGGCGAGTGCCGGAGGAAAAACTCGATACGATTTTCAACTTCATGTCGAAGCAGGATCCGTTCAGCGGCCATGTTGTGGTTCGGTCGACTGACCGCGCGATCACTGGCAGCGAGTTTCGGCTCTGGACGACGCTCAAAGTGCCGCAGGGCGAGTCGCTTCAGGAACACGGCGATGCGCTCGTCCGCCTGACCGGCGCGAAAGATTTTATCCTGATGCCGGCGCATGGAATTTTCGCGTTGGGCGTCGGTCACGTCCGGCGTAAGGCGATGGAATTCGGCGACAAATCCGATGCGCCTGCGGAAATGATGACGACGGCGATCGTCGATCTCGATCCACAGGAATGGACGGTGCTGCTTGCCTTGAAGGAAGAGCTCAAGCCGGAAGAGGTCTGCGAGAACCCTTGGGTCGCTCGCGCTGAGCTCGCTGGGGTCGATTTCGAGACGTTCTGCAAAGTCGCGGAGGGGCTCGATAAGAAGCGGGTGATCGGGCGGTTTTCGACTTTCCTCGAGCACGTCAAACCGTCCGAAACCGGCAAGCGCGTGACGCGTTTCAACGGCCTGTTCCACTGGAAAGTCCCCGAAGGCATGCAGGAACGCGCGGGCAGCGAGGTTGGTCGACACCACATCATGACCCACTGTTATTGGCGTGAAGGCGGGCCGAAATTCGGCGGCGTCAACATCATGGGCGTGGTCCACGGAACGGACAAAGCTTGGATGCTTGAGCACAAAGCGGCGATCGACAAGCACTTGGCTGATATCGGCATTCCAGTCGAATACGACAACGTTTTCTGGGGCGGGCGCAGCGAAATCAAGCCGTCGGAAATCTCGCCGGAGATTTACAAAGCTTGGCATGAGAAGTGGGCAGGGAAAGAAAACGTGGTCTAAACTGGCAGGGACATGGAACTCGCCGACGCCGACTTTCGGGCTCTTGAAATCCGCTGCCAGCATGCGGTGGAGGAGCTTCTCGCGGGCGAGTACCTGAGCGTCTTCAAAGGGCGAGGGATCGAGTTCGAAGACGTGCGACCGTACGCGCCTGGCGATGAGATTCGCTCGATCGATTGGAACGTGACCGCACGAACTGGCGAGCCCTACATCAAGCGGTTCATCGAAGAGCGAGACCTTTCGGTCTATATTCTGGTCGATATTTCTGCGTCGAAGAATTTCGGTAGTCAGGCGCAGACGAAGCGTCAGGCCGCCGCTGAACTTGCCGGGCTGCTCGCGTTTTCGGCAGCCGCGAATCATGATCGAGTCGGGTTGATGCTGTTCAGCGACCAGCTTGAGCGCTACCTCGAGCCCGGCAAGGGGCGCGTTCACGTTTCGCAGATCATGTATGAAGTCTTGAACTTCACGCCTGAATCAACCGGCACGAGTTTGGCAGAGCCGCTGGAGCTTTTGATGCACGTCGCGCGTCGTCGCGCGGTGGTTTTCGTCATTTCGGATTTTCATGATTCTGGTTTTGAAGATGCGCTTCAGGCGGCTTCTCGACTTCACGACATCGTCGCGGTTTCCGTCGTCGATCCGCACGAATCGGAGTTGCCGGCAGTAGGCTTGGCTCGGCTGCGTGACGCTGAATCCGGCGAGATTATTTCGGTCGATACCGGCAGCGCGGCGGTTCGATCTTCGTTCGCGAAGCGCGCGCAGAAGCGCCAAACCGAGATGCTAGGCATTTTCGACGAAGCGGGCATCGATCATTTCGAGCTTGGAGTCGGCGACGACTACGTGGGCGCGCTGCACGGTTTTTTGAAATCGCGGATCGCTAATCGGCGAGGAAATCATCATGGTTAGCGCGCTGTTTGCCAGTTTGTTAGTCGCGCAATCTGCGGTTACGGTCGATGTTCAAGTCGAGCCCGAATCGGTAACCGTGGCCGAGCAGCTGCTGGTTAAAGTTTCGGTCACAACGGCGCGAAATCCGGAGGAAATCGTGCTCTCCACAGGAAAAGAACGCGCTTTCAGCTCCGACGTCCGTCGCTTCTCGATTTCCGGATTTGATCGGCGCGATTTGGAGGTCGTGACGACGAGGAGCGCAACTTCGGTCACCGACACTTGGATCTGGCGATTCGATCCGGGTTTGCCGGGAGAGAGCGAGGTTCCGGCGCTGACGATTCTGAGTAGGCCCACAGTTGGCTCAGGTCAAACGGTGACGACTACGACTGAGCCAATCGCGATCGAGATTCGTTCAATTCTTCCAGGTGAACCGCTGAAAACCGAGATTCGACCCTCTGTGAAGCCGCGCGTTTCGTGGCTGATCCAGGTTTCGATCGTGGTCATGGGCGTGGTCTGGATTCTTGCTTTGGTGTTCCTGCGTGATCGCGGACCGCCGCCGCCGCCGCCAGATCCGTCCGACATAGCTCGTGAGCAGCTGCTGGCAACGCTCGATTCAACCGCCGAACCGGAGCCGATTCGCGCGGCGGTTTTTGCTTACGAATCGACATCAAATTCAAAAGCGGCTGCGATCTGGTCGCGCCTGGATGAAATCAGATTTGCTCGCTCGGAAGAGCCGGTGAGCGATGAACTCAAATCGGAAATCAGGGCATTCGCCGAATTGGAGCTAACGCGATGAGTTTCCCAAATTTATCGTTAGCGATCTTCCTCGCGTTTCCGGCAGCGGCTCTGTTGGTTTGGCAGATTTTCGCTCGGCGTGGTCGAAGTCTGGGTTTTTCCTCGGTTGGCGAGTCGGCTGAGATCCCGAAATCGATCCGCCAGCATTTTCTCTGGTTGCCGAACGTGCTGCGAATCCTCGCTGTGGTCGCTTTGCTGATTGCGATCGCACGCCCGCAGGTTGATCGGTTCGAATCGTCCGTTGAGCGCGAAGGCGTCGCGATCGAATTGCTCGTCGACATTTCGAGCAGCATGGACATGCGAATGCGGCACAGCGGCCGGGAAACTTCTCGACTCAACGTCGCCAAAAGCGTGATTCATGATTTTATCATTGGAAGCGAAGAAGATGAACTCGATGGCCGTCCTGATGATCTCGTTGGGATGGTCACTTTCGCGCGTTATGCGGATACGATTTGTCCACTGACGTTGAGCCATGACATGGTTACGTACTTAACGGACGAACTCGTAATCAATGATCGACCGAATGAAGACGGAACCGCGTACGGCGACGCAACAGCCCTGGCAGCTGCGCGGCTTTCGAGCCTGGAAGACCGGCTCGATCGCGGCGACGAAACCGGCCCGTCGTTGGAGCCGATCGCCAGTAAAATCATCGTGCTGCTGACCGACGGGGAGAATAATTGCGGTCGGACACTTCCGCTCCAGGCCGCCGCGCTGGCCAAAGCGTGGGGGATCAAGATATATACGATCAGCCTGACTGATCCGCCAAAATCCCAATTCGTCAGGGTCGATGACAACACCACTATCGAGGCCTCGCGCGTGCGGACCGCGTCGGAGCAGGCGCTCGAGCGGATGGCCGAAATGACCGGGGGAATTTTTCGAACTGCGCATGATTTTGACACGCTAAAAGCAGTATACAAGGAGATCGACAGTCTCGAACAAAGCCGAATGCGCTCGACTCTAAGACGGGTACCGGGCGAAGTTTTCACTTGGTTTGCTTTCACGGCGCTTTTGATTCTGGCGCTCGAACACGTCCTGCGTTGTACTTGGCTGCGGCAGATTCCATAAACGAGCCATGTTTCCTCATTTCCAACAACCCTGGTGGCTTTTCGGGCTGATCTTCGTGGCAGCAGCTGCTGGGTTGTTTTTTCTATCCGAGCGCACTCGCAAACTCGCGATTCGCTATTTTCTCGGTGGACGCGAAGAGGCGAACACGAGTCTTCGCGATCGCAGATTTGAAGTCGCTTGCGTTCTAACCGGAATGGCGTTGCTGGTCATCGCGCTCGCGCGACCGGCCTGGAAGGAGATTCCCGAGGACGTCGCCAGCGAAAATCGGGATGTGATTTTTCTGCTGGATGTTTCGCGGAGCATGCTCGCTTCAGACCTTCAGCCGGATCGTTTGACGAGCGCAAAACTGGCGATTCGCAGCTGCGTCCGAGATCTCGAGAATCATCGGATCGGTCTCGTCGCGTTTGCGGGTTCCAGCTCGATTATGTGTCCGCTAACGAACGACTACTCGTTCTTTTTCGACAAGCTCGAAGAAGCCGGGCCGGAAATTGTCGATCAGGGTGGAACGCGGATCGGTGACGCGATTTTGAAGACGACCGACAAGCTTTTGAGCGAAGATCGGCGTGGTTTGCAGGATGTGATTCTGCTGAGTGACGGTGGAGATCAGGACAGCGGACCAGAAAAAGCAGCGGCCGAACTCGAGCGATTAGGCGTTTACTTTGTGGTGATCGGAATCGGCGATGCGCGAGTCGGCGCGCGAGTTCCCGCGCGTGTTGAGTCGGGCCAGCCGCCCGCTTTTACGATGCACAACGATCGCGAAGTCTGGAGCAAATTGGAGACTGGAGGACTGAGCGATCTCGCGAAATCCTGTCCGCATGGAGTCTTTTTCAACGCCGGAACCAAGGCGTTGCAACTGGGCGATCTCTACACAAAATTGGTTGAGCACTTCCGCAGAGAAGCGGTCGTTGAATCCGATGAGCAAATGATGCGTTGGGAAGACACATTTCCTTTTTTCCTCGTGGCAGCCTTGGTGCTGCTGGCTCCGCCGTTTGTGCGTTGGGGTTTTGCTAACCGCGGTGGTGCGACTGCGGCTCTGCTGCTTTTTGCCGCGATGTTTTCCGGCGAAATTCAAGCTGCGGGCCCGGACGATCCGCAGGCGAAGTTCAACCTGGGTTGTCAGCAGCTGCTGGTGAAAAATTTCCTCGGCGCGCGTGAATCGTTCATGGCTGCTGCCGTAGATTTTGAGCATCCTGATCGCCGGATGGATTCGGTTTACAACGCGGGAATCGCCAGTTTCCGCGAGGGAAAAAAGACTCTCGCGATCGAGCCGGGGACGGACTACAACATGGCGCGGCTACATTTTATGATGGCGAAGGAAGCGTTCCGGACATGCCTGCAGATGCGGCCTGGACACGAAGACACGGCTTGGAATCTGGAAGTTACGCTCTGGAGCTTGGCCGATGTCGAAGAACGCCAGAAATCCGACGAAGACACGCCGGTTGATGAGAAGGATCCGGAAGAAGGCGACCCCGAAGATTCAGAATCCGAGGAAAATGAAGGCGAAACTGAGGAGGCCGAAAATGAAGGCGAGATGGAGCCCAGTGATCAACAGCAGGGCGAGCACGCCGTTGACATGGAGGCTCAGGACATCCCGCCGCCGATGTTGAATCCTGAGGATTTGTTAGAGCAGGAAGAGGCAAACGCGGAAGCTCGCGAGAAGAGTAAAAGCGGAAAGTACAAGGCGGTCGAAAGAGATTGGTAGTAGGCCTGAGGCCTTGAACCGTCGCCCTAACTGAATTCCGGCGACGCGCTCGTTCCCGCATCGAAAAAACTCGCCATCCGAGTCCGCATATCGTCGTAAAACGTCTTCGAAATGTCGTCGAGCACTTCAATTCGCTGCTTCGATTTTTCATCGCCCACGGCCACGAGCTCTTCGCGCTCAGTCCGAATTCTGCCCTGAAAAGCGCGCTCCAATTCCAGCAAGTGCTCGAGAAATTCCTTCGCCGCTCGGGATCGATCCATCCCATCGGAGAGCGCGACTTCCACTGGGCGCGTGCGGCTCAAATGTGGAAGCTGGCTGTCCCCGAGATTGTCCATGTAGCGGTTGTAGCTCGACAAAAACGTGCCGCGCTCGCGGTCGGACCTCGTCTCGTCGCAGTCGACCAAATTATCGTAGGGGCCGTGCTTTGAGAAGAACTTCACGATGATCGGAATCGTGTCGACGAGCATGAAAAGTAAGGCCAACACGATATAAGCCGAGAGCGCGAAAGTGCCGCCTTCCTCGCCCGCGAGAAACAGGCCGTGAAGAGCGAGGGTCTGCGTTAAAAGATCCCGGCGCGGTTCTGCCCGCAGTGCGGCGACGCGACCTTGTTCATCGACGGAAAGTTGGGTCAATTCGTTTTGCAGCCGCGTCAAATCCGCCAATCGCGTATCGATCTGGCCGGAAATCGCGTCACGCAGACTCTGCTGCTGTCCGGCGAACATGCCGGCTTGTTCCGTCTGAACCTGGCGTTTCAGAGCGGCAACTCGATCGCGTTCGGCCAGGATTTTCGCCGCCTGCACCTGAGCAGCTGCTGAGAACTCGCCGAGAACGTTGGCCTCGATTTCCGCGACCTCTTCAGAGATCACATTGCGCTGCGTCGTCATCGTCTGCAACAGCCCGGCCATTCGCTCTGCCTCAAGCCGCCGCCAGGCAAGCTGGTCATCGCGGATGCTTTTCGCCCGCGGTCCGACGCCGACGATCCCGCTGCGTTGGCCGTTCACCTCGCGTTCGAACTCGCGCTGCCAGAAATCCAGATCTTCCTGAATCTTGCCGTAACCGGTCGTCAGGGTGCCGAGCTCCC
>JBLHKS010000165.1:0-15559 GCA_047620505.1 Verrucomicrobiales bacterium | reverse complement strand
GGCGAAGTCGACGCGGGCGATCTTTTCCACACCTATCTCAGCGCGCTTGGGCTGAAATCGTCTAGGAGTTTCCAGATTGGCGGCCGAAAGTATCCGATGGCCGATCCGGCGCACAAGCCGATCCGCGACATTCTCGCCTAACCAATTTTAAGCTGGCCAGTCAATTGGACAGCCGCTGAGTGCGTCGACCGAGACGACTCGGATCGCGCCGCGCGATGATTTCCGAAAGTGGAGATTCCAGAGAGGCACGAATGTCGGTTCGATGCCTTCTGGACTGGCTTCGTAGCGTTTGGTGAAATGCGCGATCGCAGCTGCATCGGTCTGGCGGCCGTTCCAGTCGCCTTCGCGGAAACTGGTCTGGCCAGGGGCGAGATATTCGTGCTTTGTCAGGCCGTCGAAGTCCTGAATCCGACTGGCGTACTGGTCAGGCCGATCGTGGAACGAAATCCCACGTGCGGGGTCGAACACGAGCGTCGCCAGCGTCACAGGATGCAGGTAGACGCTGTCGATGTTCTCGTCGAAATTCGCCCCGAAGAGCCGCTTCAGCAAGGGGCGGGGGATTCGCTCGCGGAATTTCATTCGAAGCGTGAGCCGGTGCTCAAGTTCGATGCGGTCGAGCTCTTCCTCCTCGCCGAAAAGGCCTAACGTCTTCCCTTCTGCGAGCCGGCTGGCGACTTCGAGGACCCTTGGGCGCGGAATCGAAGGGATGATCGTCCGGACTTTTTCGCTTAAGCCGAGATCCGGTCGCAGGTCGCTCGACGGTGCCCAAAAACGCGTCGTCCGACCTTGCTGAAATGACCTGGCCGTTTCGTCTTCGACCATACGCCGGAGCCGAGCACGGGCAGCGCTTTCCGAGATCTTCATTGCCTTCGCGAACTCGGCAGCTGAGGCGGAAATCAGGTTGGATAGTTTTTCTTCGTTCTCATCCTGGACGTCAGGCTCGACTGGCGCAGGTGCTTCCGATATCTTCTTTGGCGGCTTAGGTTTTGGTGAATCTGGCAGGGCCTTCGGAGCCTTGAATCGTTCCTGCCAGCCCTCAGCAGCTGCTAGCTTTGAAATCGCGTCTTCATCAAGCGTTTCGTGCCGCGTGTAGAGCCAGCGGGTTTCGAGCGGGATCGATCGCTCGAAATTATCGGGAGAAATCAGCACGAACTCGCCAGCCTGTTGGGAAGGCAAGGTCTCCATGATCTCGTCGACACGAATCGGATCGAGAGACTTGACCGTCGGCTGGACTTTCTTCATGTCTTGCCTCGTCGTGATCCTGCCAAGCGCCCATGAACCGAACTGAGCCATCGCTTTGTAGTCGACGTCGGCGGGATTTTGCGTCGCCATGAGACAGCCGATTCCGTACTTGCGCGCTTGCTTGAAAAGAAGGCTTAGTCCGGGTTTGCAGGCCGGTTTACGGGTCGGCGGAATGAAAGGCGCGACTTCGTCGATGTAGAAAAGGCCCTGCGGAGTTTTCGACGGATTCTTGAGCATCCAGCGGTAAAGCTGGTCGACTAACGAAGCTACAAAAAATTCCTTGTCCTCCTGTGAATGGAGCGTGTTGAGATAAATGATCGAGATCCGCGTTTTGCCGTTAGTCGGCTCGTTTTTGCCGAAAAGAAGATCGATGTCGAGGGGCAGGCCTTGATGAAACATCAGCTTTCGCGCCCCGACATCGAGTCTCGCGAGCCGTTTCACTGCTTGGCCGAGCTTGCGTTTGTCGAGATAGCGTTCGTAGGGCTCGAGGCCGAACTCATCGAGATTTTGAAGCCAGTTCGAAAATTCGTCGAGATTGTTCGGGTAGCGGCCTTCTTTGAGACGATCGTTCAGCGCGCGGTCGAAAACGGCAACGAGCCCGTCCCCATCATCGCTATCCAGATCGTAGCCGAGCAGGGAAACGAGCATCGATGCGATCCCGGTGATCGCGTGGAGTTGCTCGCGAGAACTGAGATCTGACGGATTGCCGCGAAGCGGATCGGCGCAAACGGAGACGCCCTTGGTCGATGCCGGCGTGAAAATCACGGGGTCGAATTTTTCGGCGAACTGGCGCGCGAAGGCTGGATCGACGCCCTTTTCGGCGAGGGCTTCCGGATTTTTCGCGAGGAGCGCGAGGCTGCAGAGATCGCCCTGCGGATCGAGGCAGATCGCCGGGATGCCAAGCCGGATGCACTCCTCAACGAGGATTTTGCAGAGAACGGTTTTGCCCGAACCGCTTGAGCCTAACGCCATCACATGGCGAAGCAGCGTGGAAGGATCGAGTTGGACCTCAGCGCCGGTATCGCGCTCGCGGCCGACGCTCAAATGGGTGTCATCAGGCATGAGCCATCATCGTTAGAGCGGCGGATTCGTCAACCGGCGGCACGCGACTCGCAGGCCGACTCGCGCGATTTCCCAGCCAATCTTCAAGGTCTGCCGCATGCTCACGCCGCTGACTTTCTGCTCGCCGGCGATCCGTCTGCGTTCGTCGACCGGCACGTGAGCGATTTTCGCGCCTAATCGCGCGGCGAGGATTTGCGATTCGATCGTCCAGCCCCAGTTGAATTCGCGCTGTCCCATCCGCTCGTAAAGTCCGCGACCGATGACGCGGTAGGGCCCGAGGTCGAGAAAAAGTTCGCCGCAGAGCAAGCTGGTCCAGGCGCCGAGGACGAGATTTGCCGCGATTCGGCGCATTGGCCGTCGCCAGTTTCGCAAAGTCATCGTCCGCGTACCGTGAACGAATTCTGCGCCGTCCTCGAATGCTGCGATCAGCGCGGGAAGATCGTCCGGATCGCTCGCTCCATCACCCGCGTAAAAAATCCAGGCGTCGACCTCGATCCCCGCCGCTATGACGGCCTCGATCGCAGCCTGGCAACCGTCGCCGTAACCGCGGACGTCGGTTTCCCCCACGACGACTCCCGGGCGATCGCGCGCGATTTCGCCGGAGCGATCCGAAATGTCGTTCAGCCCGACTGCGACCGTGATTTCGCGATTTAAAGGCAGATTCGTTGCGAGTTCGTCGAGGACAGCACCGATGCATTCCTCCTCATCGCAAACCGGGATGACGACGGCGTAGCGTGGGGCGTTTTCGAGATTGGATCGGAGGCTCAATCCTGGATTCTGGATCTAAAACTCGGTTTGTCGTTCAAGATTTGACAGTCTGGCTCGGATTTCGTCCAGCTTGTTTACAGGTGGAAGGATCAACTATTTCTTATTCAGATCCGAATAGCGGCCTCGATTTTTTCGGCAGTGGGCGGCGAGAACAAAAAGCGAAAAGATTACTTGCGACTCTCTCGCCATCCTTTAGAAATGCGTCCCGTTTTTCCTAGTAAATGCTCGGGTGGCGGAATTGGTAGACGCGCAAGATTAAGGATCTTGTGGGGAGACCCGTGGGGGTTCGAGTCCCCCCTCGAGCACTCTTTCTTTCGAAAGAGCTTGTGGGATTGGAAGGTTGATTGCGCCGGTTGAACGGCGCAAAATCCGTGACGGATTTGCCTCCACGTTTTCCGATCAGCGGCTAGAATTCGATCATGAGCTTCTGGCGATTTCTACCGATCTTCCTCTTCCTTCTATTCAGCAGCTGCTCGCAGAACGGCAGCTCGACTTTCAAGTTTGGCGACACGGACGGCGACCTGGTCTGCGACGCACCGACGGATTCTGCGGACCAGCTCGATCCCAATCGACTGATCTTCGCCTACACGCCGGTCGAGGATCCCGCCGTTTACAAAGACGTCTGGGCTGAGTTCATCGAGCACCTCGAAAAGACAACCGGCAAGGAGGTCACCTTTTTCCCGGTTCAAACGCCGGCCGCGCAGCTCGAAGCGATGCGCGCGGGCCGACTTCACGTGACCGGGTTCAATTCGGGCAGCGTGCCGCTCGCGGTGAACGTTTGCGGGTTCGTTCCGTTCACGATGATGGCATCCGAAGACGGAAGTTATGGCTATGAGATGGAGCTGATCGTTCCGGCGGCGAGTCCGATTCGGAAGCCGGGAGATTTGAAGGGCAAGCAGCTCGCGTTCACCTCGCCGACCTCAAATTCCGGCTTCAAAGCGCCCTCAGTGATCCTGAAATCGCAGTTCAAGCTCGAAGCGGAGCGCGATTTCAAACCTGTTTTCTCCGGCAAACACGACAACTCGATCCTCGGCGTCGCGAACGGCGATTACGAAGCCGCGGCGGTCGCCAACACGGTTCTTCAAAGGATGGTCGACCGGAACGTCGTCAAAACCTCGGACTATCGGATGATCTTCAAATCGGAGACGTTCCCAACCACGGCCTACGGCTACGCCCACAATTTGAAGCCGTCGCTCGCCACCAAAATTCGAGAAGCGTTCGAGACTTTCGAGTGGCAAGGAACCAAGTTAGCCGAGGAATTCTCGAAAAGCGACGAAGCGCAGTTCATCCCGATCACCTACAAAGAACACTGGCAGGTGATTCGCGAGATTGATGAAGCCAACGGCGTGGTTTATCAAATTGACTGATGTCCACGCCCGCACTTCGATTGGTTAGTCTCGAAAAACGCTATCGCACGGGCGACCACGCGTTGCGAGGAGTCAGCTTGGAGATCGAAGCGGGCGAAATTGTTGCCGTGATCGGTTCGTCTGGAGCCGGCAAAAGCACGCTGATCCGCTGCGTAAATCGATTGGTCGAGCCGACGTCGGGACAGATTTTTCTGCGCGACGAAGAGGTCACAAATCTGGGTTCGTCCGCGCTGCGCCGGGTGCGAGCCCGAATCGGGATGATCTTCCAGTCCTTCGCGCTCGTCGACCGGCTTAGCGTGATGGAGAACCTGCTTTCGGGCGCGTTGGCGCGAACAGGCTTCCTCAGCAGCTGCCGACGGAAATTTGCGCAGCCCGACATCGAGTTGGCGTTCGAATTGCTGGATCGCGTGGGTTTGTCAGGGCACGAAGACAAGCGAGCCGACGCGCTTTCCGGCGGGCAGCGGCAGCGAGTCGGGATCGCGCGGGCGCTGATGCAGAAGCCGGATCTGCTCCTCGTTGATGAGCCGACGGCGAGCCTCGATCCGAAGAGTTCGCAGGAGGTGATGGAGCTTTTGCAGGAAGTCGTTCGCGAGCGCGAACTGACGGCTTTGGTTAACCTCCACGACGTTCCGCTGGCCAAAGCGTTCTCCACTCGCGTCGTCGCCCTGCGGGAAGGCAAGGTTGTTTTTGATGATCAGCCAGCCGAGCTCACGAACGAAAAACTGGCCGAAATCTACGGCATGGAAGCCGAGAAAATGCTGTCATGACGCGGACCTGGCAACCGCGGCCCTGGATCTCGAATCCAATTTTGCGTTGGGCGCTGATTTTGGGCGGCTTGCTTTATCTGGGAGTCGCGTTCGGATCGATCGAGATTAATTTTGCTCGGATTCAACGCGGATTCGAACGGCTTTTCGAGACGGACACCGCGTTTCAGTGGGGCGTCCTCGGCTCAAAAACGGATGAAGTGCTGGAAGGGATCCTCGAAAGCCTCACGATGGCCGTCGTCGCCACGCCGCTTGGAATTCTGCTTTCGATCCCGGTCGGCTTCGGCGCAGCGCGGAACGTTTCGCCGATTTGGATCTACGTTTTCTGCCGAGCAATCGCGGTAACGTCGCGCGGCTTCCACGAAATCGTCATCGCGATCCTGTTCGTAATCATGGTCGGCTTCGGCCCGTTTGCGGGCGTGCTCACCCTCGCGTTTGCGACGATCGGCTTCTTTGCAAAACTCCTGGCCGAAGAAATTGAGGAGACCGATCCCGAGGTCCTCGACGCGATGCGCGCGACTGGCGCGAGCTGGCTCCAGCGGATGGTTTTCGGCATTCTCCCGCAGATCCGCCCTCGCTTGATCGGCCTCAGCCTCTACCGGTTCGACATCAACCTCCGTGAGTCGACTGTGATCGGTCTCGTCGGCGCTGGCGGCATCGGCGCGACGCTGAAAACGACGTTCGAACGCTACGAATATCTCAGCTCCGCCGCGATCCTCTTGATCATCATCCTGATCGTATTCGCCCTCGAAATCGTCTCCGGAACCATCCGCCGGAAATTCCTCTGAGCCCTGACATGCCCACCATCAAAACAGAACCCGGCAAACTCTGGCAACTGCGCGACCGCCGCCAGCAGCTGCTGAGTTGGCTGATGATGTTGGGATTGGCGATCGTCTTCGTCGCCGCTTTCAAGCCGATTGCCGCCGCAACCGAATGGGCTTACCTCGGTACGGCTGCGCAAAAGGCCGGCGACCTCGGCGACCGGATGTGGCCCCCGGATATCAGCCAGTTTTCCAAGCTCCTCCGCCCGCTCTGGGACACGATCAACATCGCGACGCTCGGCACGGTTCTCGCAATCGCCCTCGCCTTCCCTCTATGTTGGTTCGCCGCGAAAAACACCTCTCCCCACCCTGCTGTCCGTGTCGTCGCCCTTGCGATCATCGCCACCAGCCGTTCGATCAGTTCGTTCATCTGGGCGCTGCTTTTCGTCATGATCATCGGCCCCGGCATTCTGGCCGGAATCCTCGCCATCGCCGTTCGATCGGTCGGATTCATCGCCAAACTCAGCTACGAAGCCATCGAAGAAATCGATCCCGAACCGGTCGAAGCGATCACCGCGACTGGCGCGAGCCGCGCTCAAGTCAACGCCTTCGCGATCCTCCCTCAAGTTCGCCCGGCGTTCTTCGGCATCGCGATTTTCCGCTGGGACATCAATATTCGTGAGTCAACGGTCATTGGTTATGTCGGGGGCGGCGGGCTCGGCCTTTTGCTCAACTCCGCAATCAACGCGCTGCAATGGCGAGAGGCCAGCTTCATCCTGCTCTTGATCTTCGGCCTCGTGATCGTCAGCGAAGCTGGTTCGGCGAAGCTGCGTCAGGCGCTCGCGGAGCGATAATTAGTTACTTCGATTTCGAATCGCGATCTCGAATCGCTCCCATTGGGCAATTTTCTATACTCTTTCGCATCAATTCGAATTCCTCAGCAGTTTCCGGCTGTTTCTTAACATAGAAAACTCCAGTTTGCTCATCTTCTGCGAACAAATTCGGGGCAAATGATTCACACAGTCCGTGCAAAAGGCAGTAGTCGTTGACTAAAAATCGACCGGGAACACTCGATTTGCTCGACTGCGTATTTTCCAGATCGTTAGGCATTGTTTTTCATCCCCATTCGATCGCCCATTTTCGCGTAAGTCTCGCGCTGCTGACTTGAATGCTCGATCAGATCGTCGGCTAGCTGAATTTGGCCAGGTTCGAAAAGCGTCATCGTCGCCGAACCGCCGAATTCGAACCAGCCTTTCTCGTCTCCCTTCGCCAGCAGCTGCTGGGGCGTGAAACTCTGCTTGATGCTCCCGACGTTCGTCGCGCCGATCTCCAGAATCAGGACCGTGCCGAAGCGCTCGGTTTGGTGTTCGGTCAGGACGCGTTTGTTTTCGGCGAGGTAGCTCAAATTCCGCCGGAGGGCGATCGGGCTGACGGAGTAGAGCGGGCCGTTGATCAAACGCGGTTCGCCCGGAGTTCCGTCCGCGCAAAAGTGGAATCGATGATAGTCAACCGGGCACAATCTAGATAGAACGGCCGAGCCATTTTGGTAACGCTCGGCAAGCCCGGTGGATCCCAGCAAATTCGCCAAATCCAGCTTCTGGCCTTTGACGAAAAAGCCCTCACACTCAGCCAGGTTCGGGAATCCGAGATGCCGCCCATCGGCCGGGAAAACGATCGAGTCTTCATTTTGATCGATCGGCCGCGCGCCTGGTTTGAGCTTTCGGTAGAAGAATTCGTTGAAGCTTCCGAACGAATCGAGCTCGTCAAATTCACCCGCTTCCAACCCGTATTTTTCCACAAATGGCGCGACTCGCTCGCGGCTACCCGGCCGACTCATCCGCCAGCCGTAAAGTCGAGAAAACCAGGCGCGTTTGGCCAGTGCGTAAAGCGCTGCGCGGCCCGGAAGCGACTCGTAGGTCCAGCGGAGCCACTTTTCGCCGTAGACGACTTCGGTTTCGATTTCGTCGGTGTAGCGATTGTAAAATTGGATCTTCATAGGCTAAGCAAGCACTTCGGCCAACTCAACAAGTCGGCTTTTCTCCTTCAGCGATTTTGCGCCGGCGTAAATCATCGCGGTTACCGCCATGATCTCCTCATGTGGAGCAGGCTCGACTCCCGTGCGGATCATTTCGCGGAAAGCCCGCGCCATGTTGAACATTTCGTAGTGATGACCGAACCAGAAATTGCCTTCGATCGCAGGAGTGAAGCGATAGAGACCCTTCGTGAAATGAACAGCTGTTTCGTTGTACTGATTGCCGGTCCGAAGATCCGGACGGCCATACCAAATCTCCGCCGAAGGGGCTTCGGGATAGACAACTAAGCCGTGCGCTGAGCTCCCTTGAGCATGCAGACTGACCGACTCGACTCCCCCGCCTAGCAATGTCACAAGCGACCAACACGGATGCTGTCCGTAGACGAACCAACTCTCCGGCGAGTAGCCGCCCATGAGGCTGGCAGCGACGTGCTGGACCTCACCGAGTTCGCCTTTCGCCACGAGTCGCCGAGTTTCCTCCACGCCCCATTCGTAGCTGAAAATGCTACCCGACATGATCGGAGCCTTGTGCTTTTTCGCCAATTCCAGAATCTTGCGCGTTCCCTCAACCGTCTGGCCGATCGGCTTATCACAGAAAGTCGGCAGCCCCTTTTCCAAGGCGGGTGCGATCAGGTCAAAATGGTCGTCGCCTGTCCCTGAGGCATCGCCAAGCCAGACGGCGTCCACTTCTTCAACCATTTGCTCTATCGAAGTCGCCACTTCGACGCCTGGAAACGAATCGGCGAACAGTTGCGAGATCTTCGGGTCTTCCTCGTAGTAGTGAGAAATCCGCGTGTCCGAAAACGGCAAGATCCCGAAATCGCAGGCGGGATTTCGGACGATCTCCTCAAAGTATTTCTTATTGCCGGGATCGAGATGCATCTGCGCCGTCGGCAGATCGATGGTCGGGTGCAAATATTGAGCGAAGTGCCAGGTGTGGCCGTTGATCTTTTGCGGCTGGCCTTGTCGACGGGCGGAAATCACGCCTATCCGCCATACTTTGCCGTCGGGCGGCGTTGCTGTTTCCGTGGTTTGAGCGACGGCATTTCCGGCAGCAGCTGCTCCGGCAAGAGCGGTTGATTTTAAGATCCAATCTCGGCGATTTTGGGGCATCGGGCGGTTTCCTTTCTTTTAGCAGTTCACTTTTCGAACCGTAGATTCGGTGAAAATCGTGTCAACGGCTACCGGCCAAACTGCTCAAGCGCTGGTTGAAAGAACGAGTAAGAACCTTCGGAGCCAGCAGCTGCTGGCCGGTTTACGTCCTTTCCGCGACCTACGGCACTGGCGGCAAAAACGCCGACGTCACTGCTCGCGTGAAGGAACTCAAAACGGCTGCCGCCCGACGTTCCATTCTTCAACGAATTCGCGCGGGAAATCCGCCAGAAACCGCGACGGTTTTTGCAGTACATTTCCGCTGTGCGAATTGGGCCAGATCAGCGGGTAGGTCAGGTAAAGTTCATCCTTGGCGCGAGTGACCGAAACGTAAAATAACCGGCGCTCTTCCTCTAAGCCCTGGTTGTCCTGATCGTTCTCGATAACGCGTGAATTCGGAAACATCCCGTCCGTCAGCCAGACGACAAAAACGGCCCGCCACTCGAGGCCTTTGGCCTGGTGAATCGAACTGAGGGTAACCGCTTCGGTGTCGCGCTCGGAATTCTTTGCCTGCTCGGCGTCGACACCCGCGAGCAGCGACATCTGGGAAATGAACTCCTCAATCCCGTCGAAAGTCTCGCTGAATTGCATCAGCTGCTCGATGTCCTGACGGCGCGAATCGTAGTTCGTGAACTTGCTCCGCATGTAGTCTTCGTAGACTCCGCCGAGGATCGATTTGATCATCTCGGCTGGCGACGCGGGCTCACCGTCAGGGATCAATTCATCGAGCGTGTAGGCGAATTGTTGCCAGTCATTTTTGGCTTTGGCAGGGACTTTGAATTCCAGCAGCTGCTCAGAGAACGAATCGATCGGTTCATTCGCAGCAGGGGAGGCGAGCCACTTGCGCCAGAGGTTGTCGGCGGTCTTCGTGCCGATCCCGGGGAGCATCCGCGCCATGCGTTTGAAGGCGACTTCGTCCCGCCGATTGACGGCGAATTTCATGAACGCGGCGACGTCTTTGATGTGGGCCTGCTCGAAAAATCTCAGCCCGCTGGTGATCGCGAACGGAATGCCGCGATTGGTCAGCTCCATCTGGATTTCCATCGAGTGGAAATGCGCGCGGTAGAGCACGGCGATTTCGTCTAACTCGATTCCTTCGTCGCGGAGTTCGAGAATCCGCTGCGCGATAAATTGCGCCTGCTCGTTTGGATCGCGGAGTTTGACTAACGCAGGCAGGCATTCTTTTTCCGGCCGGTGCGCGCGAAGGGCTTTTTCGAACTGATCCTCGTTCGCTTTGATCGCGGCGTTGGCGAGGGTGAGGATTTCGGGAACGCTTCGATAATTCGTCTCGATTTTATAAGTCGTCGCGCCCGGATAGCGTTCGGCGAATTTGAGAATGTTGCGGAAATTCGCGCCGCGCCACGAGTAGATCGACTGCGCGTCATCGCCGACGGCCATGAGATTTTTGTGCTCGCTCGCGAAGGCGTCGATCAGCCGAGATTGGATCGTGTTCGTGTCCTGATACTCGTCGACGAGAACAACTTTGAACTGAAATCGATAACGGTCGAACACGTCCGGCTCCTTTTCGAAAAGCTCGAGGACTTTCACGAGCAGATCGTCGAAATCCATGCTGTTCGTCGCCAGCTTTTTCTTTTCGTAACCCTCTCGAATGCGCAGAATCGAATCGGTCAGCTCCTCGAAATACGGCCATCGCGCTG
The DNA here is from genome assembly GCA_047620505.1 of Verrucomicrobiales bacterium. Classification (GTDB taxonomy): domain Bacteria; phylum Verrucomicrobiota; class Verrucomicrobiia; order Verrucomicrobiales; family DEV007; genus JBLHKS01. The sequence goes on along the minus strand of JBLHKS010000165.1, from coordinate 4,753 downwards.
CGATGACGCTGGGGAGTTTTTCGCCCATGTTGAGCGCCAGGCTGAACATGTCGCCGAGCACATCGGGCTTTGGAAAGCGAACGGCTTTCGTATCGATCTCGCTCTCAGAAACCACGCTGGCCATGAGGTCCTTCTGGTCCTCGCGATCCATGATCGTGAAATTCCGCTCGAACCCGAGTTTGTCCGCGTGCCGACGAAGAATCTTGTTCCCGACCGAGTGGAACGTCCCGCCCCAGAGATCGTTCATGTCCATCGGCAGCAGCTGCTCAACCCGGTCGAGCATTTCGCGAGCCGCTTTGTTTGTGAACGTGAGCAGAAGAATGTTCTTCGGCGAGACCCCGTTTTCGAGCAGCCACGCTACGCGATAAGTCAGCGTCCGCGTTTTCCCGCTCCCTGCGCCCGCGATGACGAGGGCCGCGCCGGACGGGCTGGTCACAGCGGCGAGCTGTTGCTCGTTGAGTTCAGCCGCGTAGTCGATGTGGCTTGCGCCAGTGCTGGCCGGGGATGTCAGGGTGTAATCGCGGGGCATGTCGAGCGACGAACATGACGCGAAATCCTGCCAAAGCCACCAGGATTTGATTCTAGAGTTCCCAGGTAGCTGGATGACCGGATCGGGCTCGAGAATGGCGAACGCATCCTGCAGCTCGCGGGCGCTGGGCGTCGGTCTCTGTGGAATCTGGAGTGCGCTGGCTTGACAGCGCTTTTGGTTGCAGGACGGCGGCAAGAACCGATCTCGGCACCGAATTGGCCAGATTGACGCCGTCCAGAGGCGAAAGCGGCGTCAAGCCGCCGCACTCCAGATTTACATTTCATTGTTCCTTACGCTCCGCAGAGAATCGATGGCCGCGTCTTCATCCAGCAAGTCGAGATCCATCAATTCTCGGTCGCGGACGGCGCGGAATTTTCGCTTGCTGGAGCCAAACGACTTCAGGCGTGCTCACTAGATTTCAGCAAACGATCCCGAAGTTCCTCCCATCGAACGCCCTGGTCCGGATTGCGACGGTAATCAGCCAAGCTGGTTTGGAGAAACTTGGTTAGCTCCTCGGAAATTGGTTTTTCCTTCGCTTCATCGGAAACGGCTTGTTCGCAAAGCTCACTGGCGAGGAGAAATTTCTCGTCCGAAGTGGCCCAACGGCTGCCGACGGCGATTTGGACATCGCGGAAGACTTCGAGCTTCGCGTTGTCGAACACTTCCTGAATCGCGATGGCGAGGGCTTCGTCTTCGTGCTGCTCGTCAGAGCGGCGACGGTAGCTGATGAAGATCTTCGGTTTGGATATTTTGCGTTTCGCCATGACCCGGTGTTTGCCGACTTGATGTTAAGAAACGCAGGGCACTTCGGTCAACTCGGAAAGTCGCAAGTCGTCAGACTCAGAATAAATCAGACATTTGGCAGTAAAATCCCAAAGGGATTTCGCATGATCAGCCCCGGGTTGGCCGTAGCGATGCGGAGTCCTACCCGGGGATCGTCGTGCCTACTGATAATTGATCGCTGAAAGCGATCCAGAACGGTCCGCAAGACCTTCGGCCTTGTTTGGGTCTAACATCGCGCCAGTTCCTGGGGTAGCCTTCACTTCGTTGCGGCAACCCCAGGCTGTTTGTGCGAAATGTCTGATGATAAATGAATCTGGACGTGTGCCGATTTCGAGAGAAGCTCCGGCCTCCCCGCCTTTTCCTGTCCACAAGGAGAAAGCTGGATCGGCTCTTCCGCGTGAAATCTTTGATGGATCACACCCAAACCCACACCGCGCACGAGTTCGAACACGATAGTCCGCTTATCGGCTGCCGGTTCGATCCGAGCGGGCGCTACGTTTTTGCGGGCGCGCAGGATTTCAAAGTCTGGCGATTCTCGGTCGCGGACGGCGCGAAAATTCCGCTGGATGTAGGCGCTTGGACGCGGGCGATCGCGTTTGTCGACGAGGGGAAAACGGTGGTGACTGGCGGTTACGACGGGAAATTGGTTTTCGCGCCGGTCGAAGGCGAGGGCGAGCAGCTGCTGGCGAGTCGGACGATCGAAAACGCCCACGATGGCTGGATTCGGGCGCTCGCGGTCAGTCCGGACGGGACGACGCTGGCTTCGGTCGGGAACGATCAGATCGTGCGGCTTTGGAACGTGGAAAGCGGCGAGTTGATCCAGGAAATGCCGGGGCACGAATCGCACATTTATAACGTTGCGTTTCATCCGTCTGGAACGCGGCTGGTGACGGGCGATTTGAAGGCGAATATCCGGGATTGGGAGATCAGAACGGGGCGGCAGCTGCGAGGTTGGCAGGCGGAGTCGTTGACGAAGTTCGACAAAACGTTCGTCGCGTTCATCGGCGGGTTTCGCGGAATGTGTTTCAGTAAGGACGGGAAAAAGCTGGCTTGCAGCGGGATCACGGCGGTGACGAACGCGTTTGCGGGCGTGGGAAATCCGTCAGTGATGGTTTACGATTGGGAAAAGGGTGAGGCGTTGGCTGAGCAGCTTTCGAAAGGCAAACTTCGCGGCGTGGCTTGGGGAGTCGCGCTGCATCCAGAGGATTTGACGATCGCCTGCGTAGGCGGAAACGGCGGGCATTTGCTTTTCTGGAAACCGGAAGAGTTAGAGGATTCGCATCGATTGAAGTTGACGAATGACGCGCGCGATCTGGATTTGTCTTCAGACGGAATCAGCCTCGCGACAGCTCACTTCGATGGGAAGCTTCGGATCCACCGGATGGAGAAGAAGCCGGAAGAAGAAGTGATCGATTCAGGCCTCAGCGGCGTTGAATCCGACTGATTGCGTTTGATACCAGGCACGCGGGCCGCCAGGCAAGCCAGAAACGACAGGCTTTAGAGATTTTCGAGGAGCCGGGCCCGAAGAACTCGGGTGTAGTTTGAGATCGAGTGATCGAGCAACGGCTGAGGCGGGCGGGTTCCGGATTCCTCGATCGCTTCACGCAGAAAGCGCGCTGGAGACTCGGGTATCCAGCTTTCTGCGCCCGAAGGCTCATCGTTGTCTTCGATGATCAGACGATGGTCCTCAGTCAGGTGGTGAAGCCGGCCGCTGTGCTTGTAAACGAGGCCTGTGCGCTTTCCTGTGGTTAGGGGAATGGTCGTGACGATGTCGTGATGATAGACAATTCGGTGATGCGGAATTTCGACTAACGAGTCCGCAAATTCCTGGTTGCCGGCGCGAGGCGAGCCGAAGCTGAAGACGGCTTGCGGGGGGAGTTCGGCAGCCGCGTAGGTCGCCAGAGCACCGCCCAGACTGTGACCTGTGTAGAAAATGGGCTCATCATCGTTGGGAATCGCCTCGCGAAGAGCCGGCCAGAGTTTGTTGAAAATGTAGCGGAAGCCCTGATGAACTTTTGCTCCTTCGGGCTGCTCAAGATCCCAGGGTTCGCCGAGCACCGACAGGTTCAAAATCCACTGGAGCAGATTTTTGGTTCCGCGAAAACACACGGCGATGCAGGACTTGCCGGTTGTCGTTCGGTTCAACCGGAAAACTCCGGCGTGCGTCCCGGCTGAGTAAAAACTGGCCAACTGCTCGATCCCGATCTTTTCCAGAAATTGCGCCCGAGTCGGATCCTCACCAAGCCAGAAAATCTCAGCTTTCGCTCGGGTGTAGACGATTCGCGAAAGCTCCGCAAGCCACCAGGCGTTGCCGTCGGTGTAGCCCGTCGTTGTGGGGTCAAACGGAGGCGGCTCGCCCTGCCATTCGAACCAGGGCGAAGTCCCTTGCGGCTTAGCAATCTGCTCCCAGCCGCGCAGGCTGGACTTCGCTTGAATCGCGAGGTCACGACCCTTGAGCCGAAGGGAGGAGTGCCGTTTGAAGCCCTGAATTTCCAAACGCGAAACGCTGACCCGCCCGCCGAAGCAGACGTCGACATCCGAGCCCGCCTGACGCGGCCGTTCAGCGTAATTTGAGCTGTAGACGAGCCCTTGCTCAGTCACATCGAAGTCGATCTCCATCGGGGCTGACTCCGGCTCGGTGTTGGTAAAGTCAGGGTCTTCAGCGTCGGCCTCGAGGTGTGGCAAATTGACGTTCCAGTGCTCGCCGGGCTTGAGCTCCTTCGCCAGCAGCTGCTGAAGCAAGCCGGCGATGCGACGCGTTGCGATTTCCCAATCCAGCTTCAAACCACTCCTCATGTAATGCGAGAAAGCCGCGGACTGCAGCCCATGATAAGCCGCTTCTCGCGCCGCAGCGACCGTGCCGGAAATGTAGATGTCCTGGCCGAGATTTCCGCCGTGATTGATCCCGCTGAAAACCCAATCGGGAGGCTCCGGAAGCAGCTTTGAAATCGCAACGCGCACGCAGTCGGCTGGCGTGCCCGCAACTGCCCAGGAGCGCTCGCCACGCTGCTCGACCTTGAGCGGTTCGTCCGTCGTGACCCGATGGCCGACTTGGGACATCGGCCCGGCTGGAGCCACGGTGTAGATTTCCGCCAGCAGCTCCCTGGAGACCGCCTTTCGCAGCGCCTCCAAGCCCTCTGCGTCGATTCCATCATCGTTGGTTATCAAAATAATCATGCCGGCGTTCAGAATTCAACGGCCGAGAGATGAAGAACGCAAATCTGGAGGTGGCGAATCAGCAGCTGCTCGATTTTTCTGTCCGGTTTCTGCCCTGATTTGCGGGCTTTAACGACAAAGCGCTCATCGGGGAGAATTCTGATTTGCCCAACTCGTGACTCCGTGCTAAAACCCCGATCACCATGGCCTACGTTGTCACAGAAAAATGCCAGGACTGCAGATTCACAGACTGCGTCGAAGTTTGCCCCGTCGCGTGTTTTTATC
>JBLHKS010000164.1:0-15578 GCA_047620505.1 Verrucomicrobiales bacterium | reverse complement strand
TCGCTGTTTTGTCCATCGCGATGAATGGACGAAGCAGCTTAACTTCGGCGTAAGTCCCGAATTTCATCGCATCGCCCATCGCCTGCATGAACGGCTCGCGACAATCCGGATAAATCGCGTGATCGCCGGAATGCGCCGCGATTACGAGGCCCTCGGCTGCGCGGCTTTCGGCAAAACCACAAGCGATCGCGAGCATGATCCCGTTGCGGAAAGGCACGACGGTTTTCTTCATGTTGTCCTCCGCGTAGTGCCCATCTGGGATCTCGCCGCCTGACTTGAGGAGATCGGATTCGAACAGATCGTTAACGAAGCCCAGTTCGATGACTTCGTGCGGCACGCCGAGCTTTTCCGCGTGGAATTTCGCGAACGGGATCTCGCAATGATTGTGTTTCGAGCCGTAATCGAAGCTCAAGGCAGCGACGACTTCATGCTTGCCGGCGGCCTCGTAAAGCGCGGTGATCGAGTCCATCCCGCCGCTGACAAGGACGACAGTTTTCATGATCCGCCCTCCAGCAGCTGCTCGTCGGGATATTGGATTTCAACGGTCAACGCAATCCCGCCACGCGCGCCGAACGCACCCTCGATTGTAAATTTCTGAGGCTGGCAGACGGCGATCAGGTCGTCGGCGATTCGGTTGATGATTTCTTCGTTGAATCCGGCCTGACTGCGATACGCAGCGAGATAAAATTTCAGCGATTTGGTCTCTACGCAGAGTTTGCCCGGGACGTACTCGATCCGAATTTTCGCGTAGTCCGGCTGTCCGGTGACGGGGCAGAGCGAGCTGAATTCCAGACAGTCGAGCTTGATCCAAAACGGGCGTTTGGCGTTGTGATTGGCGAAAGTTTCGAGGATCTCCCTCGACGGAGCGTCCGGGACGCCACTCTGGGAATTCCCAAGAAGAGTCAGATTTGATGGTTCAGCAGACGACATTCGGGATGCTGGCAGGGATCGAAATCGCCGCAACTCAATTTCGCAACGAGGCCGCTGATCGGTTCAACTGGCTGCGGCTTTGCGTCGGAGCACCCGGAAATAGAAATAGGTAAACACCCCGGTTACGAAAATTCCAGGCAAGAGCGAGGAGTAAAGAATCAGAGCGTATTTCAGGTCTACCTTCTTGTTTGGATCGAAAAAGCCAGAATCAGGAAAGCTGAGATGGAAAATGGCACCCGTCCCGGCGTAAAGCGCCGTGGCGGTGAAAAGAGAGAGCAAAATGGCGATCCAGAATCCTTGGAATCGGGAACTGAGCCCAATCAAAAGGGCCATGGTCAGAGCGTAGACAAGAGCCTGAATGGCAACGTAAGGCTGAATCTCCACGATGACCTGCTCTACACGATTCCGGCTGCGATCATCGTCCTGGTCGTCGGCCTTGTTATTTCCCTGAAGAGCCGATCGAAGGATTAGCTTGCGGTGGAGGCCCTTGCCTGACCTTGGCTCGGCAGACACCGGGCATGAAGAGGGCGATTGTCCTTGACCAACGCCCTGACGGAGGCTGAAAATCGGAGGAATGAAACACAAAATCTTTTGGTCGTTAGGCTTGGCGTTCCTGGCGGGAGGCACTCACGCTGCCGGCGACGATCAGCCCGAAATCAAGAACCCGGTGACGTTTCTTGAGGCGCAGATCAACGGAATGCGTTCTCAGGCCCGAGGACCTTCGCCTTTCGCTCTTTTCGATCCAATTCACAATGGCCCAGCATCCGAGCCAGGTGGTCCACTTTTTGCCGACAATTCTGAGTCGGACGCGTCGGATGCAGACGCGCTTGAAGGAGATGGGGCGCAGTTGCCGAATCTTCTGGAGTTGAATTTCCCTGGGCGACGCGATCGTCTTCGGAGGGATCGTCGCCGGAGTCTCAGCCCGGGTCAGGCGGCGCTGGTCCAGAATGCCGGTGCGGCGCTCACAATTGCTGAGGAGGAATCTCCCTGGTCGTTTTCGGTCGATGGCGGTTATCAATCGCGTTATTATTATCTGGGTTTGAACCAGATTGAAAGCGCGGTCGCCAGTTTTAACTCGGATGAAACCCAAATGTGGTACGGAGGCGTGACTGCCGCCTACAAAGGGTTCAGCGCTGGAGTTCGCTATGTTCAAAGCGCCAATAAATTGCAAGCGCTCCGGGCTTTTCCGGATGTCGTGACGACCAACTACGAAGAATGGGTTTTCGACGTAAAATACTCGCTCGACATTTTGCCCCAGCAGCTGCTGAACGTCACCGGCGGTTATGAGGCGATCTATTTTCCAGAATACACGTTCTGGGAGACCGATCGGCAGGATCACATTTATGTCAGCGTCGGGAGTTCGCCGTCGCCATATTTTCGACCGAGCGTCGCGTATCACGTTCTTTCTGAAGACGATGGAGAGTTCGATCCCGTGCTCGAAGGCGAGGTTCTGGTTTTTCAAGTCGACGGCACGCTGGCGCTGAGCGATCGCGGTCTGCCTTTTGACCTTGTCTACTATGCCCAAGCCGGGCTGGACGACGAATACAACGTCTCGGACGGGAACGGACTCGACCACGATTGGTGGCAGGCGGGAGTCTCGCTCCCTATCAACATAGGCGGGTTCGTTATCACGCCGAACTGGCATTACAACGAGCGTGTTGGCGACGGAAACGAAGGACAGACCGGCAAGCACTTCTGGGGAGTGAACACTCGATTCGACTTTTAGAATGCGACCGCCAGGATCAGTCTGGCTGACCGCGTTCTTCGTTCTGGGCTTGGTCTTTTCAAGCCAGGCTCAAAAGGAGGACGACCATCGATTAAGGCAGCCATTTGGAGCTGCCGGGCTGTGTTCGGAATTTGTGATCGGCGGGGAAACGGTCTTGTTGATTGTGGACACGGGGGCCGAAATCTCGGCCTTGGAGAATCGTTTTGTCAGCAAGCTTGATCTGGAAGGGGATCCGAAATTGACGTTCGATTCGCGAAGCCTTTTCGGAACTCAGTTAGGGCGGGCTGGAGCAAATTTTTCGGTTCAGCTGGGCCGAAATTCGATCAGTTCTGGTTCGCCGTTTGTCTTTCTCAACAAGACGGTTTCCATTCCTGGAAGGCCAGAAGGGATCCTCGGAATTCGGCCTTTGGTCGAGTCCGGCAGCATGCTCGATTTGAGCGCAAAGCGAATTCTGCCCGCCGGGAGCGAAGCGAAATCAAAGCGCCAGCAGCTGCTGAGTGATTCGGACTGGATTGGGCTTGAAATGACGCCGTTGAAATCTGGTTCGGCCGTTTCGATTTCCTGCCTTATCGGCGAACAGAAACTGGTCTGGATTCTGGACACCGGCTCGTCTTCGAGCGTGCTCCTGCCTGGAAGCGCTGCGCGGCTCGATCTTGCGCCCCGCCGGAGTTCAGTAAGACTGGTCGACACGGCAAACGAGACGCGGTCGACTCGCCGAGCCCAGCTCACAGGCGTGAAATGGACGGAGGACTTTGAAACCGAGGTTCCCGTTTTTGTAAGCGAACTCGCTGGACTTGCCGGCTATCGAAAACCAGTCGACGGCATTCTCGGGCGCGATTTTTTACTGAAACGCGGCGCTGTCATCGATTTTGGATCCGACCAGGTCTTCCTCAAAATCCGTTAGATTCCAAGAGGTGGGCCAACTCTGATTTCGTTCGCGCGCCGACGAACAATTCCGGGCCGTCAGCGGTCACAAGATAGAAAGATGGAACCGGGCAGCTGCTGGCGAGTCCGTCGATGACTTCGATTCTCAGCGAATCGCCGAATTGACTTCGTAAGCCAGGCAGAATGTCCCTTTTGAAATCCTGACAGTGACCGCAATCCGTTTCCGTAATTACGAATAGAGCGCCTGCTGTTTCAAAGCCGAGACTCTCGATTTCACGTCCGATTTCAACTTTCAGTTCGTCGAGGTAAGCGCGATCGCGGTGTTGGTGAATTCCGAGCATTCCGGCAGCGACGATCAATCCGCACAAGAGTGAGGTCAGGAACTCAAACCAACCGGGTTTGACCGAAAACCAACTGGCGATCGCCGCTACGGAAACGCTGGCGAAGCTACCGAGGCAGATGAGACAATTTTGCTTGGTCACGACCAGATAACCGGCCAGCGCCAGCTGAACGCCAAAGGCAAAAACGACCCCACAGCAAAAAGCGACGCGGAATTTCGTAAACGATCCCGCAAGAAGCCCCGCGTAAACCCCAGCGCCGACCAGCCCGATCGAGGTCGGCAAATTAAGCCGAACTTCGCCGCATTTTTCACACAATCCCAGCCAGGACGCGAGACTGAAAAGCATGGCTGAGCCAAGACCAGCTCGGCTCAGCCATTCAAACGATTTCATGCAAAGTTCAGCAACAGATCAGGCATTGCATGGTGGCTTTCTCAGCGTGACTGTTCCGACTGACTTTCCGTTCTTTTTGCGAGTGCAGTTTCCCCTGGTGGTTTCACTGATTTTGCCGCTCTTCTTGTTTTTACAACAGACTCGGTCACTCGGCTGCTTTTCATTCGAAAAGTCGTTGCCCGAGACGTAAACCTGGGAAATTCCAAGCACGGCGAATACTGCTAATGTAGAAACGATTATGTTTTTCATGCGGTTTTTTTTTTGGTTTCTCAGCCGAAATTCGACTGAATTGCCCATCATTCATTCATGCCGGGCATCTAGAAAAATTATGAGGCAGAATTTCCAATGATCACTGGGAATTTTCCGGGCTGTTATAAAACTGATCCAATTGTTGGCGACCTGCTGGTGTTTTCAGCAATTTGAGAATCATATTGGCTTGTTTTTCCTCATTTGAGCCGGTTGGCGGGGGATCTAGAATAAAAGCCCGATTGAGACGCTCTTCGGCTTCCGAGTGTTCACTGAGGGTGAGGTGAATAAATGCGAGACTATTAAGCGATGCAGCGAGATCGGTCAGCGTTTGGAGGTCCTTTTCGAACGCAATCGCCTGCCGGATTCCCAATGCTTCTTCATGCATCGATTTTGCCTCGTCTACGGAACGCATTTCAAAATTTATCTGTGCGCAATGATAAAGCGTCAGTGCGTATAGAGGATGTTTCTTTTCAGGCTTCATCTGACGTCGAATTACCAGTGCCTTCTCCTGGCTGGCAAGGGCAGCTTCATCGTCACCCAAGTAGAATTGCGCAACTCCCAAATTGCTGTAGCCGGTTGCAACGTCGGCATGGTCTGGTCCTTTGATCGCCACGTCGATCCGAATGGCTCTCTGGTAATTCCCGATGGCGTCTTCATAATCCTCTAGAATCTCGTGAACCGCAGCCAGGTTGTTGCAAGATTCGGCGACATCCGGATGGTTGTCGCCACCATAGAGTTCTTCCCTAATTGCCAGTGACTGATGATGGTAAAGGAACGCTTCAGCCAAAGTGTCGTTGTGAGCTTCTATATTAGATTGGCCTTCTGCCTGGCCATATCGAAGGTCTCCAAGATTATTGAGGGTTTCAGCCAGGTTCTTTCGCGCTTCCCTCAAAGCGCCTTCGTCTCCTGATTCCTCTGCCTGCTTCTTCAGCGATTCGCGTAAGATCAAAGCCTGCTGGTATTTTGCTTCTGCGTTCTCTAAAAATCCCCCCGCGCGAAGTGCCATGCCAACATCGTTGAGCGCCTCTGCTTTCAGAGCCAGAGCCCCCAATTCCCCGTCCTTGCCTTGTTCTCGGGAAACAATTCTCTCTCGAATCGTCAAAGAATTTTCAAAAAGCAACTTAGCTTCGTCCGTTTGACCCAAGTGAAGATAAAAATGGCCAAGGCGATCGGAAGCGGTCGCTTCTTCATCGTCGCCGACGGCCAGGTCCTTCGCGGCAAGCAGATGAGGTTCAGCTTCTTTAAAATTCGAAAGCGTCATGTGGAGTTCTCCAAGGCGCAGCCGAGCCTCAAACCAACCGGGCGCGATTTCTGCGACCTCATCCAGAATTTCGCGTTCTTTCTCCCAATCCAATTTAAGATGGAGAAGCTCGGCGTAAAAAACCAGTCCTTCCAAGCGTCGGTGAAGCTGTTTCGCAGAATTATCGCGGGCCTGTTTGAATCTATCGGCGTCTTCCTGAATCGCGTCGCTCTCGGCGCCCAGAAATTCGGCCGCGTAGTCGAAGCCTTTTGTCACTGAAAGCTCCACTGCCCGCAGATAATCCGAATCTCGCGCTTCTTCCGATAGATCTTCTCGAATCGAGGCGATGAATCCTTGCATCTGCGCCTTCGCCGCTCTCGTTCGATCACGAATTCGCTGCAATTCTTCGAAATCCCCGCTGTCCTTGGCCGCTTCCAGTGCGGCATTTTCACGTTCTTCCAGCTCAGCTTCCCAATGCTTGGCGAGCGCTCCGGGGTCAGTCAGTGTTTCTGTTAATTCAGTTTGATTGGCTTCGACCTTGTCTATCCGCTCTTCGAAAGATTTCTGGAACTCAGCCAGGCGCGTGTCGATTCGGTTCAACATTTGACTAACCATCGCCTCCTGGGTCTCTTTCACGATCGGCACGTTTGCGGCGAGAATCCCACTTTTTTCTGCTTCGTCGCTCGTGTTCTGGAGCCCCCAAACAAGGCCCGAAAATGCGGCAACGCAGACTGACATGATTGCGGCCGGCAATGACCAATACCGAGCACTACCGATCATAAATGAGATGATAATCATCGCGATCCCAACCAGGCCCGAACCGAGGCAGAGTATTTTCGCCAACGGAGCGAGTTCCGTGAAAAAATCAGCTCCGATGCCGAGCAGAAACGAAGCGACGCCGGAAGCTTTCCATGTGCGTGCTATCGCGCTTTGTAGCTCGCTGCTGTTTTGACCATCTTCAATCATGATAATATTTCAGTTAAACTTCGGCTTCATCTATTTATGCCGGAATTGCCCCTCGGAGGGCGAGCAAAACTTGGATTTGTTTCACGGGAGGTCAAAAGAAACAATCGATTTGCCAGCAGTTGCTACCCGCGCCGAACTCAGCGGTTAACAACAGGCGCAGCCAGATGCGCGAGGCAATCACCGCGCTCCACGCGCCCAGGATGCCGACGGCAAACGACATCGCCTTCGCCTTCGTAGTACACTGGAATCGGCAGCCTTGCCGGGTTATCAGGGAAGAGGACTTCGCCGCAGAGGTCGCCGGATTCGACGTGCTGGCTCAATTCCGTCGCCGGGACGAAAACGCCGTCCTCTGGCGCGTAAACGTGGGCTTTCGCGCCAAAAATGTGGAGAACTTCGGGCTCGGGTTCGCTTGGGTCAGGCTTTGGAGATTCGATCGCGCCGAATATGGAAAGTAGCCGTGTCACCGCAGTTTCGACGTAGGAAATCCCGCTTACCGAAGTCGAGCCCGTGCCTCCAAATTCGCCGCCGAATGAATACACTCCCTTCCGCATGGCACCGTCCGGCAACGTGCCGGGCTTTGGTTTGCGTTCGAAAATCATCACGTGCGGGACGCCGAGTTTTTTGACGATTTCGAGGCTGCGCGCTTTGAACTCCGGCGAGGCGTCCGCAGCGAAATGAGTGCTCATGTGAGGGCGATATTCGAGGGAGGCACCGCCGGAATGAAAATCACCAACGACCTCGACCATCGGGAGCAGCTGCTGTTCGACGTAATCCGCAATCTGCGCGGTTGGACCGCCTCGAGGATCGCCAGGAAAGGCGCGATTGAGATTTCCCTGATCCAACGGACTCACCCGCGTCCCGGCCAGCACCGCAGGCAAATTGAGAGCGGGTAGAATCAAAATCCGGCCGCGAATCCGGTCTGGCTCAAGCGTCTGGATCAACCGCGTCAGCGCGACCTGACCTTCATACTCGTCGCCATGGTTTCCAGCCGTCAGCAGAATCTGAGGTCCCGGTCCATTTTGAATCACGGCGATCGGAATCGGAATCACGCCGTAAGCGCTACGCGTGACCGAGTGCGGCAAGCGCAGCCAGCCGACCTGCTTGCCGTCCGCTTCGAAATCGACGGTTGTGATGATCTCGGACATCAATAAACACCGGCGATCGGGATCGGCTTGAAGCGCTCGATCGGATCCAGCAACTGCTGAGGCATGCCGGGTTGAATTCGGAGCTGCCCAACGTCGAAAAGCACGTTCATGATCGTCGACATCAGGTTCTCCACGCCAACTGGATCGCTATGCGGAACGTCGTTGTTCCGCGCAGCCTGACCGTAAACCTGTCCCGTGTGCAGCCCACCGCCAGCGAGCGCCAATGTGCTGAGATTTCCCCAATGATCGCGCCCGCCGTTTTTGTTGATCGTTGGCGATCGGCCGAAGTCGCCGGTTATGACTAGAAGGGTCTGCTCGAGCAAACCGCGCTGCGCTAAATCCTCAAGAAACGCGCTAACTGCCTTATCAAGCGGCCGCCCTAACATTTCCATTCCCTGGCCGAGTTTCATGAAATTATTTCCCTTCCCGCCGTGCATGTCCCATCCGGAATTCTGCACAGTGACGAAGCCGCAGCCCGACTCCACCAACCGCCGAGCGAGAAGCATCTGGCGGCCCAGCGAACAGCTCCGCATCACGTCTTTCGTCTCGCCGACTCGGAACATTCCAGTGTCGTAGCGCTCGATTGTTCGCTGATTTTCTTTGGTTAAGTCAAAAGCCTCAGCGGCACCACCAAGAACGACGTCGTAGGCCTGCTGCTGAAATTTATCGAGATCGGCAAACGTTCTCTGCTTATCCGTTTTGCGTCTCAATCGATCCAACTCGACCAGCAGCTGCCGACGGTCGCCGAGCCGGGCGCGCGGCAGATTCAGGGTCATGTTTTCGATCGCCGGCCCGCCTCCAGCCGGATCAAAAGGCGCGTAAGCCGAACCCAGATCACCTGGTTGGGAACCGGCCAGGATTCGCTTCTTCGTATTCACGAAACGCCCAACGTCAGGCGCGGTAACCAAAGACGTCGTCGGCAAGCCCGAGTCCGGATGATTCGTCCCTCGCAAACGCGCGTAAACCGAGTTCATCCCGCCCGGAAAAACGTCACCGCCTGACAACACGTAAGGAACGGCGAGGCTGTGATTGCTGTGCTTATGATGATAGGAACGAACGACAACCATCTTGTCGGCGTGCTTCGCCAGCTGCGGAAAAGTGCCGCCAAACGTGATCCCGGGAACATTCGTCTTAACCTCGCCGGTCACGCTGCGAAACGGCGATGGAGCGGACATATTCGGATTGAAAGTCTCAATCTGGCTTGCGCCTCCGCCGAGGAAAAGCAGCACGACCGACTTGTTGCGAACGAAATCAGCGCCGCCGCCAGACTTTGCTTGAAGCAGCTCTGGTAGAGTCAAACCGCCCAGTCCAAGCGCTCCGATTTTCAACAAATCTCGGCGAGAACGGCCTTCGCAGTTCCGGTCAGTCCCGGAGGTTTGGAGCGTCAACATTGTTCAAGACACGGCTTCATTCTGAGCTGGCTTTCGCTGTCAGGTTCGATTCCGGAAGCGACCAGACTTCGCGGCTCGCGTTTGACTTGCCAGAGGGCGCGTTTCGGTGCCAACTATCGCCATGAATCCTGTTCGTATCGCTCTCGGTTGTCTCGTCGCTTTCATCCTCCTTCAAGGCTCGGACTTTCTGATCCACGCTCAAATCCCTGGCGGCTACTACGCTGATTCGAAAGAAATCTGGCGTCCGGAGCCCGAGATGATGAGCAAAATGTGGGCGAATTTCGTGGGCCATGGGATCGTTGCGATCTCCTTCACGCTACTGTTTCAATTCGCCGTGGTTTCGAACTGCGGACGGATTCCCTGCGCGTTGATTTTCGCTGGCGTGATGGCTTTGCATCAGGCGGGCGGGGCTTTCATCATGTGGAATGTCCAGCCGCTACCGGCTTCCTACTTCGTGACTTGGACCGCGGCGACTCTCGTGCAGGCCGCGTTGGTTTCGATCGCGTTGCTTTTCGTCCTGCCGAAAGCGACGAAAAGTTGCAGCGACTAACACTAAGGGCAGTTTTTTTGCCAGATCCCGGCGGAATTTCGGACTTTTTCCTATTCTCGTTGGCCACTGGCACAAGGTGTGCGATCAAACCAGCAGCTGCTGGTTGCTCCGGCGCGTTTTTGACCTGCCCAAATGAATTCACCGAAATCAGCTCACCCTTGGGCGCTCGCTCTCAGGATTCTGATCTCCCTCGCGGTCCTGGGCCTGCTCGTCTGGGCGATTTTGAAGCTGCGGGCGGTGCTGACGCAATTCGACTGGGTCGAAATGTGGACTTCGGTTCTGCACACGCCGCTGTGGAAACTCGGTCTCGCGATGCTGGCTGCGATCGGGAGTTACGCGGCGATTGCGGGTTACGGGGCGATCACGTTTCGTTACGCCGGAAAGCCGCTCCCACCCGCTCGTGCCGGGATCGTTTCTTTCATCATCACGACGTTCGCGCTGAACCTCGGTCTTGCGATGCTAACGGCGAATCTCGCGCGTGTTCGGCTACTTTCGGCGGAAGGCTACACGCCGGTCCAGATGCTGAAATCGGCGATCGCCTACAGTGTGTTCGTTCTGATTGCGCCGATGCTGCTGGCCGGGATTGCGCTCAGCTGGAGTCCAATCCCGTTGCCTGCGAATTTCCCGATTGATCGCGGCACGACGCGCCCGCTGGGGTTCATTTTTCTCGCCGTTTTCCTCGGTATTGTGATTGCTCTTTCGCTTCGATCTCGACCGATATCTTTTCGCGGAATGAACTTGGCCGCGCCCGATACCGGCCCGTTGATGCGAGGCCTGTTTTTCTCAACGTTAGAGTGGGTTTTTGCTGCGATGACGCTGGCCGTGCTCCTGCCTGAAACCGGCATGCCGCTGATGCAACTCCTCGCCGTTGTTTTCATCGCCCAGTTCATCGCGGTCGCGTCGGGCGTGCCAGGCGGAATCGGAGTTTTCGAGGTAGTGATCGTCGCGCTGACGCCGGATACGGTTTCTCAATCCGGATTGTTAGGAAGCATCCTGCTTTACCGCGCGATTTATCTGCTCGGACCGTTTCTGACGTCGCTCGTAATCTTTGGCTGGCTGGAAATCAGCCGCGCTCGCGCTCGCGTTCGATCGTAAAATCAGTCGCGCCGCTTCAGAATCGCAACGTGTCGGTCGACCGACTTGCCTGCCGTTTGCAACTCGCGTGAATCCTCGTTTGCAGCTGTCACGATCAGCTCGCCGCCCTGCTCCTTGATCACGTCGAGCGCAAGCTCATGCTCGCGATCGAAGTAACTCGTGATGATCAACCGACCATCAGGCGAAAGCTTGTCGAGCGCCTTTTGATAGATCTCTTCCCACGTCTTTTTGCCGTTCCAGAGATTTTGGTGACGCATGAAAACGACGTCGAACTCACCTGGCAGCTGCTGGTGGCCATCGAGCTTCGTCGCGTCGCCCTGGAGGAACTCGAAATCGATTTTCGAGCCCGTTTCCGCGTCCTCGCGCTGCTTGAAACGCGCTGCGGCGTCGGCAATTTCGCGAGCACGGATATCGAGCCCAGTCAGCTTCAGATTCTTGCCTCGGCGAAGTTTGGAAAAGAATTTCGTAAGCGTTTCCGCTTCATCGCAAGCTCCGCAGGCGAGATCCAGCAATTGCAGATCGTCGCCCTCGGCAATTTTGCGTTGAAGCTTCTCATCTGATTTCGCCACGCGAGCCAGCATCGCTTCCAAGCGGCTCATGTCGCGATCGATTATTTTCTTTTGGGCGCTGTGGTCCATCGGGCGCGAAAATAGCCGGGAAAAGCAATCGATCAATCGTCAAAAACACCGATCACGCGATTAGATCATCGATGACCTCGCCACCGAACTGACTCAGCTGCTTGTATCGACCCGCGTGGAAATAGGTAAGTTTATTATCGTCCAGCCCTAACAGATGCAGGAGAGTGACGTGAAAATCGCGAATTGGGTGTTTTACATCAACGGCCTCAGCTCCGATGTCATCGGTAGCGCCCACGACACCCGGTTTTACGCCTCCACCGGCCATCAGCATCGTCATCGCATCTGCGTTGTGGCCTCGTCCAATAGAATAGACTCCGCCACGCTTGTTGTTATCCGGCGTACGGCCGAATTCGCCGGTCCAAATAACAAGCGTGTCGTCCAGCATGCCGCGTTGCTTCAAATCCTTGATCAGAGCAGCCATCGGCTGATCCACACTCGCAATACGCGAAGTGTGGCCACGTTCGAGGTAGTCGTGGCTGTCCCAGCCCCCAGCGAAAATCTGCACAAAGCGAACTCCCTTTTCGACCAGACGTCTCGCCATCAGGCATTGGGTGCCGAAGTCACGAGTAACACTATTATTCATACCGTAAGTCTCGCGGATGTGATCCGGCTCGCCCTTCAGATCAACGACTTCAGGAACCTCCATCTGCATCCGGTAGGCGAGTTCGTAGGATTCCATGCGCGCCGAAAGATCGGCGTGCTCTGGATACCGGCTACTATGCTGATCGTTGAGGAAACCGAGAGTATCGAGGGCTTTACGCTGGTGTTCTCGTGTCTTATTCGATTGAGATTCGAGGTCAAGAATTGGCGAACCAGTGGGGCGAAGCCGCGTGCCTTGATGGTAAGCCGGAAGAAATCCATTAGACCAGTTTCGCGAGCCTCCTTGTGGAAGCGCCATCTCGGTCATGACCACGTAGCCCGGAAGATTCCGATTGCTGCTTCCAAGTCCGTAAGTCGCCCATGCTCCCAGTGATGGGTCGGCACCCAGACGGCTTCCTGTGTTCATGTGGAAAAGGGCCTCTGGATGATTCAGAGACTCGGCCTGACAGCCACGATAATTGCATAATTCATCCGCAATATCGGGATCGCGAAGATATTTCCATTGGTCGCACATCTCGATGCCGTTCTGCCCCACTTTATCGAACTTGAATGGGCTGCCGACGTAAAATTGAAACTGTCCCGAGTTGGCGGCGAGACTGCGATTTCGTTTTGATTCAGTCTTATGTAATTCAGTGAGTTTCGGCTTCGGATCAAACGTATCCATGTGGCCCGGACCTCCCTCCATGAAGAGCATGATCACATTTTTGGCCTTTGGAGCGTGAAGCGGTTTTTTCGGGCTCAAAGGATTCGAATCTTCGGCCACCAGGTCGGTCATCGCGACTGAACCCAGCGACGCACCAAGACCATAGAGAAATTCTCGGCGACCAGCCGCAGTCGAACTCGGGCGTGAACAAATTGGAGACTTCATGAAATTAATAGGTGTAGGCAAATTCGTTGCTATTGAATAAAAGTAGGCAGAAATCCGCGAGCGCCCGCGTTTCCGGGCTGACGTCGGCCGCTTGTTGGTCGGGAACGTAGTTTTTGAAGACAGGAAGAATCTCTACATATTCAAACGGTGAACCGCTGAACTCTTCGACCAGCGACCGCGTAATTTCGGTTGGGTAAATTCTCTTTTCCGGATTTTGCTCAAGATGATAGGCCTGCATCTCCTTGATGTAAGAGATTATCCGATCGCTCTCCTCCGCATTGGGAGTTCGCCCAAGTGCGAGCTCAAATCCTGAGCGCACTTGCTCAGTGAGGGTGGAGGATTCCTTCTTCAGGCGTAGAGCAAAAGCGATCGAACGATCCGTCACGAGGTCGCTGTTGAGCAAAGTGAAGGCCTGAGGTGAAACGGAAGCGGAATCCCGAAGATCGCAAGAGTCGTTCGGGTTCGGCTGATTGAAAGTTTCGAGAAATGGATTCGCGAGGCCCCGAACTCGATAAGCATAAATGCTACGCCTGTTCCGTTCCTCGGGATTTCGCGAAGGAAGATAAGTCGGAGCGATTGAAAATTGAATCATCCGCGGCTGAAGCGCGACTTCCATATTAATTTCCGGTCTAACCGGTAATCCGCCATGAGTTGGATTCAATTCGCCAGTTATGCGAAGCATTCCATCCCGAAGCTCTTCCGCTGAAAGCCGTCGTGTCGGGAAATAGGCAAAAAGGTTGTTGTTCGGATCCTCATTTCGGAGATAAGCCTGTTGAGGGTGCCTGCCAGCTTGTTGGTAGGTGGCTGAAGACATAATAAGCCAGTGAAGGCGTTTTAGTCGCCAGCCGTTCTCGGTAAAATCGGCAGCCAGCCAATCCAGCAGCTGCTGGTGCGTGGGCTTCGCGCCTTTCGCGCCGAAATTATTGGGATTTCCCGCAAGCGGTTTGCCGAAATGATATTGCCAGACGCGATTTACGATTGAGCGGGCAGTCAGCGGATTTCGCGCATCTGCAATCCAGTTTGCCAGTCCAAGTCGCCGTCCATTTGGTTCTTCCGTTAGTCGAAACGGATCAATCTCGCTCGCCTCTTCGGTTGGAACGCCTATTGCGCTTAGCACTCCCGGCGTTACCGGCTGATCTGGAGCTTCAAGTGAACCGCCTGAAAGAATCCAGCTTTCCGGAGCCTTCTCGCCGATCTGCGGTGGCATTCTAAGTTTACGACTGTTGAGAAACTTCGGATCCGGGCCGTTGTAAACAGTTTGGGCTAAAGGTTTGTATCGCTCTAATCGCCGAGTCCAGATCCATTGGTCCTGCTGCCGAACTTTGTGGCGGCCTTTCTCATCTTCGTCCAATCCAGCCAACCGGGGCGGTTTTTCTTCGTCTGGCACATTTTTCCGTTCGCTTTCAGGAATAAATTCCAGTCCACGGTCGGCATACCATTTTTCCTCGGCCGCTTTCGACTTTTTAACGATCTCACTAAATTTCTGGCTGGCGAAATCGAGGAGATTTTGAGTCATCTGCTTATCTTCTTCAAATCCAGCCCGATTCTCCTCAGCTAGAAATGGAGCAGGCCGCTCAGCTAGCTGTGTTCCTGCGAAGATCGCGTAGAATCGGTAATAATCGCGTGTTGGCAGGGGATCGAATTTATGATCGTGACACTTGAAGCATCGCATCGTTGTCGACAGGAAAGTCTGGCCGACATCGTTTACGACATCATCAATATATTGTTGTCGAGCTTCAGGAGCTTTTACCATTGCGGGATCCCAAGGGCCCATCCGTAGGAAACTGCTAGCGACTAGCAGTTCGCTCTCTTTTTCATTAAATCGGCCTTCTCGGCGAGCAATTTCGAATTCCTTCTTATCTGCCAAGCGTTTTCGAAGCGAAGCATCGGCCAGTTCGTCCCCAGCGATCTGTTCGACCACAAACTGATCGTAGGGCATGTCTTCGTTGAACGCGCGGATCACGTAATCGCGGTAGCGCCAAGCATTTGATCGCTCGTAGTCATTCGAGAGTCCGGCCGTATCGGCATAACGAGTAACGTCAAGCCAATGCTGCGCCCAGCGCTCGCCGTAGTGTTCGCTGGTCAAAAGACGATCGACTAAATTGGTCCAAGCCTTTTCCGGGTCAGCTTCCGAAGCCTTGAGAAAATCTGCAATCTCTTCGGGAGTTGGAGGTAGACCGGTTAAATCAAAACTGGCCCGCCGAATCAGGGTCCGTAGCTCAGCTGGCGGTGCGCTTTGAAATCCAGCTGCTTCTAGTTTAGCTCCGATGAACGCGTCGACTGGATGGTCGCTGTTTTTTGGCAATGAAGGCTTCTGGATAGGGCGGAATGCCCAAACGTCTTCCGGTTTGTAGCGGCGATAGGTCCATTCATCGCCCAAACCGCCCGATGTTTTCACGAGAACCCCGTCTTCCGTAACTTCACGGCTGCGTTCTTCCAGTCGAATCGCGGTTTGGTGTTCTTTATTTGGCTCTTCAGGAAATATCGTGGCAGCTGAAAGCATCGTAGTAGAGTGTATGAATGAAAAGCCTCGCCCATCACTATGCTTTGTTACTGGGATTGGA
>JBLHKS010000163.1:0-15705 GCA_047620505.1 Verrucomicrobiales bacterium | reverse complement strand
AAATCGATTACCTCCTGGAACACGCGGCTCGCTATTTGAAAACAGCGCCTACGCGAGCCGATGTGCTTAGCACGTGGGCTGGTCTGAGGCCGTTGGTCAGACCACGAAAGGGTTCGGGTGAAACGAAAGAGATTTCGCGTAGCCACAGTTTATTCGTCTCCGATTCCGGCCTGATCACGATCGTTGGCGGCAAGTGGACGACCTGTCGGCTGATGGCCGAGCACACGATCAGTCTGGCCGAGCGCAGCGCGGGTATCGAGCCTCGATCGTGCCGAACCGCGACGCAGAAAATCGCGCCGGAATCGCCTCGGACTGCGGACGTGCCGCTTCACGAGCGCTTGGCCTACAGCGAAGCAGACGTTCGTCGAGCGGTTAAAGAGGAGATGGCGATGACGGTCGAGGACGTGCTTTCGCGCCGAACGCGATCGCTCTTTCTGGACGCAAAAGCTTCGCTGGAAATCGCGCCGCGTGTTGCTGAGATCATGGCCGAAGAATTGGATTTCGCGCAGGTTTGGATCGACCAGCAGCTGCTCGAATTTTCGGAGGTCGCAAACGGCTATCTTCCGAGCTGAACTGCGCCGTTTCCCGGCCTCGATCGGACTGATAAACCTGCCAATCACGGTCCGTGTCTGGATCGATAAAAAATGACGATCTCTCGCCTGACTCTTCTACTTTTCTTGTGCTCGCCAGCCCTTCTGGTCGGGGCCGAACTGGATTTTAAGAAAGACGTTCTTCCTGTCCTCGAGGCGCGCTGCATTCGCTGCCACGGACCGGAAAAACAGAAGGGGAAAATCCGGCTCGACACGCTTTCGACTGACCTCGCCAAAGACTCAGCAGCTGCTGAAACCTGGCACGACGCGCTGAACGCTTTGCAGCTCGGCGAGATGCCGCCTGACGATGAACCTCAGCCCACCGACGCCGAGCGTTTGAAGCTGACCGGCTGGATTAACGCGGCTCTGAAACGCGCGATCGAGGCAAAGCAATCGACCGGCGGGCGCGTTGTGATTCGGCGGCTCAACCGGACCGAATACCAGAACACGATGCGGGATTTGATCGGGCTCGACCTCGACTACGCGGAAAATCTGCCGCCAGATGGGCTTAGCCCGGATGGATTTCAGAACAACGGCGCTTCGCTCGGAATGAGCGGGATGCAGCTCGATCAGTATCTTGGGACGGCGCGAAAAGCGCTGGCTCGCGCAATTGTTGTCGGAGACGAGCCAGCCGTTTTCGAGCATCGCACGGAGGCGAGCGACAAGGACAAGGGTAAGGAAAATTATACGAATGTTCTAAGCCGCAGCGGCGTTTTTGTTTCGCGGATTCCGGAGTTTCCGCGTGAGGGAGAGTTTGAAATCCGAATTCGCGCTCGAGCGGTTTTGCCGGCGGCAAAATCTGCGTTTCCCGGAATGAAGATTGATTTTGGTTACCTCGCGGACACGCAGCGGCCATCTCGCGAGCTCGCGACGGTCGACGTGACCAGCGAGGAGGTTCAAGAATTCGAGTTTCGAGGTCGGATCGAAGAATTTCCGCTGCAGAGCAAGTCAAGCGCAAAGTTTCCTGGTATTCTGGTTTGGGTCCGAAATTCCTACGATGATGGGGGGAAATTCAAGGAGCAGAAAACGACCGAAGTTCCCAACCCAAAAAATCCGAAAAAGAAGATCAAGAATACTGTCTGGGAGCCGGATCCGGACTACCCACAAGTCGTGATCGAATCGCTGGAATTTAAAGGTCCGGTTTTCGATCAGTGGCCGCCAGCGCATCATCGGCAGCTCATTCCAGATTCGCCGGACGCTAACGAAGTGATCGAAGAATTTCTGAAGCGCGCCTGGCGTCGGCCGCCGAATTCTGAAGAGATCAAGGAGTTCGCCGACTACTTTGAGAGCCTCAGGCCAGATTACGAAACCTTTGAGGAGGCGATGCGCGAAACTTTGTCGATGGCCTTGGTTTCGCCGGAATTCATCTACCTCGTTGAGCCGTCAGAGGGCGAAGAAAAACGGCGGCTATCCGAATTCGAACTCGCATCGCGGCTTTCGTATTTTCTCTGGAGTTCAATGCCTGACGATCGGCTTTTTGAGCTGGCGGCTGCCGGAAATTTGAGTGAACCCGAGACGCTGGCCGCGAAAGTGGAACGCATGCTGAAGAGCCCGAAATCTCAACAGTTCGTCGAACAGTTCAGCGACCAGTGGCTGGATCTCGATCAGCTCGATCGGGTAGCGATCAATCCTGAATATTATCCAAATTTCAACAACGATCTTAAGCCGTGGATGCGAGCCGAGACGCATGCATTTTTCGCCGAAATCCTGACTGAGAACCTGAGCGCGGTGAACTTTCTCGATTCGGACTTCGTGATGCTGAATGAGCCGCTGGCGAGACACTACGGTTTTGATTCGGGACCGCGAAGCGCGGCGTTTGAACGCGTGAACCTCCCGGCTGATTCTCGTCGAGGCGGTTTGCTGACGATGGCGAGCACGCTCGTTGGCCAGTCGACCGGCGAGGACTCGCATCCGATCAAACGAGCCGTCTGGATTCGCGAGCGGCTGCTTCACGATCCCCCTGCCCCGCCGCCGCCAAATGTGCCCGCGTTGGACGCCGAGAATCCCGAATTCGCGAACCTCACAGTTCGTGAGCAGCTGCTGGCGCATCGCAACGATCCTGCCTGCAACGATTGCCATCGCGGAATCGATCCGTGGGGCGTCGCGATGGAGCATTTCGATGCCGTCGGCTTATTTCGAGAGGAAATTCGGCGCAAAGTTGGCAAGGGCTTTAAGACCCTGCCGGTGATCGCGCACGACAAGCTTCCTGACGGCGAAACGGTCGACGGGATCGAAGAATTGAAGGCTTATCTTGTTGAAAAACGCAAAGATCAATTCGCTCATGCGCTCGTTGTGAAACTCATGAGTTACGCAGCTGGGCGATCGTTGGAATTCACGGATCAGCCTGAAATTGAGGCGCTCACAACCAAGTTCGCCGAGGATGACTATCGGTTGAGAGGCCTGATTCTGCAGATTGTCTCGAGCGAGACTTTCCAGTCAAAGTAGGCTTCCGACGGAGCCGCCATCGACGAGAATCGTCTGTCCCGTGATCATCGCTGCAGGAACGCCAGTGAGGTAAACGGCTGCCGAAGCAACCTCGTCAGCCGTCGCGATCCGCTTTGCAGGAATTCGTTGGGCGACTGCGGCGAGCGCTTCGGGCGTCGGGTTGAGCTGGCGAATCCGCTGCGTGTCGGTCGCGCCGGGAGCGACGTTGTTCACGGTAACCCCGTCCGCTGCGACTTCGGTCGCTAACGTTCGAACGAAGCCCGTTACGCCCGCTCGGAAGGCGTTCGAAAGCGTTAAATTGGCGATCGGCTCTTTTACGGACATGCTCGTCACACAAATAATGCGGCCCCAATGTTGGCTTCGCATCGCAGGCAGGCATGCACGCGCCAGCCGAACCGCGCTCATCAAAGTAAGATCGTAACCTCGCGCCCATGCCTCGTCGTCCAATTCGGCGGCCAGTCCAGGTGGCGGACCTCCACCGTTGACGACGAGGATATCGGGATCGCCGACTTTTTCTCGGCAGGAATCCAGCAGTTGCTGGAGTTGATCGGGATCGCTGACGTCAGCCGGGATCGCGGCCGCTGCGCCGATCTGTTCCGCCGCGGCAGCGAGTTTGGCTTCGTCTCGCGACGACACGACGACTTTCACGCCTTCGGCAGCGAGGCCTTTTGCGATTGCATAACCGATTCCTTGAGAAGCGCCCGTCACTAGCGCAACGCGGTTGGAGATTTGGAGATCCATGCCGAACTGGACCAAATCTCATCGGGATTACAAGCCGATCTTAATTTCAACCGGCTTGACATGCTCAGCCAAATCCACCACGATTCGCCAAACCAACAAAATCAGCAACATGTCTACCTGCAAAGTTATCCACGGCAGATTTCGAGTTAAAGGCTACTCGCCGGACGGCGATTCGATCCGGTTTGAGGCCGACAATCACACGAATTGGAGCTGGCCCGGCTTCAAATGGAAATCCGATTACGGAAAGAAGCGGAAACGCAAACAGATCAGGATCGAAGCGATCGACGCGCTCGAAACTCACTACATCGGCTTCAGTCAGCCGGGTGCTTTTTCAGTGGCCGCGATGGAGAGTTTACTCGAGATGCTGGGGATCAAAAACTACGTTTTTAACCTCGCTGTCAATCGAATCGACGAAGCCGATGACCTGACTCACGGTGCGATCGTCACAGCCGGCGTGGACATTTTTGATCGCCCGATCTGCTTTGTTTTTCCAGACGGTGTAGAAATGGAAGACGGCGCGGAAATTGAGATGAGCGAGCTTCCGTGGAAAAAATCGCTCAACTACCGATTGCTAGAACGCGGCTTGGTTTTCCCGACGTTTTATAATTCGTTGGACGAAGGAATTCTGGACGAATTTCGCAAGGCGACACGCCGGATGCTAGCAAACAGCAAAGGGCTTTGGGCCGTCGACCGGACACGTGGATTCGATCTCTGGGATGTCAAAACCGTCCAGGAACGCGTCGTGATCATGCCCAAGTTTTTCCGCAGGCTGATTCGTTTTTTTGAGGCGCGAACGACATTCGAAGAGCTCCCTGACTACCTGAAGCAAACTCGAGAAAAAGTGATCGACCTCAAAACAGGGAAAACGGACCGTTTTACGAAACTCATTGAGGTCGAAGGACGAAGGATTGGGCTGACTGTAAATCCAGAAGATCTACAATTAATTCCGGGCTGAAAGCGGTTATTATATAATAGCTAGTCGACCAGAATCAGCGGCGCTACGGCACCGACAGGGAGTCCTTCGCGGGTTGTGCTGGCTCGAAGCTCCAGTTCAAGTTTGGGCGGAAGCTCGGCGTTCGGCGCGAGGTCGATTTTGAAATTGGCGGTCGCTTGTCCGGCCGGAATCGTCACTTCCGTTGCGGAAACACCTTCGATTCCCGGTGCCATCAGCGCGATTGTGACTTCACCCAATTTGACTCGCCGCTCGATGGTGACGGTGACTTCAACACCTTGTCCGGGCTCCCGAGTCACTACTTCCGGCGTCGATGTGAGAGTTAAAAGATTTGGCTGACAACCCATCGCCATCGCAGTTTTGGGTAGGTGAAAGACTGAGTGAACGACGCCGTCCGGACCCGTGATTTCGGCGACGCCCATAACGCGACAACGATGGGTCGTGCCCTCGATGGCCTGAGCTTGGATGATCAGCGGCACGGTTCCTTTGTCTTCGGTGCCGGCGACGAGCGAGCCGTCCATCGGAATGACAGTACCACGGACGTCAGGCTCGACAGGGACGAGTTGGATCTCGCCAGCGAAGCCTTCATCGCGTTTGATCGTGACCGGAAACGGAAACGCGGCGAGTCGCGGCGCTTCCTGGATCGTAGTTGGAACGACGAGTTCGAACGGGACCTTCGGACTTACAGATAGCCAGAGATCGACAGTTCGGTCGGCTTCGCGCGTGATCGTTTGGTCTTCATTTTTGAATTTGGCGACGATTCGGAATACTCCGCCGGAAAAACCGGCGTCAGCAGCTGCTGAAAGCTCCAGCTTCGCTGCCGGCTGACTTTTGGCGGTGTGAACGATCGGTTCGGCCGTGACTCCGGGCGGGAGATCTTCGGCGATGATTTCTATATCTTCAGCGAGTCCGCCTTTGCGAATTACGATGATCGGGATACTGAGCGTCTCGCCGGGGATAATCGCATATTCGGTGACTTTGATATACAAACCGACGTCGGGATTCGGTGGAGCGACGTGGAATTGATAGACGTAGCGCGGGCCGCCTCGGTTGGCGCGTTCGCTAAGCGTAATATGATAAGCGCCATCGGCCGGAAAAGTGAAAAGAAATTGCGGATCGCGCGTTGCCGGAGCGCCGCGGGCGGGCGTGCTGTCATCGACTTCTCGGATGATCTTTCCTTCGTTGTCGCTGATCACGAAGACCACGTCCGAACTGGATGAAACCGCTTTCAGATTGAGTTTCGCGCCTTTCTTCGCGCGAATCGTGTAAACGTCTAGATCGCCCGGTTTTTCGAAACGGCCGTGGATGACGTGAGGTGCTACGATTTCATTTGCCGTCTCAGCGGAGTTGTTCGGCTCGTGTTCGAGCATCGCAGGATGATCAACAATCGGCAGCTCGAGATGATTAGCAGATTGAGGTAGATGAACGAACGAATCTGTTGTTGCGACGAGCTCAGAATCGCCAGTTGTGAGATTCCAACCGCGAAGCGTGATATGATTTTCACGTTCCGGCTGCAATCCGGATGGAAACGCATAGTCCAGATACGGCCCGGTGGTGAGCGTCAGTCGATAAATATGATTCGAGCCGCCGCTGAGATTGTAGTTTTGAATTCGAACGCGGTAAATGCCGTCCGCCTCACATTTATATACAAGGAATGGATCCACACCGTTGTTGTCATTGGCGGATGCCACGGTCTTGCCTTCTGCGTTGACGATTTCGAGCGAAGTATCGTTGGGCGAACCCAGCGACGCGGCGGCAACGGCGCAAACGAGCTGCTGCTCCGCTTTCAGCGAAACTTGGAATTCGTCGATGTCGCGCGCTGGATTGAGCCGTCCGTTGATCGTTTGAGGCAAGGCAACTTCGGTCGTTTCGAAGTCTTCAGATTCGATGGTCTCAGGCAAGGCCCCAATCACGAACAAGCGCGGAGCGGACGCGCCCTGCACACTGGAAATGCTAATGCTGCGCGGCCCGAGTTGAGCATCCTCAGCGAGATCGAGTGTTAGCTGGCCTTCCGTTACTTCTTCTTTTGCGCTTAGTCCCTCACCGCCGATCCAGACCTTGCACGGTCCCGGCATGTAATTTCCGTCCAGCTCGACTTCCACGCTCGTTCCGCGCTGAGCGCCCGCTGGAAACAGCGAACCGATTTGCGCCGCGGTTTGCGCTCCGGCGATCGATGCGCTGCAGCTGAGGATCGCCGCTAAAAAGATAAACCGTTTCACATCAATTCGTGAATCACCTTGCCGCCATCGACGAGAGGGATTGGCCGTCCTAATGTGTCGATCAACATCTGGTCTGGGTTGATTCCCATCTTGGTATAAAGGGTCGCCGCGAAGTCCTCGACCGTCAGCGGGCGTTCGCTCGGCTCCGCGCCTTTTGCGTCTGTCGCGCCAACGACTTGTCCGCGCGGAACTCCAGCGCCAGCGGCTACGACCGACATTGCGCTCGGCCAGTGATCGCGGCCTGCATTTTTGTTGATCTTCGGCGTGCGCCCGAATTCTCCTAATGCTAAGACCAACGTATCCTCCAATAATCCGCGTTGGTCGAGATCACGAATCAGCGCGGAGAACGCGGTGTCGAAAATCGGCAGGTAACGATCTTTCAAATACGGAAAAATCGTCCCGTGGTGATCCCAACCAGCGTGCTGAACAACGACATAAGGAACGTTTGCTTCAATCAGGCGGCGCGCGAGCAGACATTGTTGACCGACCATCGTTCTCCCATAATCATCGCGGACGTTTTCCGGCTCCGAGCTGAGATCAAACGCCTTCTCTGCTTCTGGCGAAGTTACGAGTTCGACTGCCTGTTCGTAAAAATGATCGAGACGGCTCGCAGGATCAGCAGCTGCTGCATCTGTGATTCGTTTGAGATTATCGATCTCGCGCCGGAGTGATTCGCGATTTCGAGCGCGATTATCGCTGACGCCACGGGGCAACGTCACGTCAGTCATACGGAAATCCGGGTTGTTCGGATTGTTGGAAATATAGAACGGAGCATACTTGGCAGCGAGGAAGCTAGGGCCGCCTGAGCGCAACGGACTGGGCAGCGCAAACTGCACATACGGCGGCAGCCCGTTCTTTACTCCAAGCTCTTTGGCGATCACCGAACCGAAACTGGGATGAAAACTAGCTTTCGCGCCACAGGCGATGGGAGTCGGCGTGGGGCGGCCGGTTGTTAAATAATGATTGCCGCCGCCATGACCCGGATCGGAATGCGAGATCGAACGAACGATCGTCAGCCGATCCATGAGCTTCGCGATCTTCGGAATATGCTCGCTAAAACGAATTCCGGGAACGCTCGTGGGAATCGTGTTGAAGATTCCACGAATCTCGGCGGGCGCATCCGGCTTCGGATCAAACGTTTCGTGATGACTCGGACCGCCATCCATCCAGATGAAAATGCACCGCTTCGCCCGGTGTTCCGCGACAGCAGCTGCTGCCTGCGATCGAAGCAGTTGCGAGAGCCCGAGACCGCCAAATCCGGCTTGGATAAAGTTTCGCCGGGAAGTCCCGTCACAATAATTTGGTGTGATCATTTCTTCAGTGGTTGAAAACGAATTCGGCAGTGTTGAGCAAAGCCCAAAGCACGTCTTCGGTCGCGGTGCGTCGCGTTGATTCTGGAGAATCGAACAACGCGCGTGACGCAGTCATTTCCTGCTCGTTGGGGTAGCGACTCAGCGCCGCTAGATAGAATTCCGTTATAATATCTTCCGGCGTCGTATCGCTCTTCGCCAAACGCGCGGCGCGACCGGTTGGAGATTGAATCTTGTCGTTCACCAGGGGCGCATTCATGAGGTGAAGAACGTGGCCCAAGCCGCTTTCGTCAGACCGCTCGCACTCGCAAACGGATTTCCGTTCAGGGCGGCCGAACACGTCAAGAAAGGACGATGGGAGTCGGTTATTCCAAAGTTGCACGGCTCGCGAGCCTGCCGGCATTCCGGCGAACTCTTCTGGCGCTTCGGTCACGTCACTGATCGCGTCGAGCAGCACTTCAGCCGTCAGGCGCTTTCGATAGGCTCGCGAATAGTTTGATGTGTCGCGAACGTTGAACTGATTAGGAATGGAGCTGAGACCATAGGCCTGAGATGCGGTGATCGTTCGAATCAAATATTTGATATCGAATTCGTTCTTCACAAAATCGTCTGCGAGCGCCTGCAGTAGCTCTTCGCTGCTTGCTGGATTGGTTACCCGCATATCGTCGATCGGCTCAACCAACCCGCGGCCCATGAAGTCGGCCCAAATTCGATTAACGATCGTTCGCGCGACAAACCGATTGTTAGCATTCGTCATCCAGTCGGCAAATTCGACGCGACGATCAACTCCCGGTGCTAATTCAATCGGTTCGGCCTCAAGTGCGCTGGGAGCGACGACTTCGCCGGTTCGCGGATGCTTCACGTCCACCTTTCCGCCTGCGTAAATCAACTCGGCACCGCTGGGTTCTTTCTTCCTCGCGACGCGGGAGAAAATCGCCGACAGGCCGTAAAAGTCGTCCTGCCCCCATTTCTCGTAAGGATGATGATGGCATTGAGCGCATTCGAGACGAATGCCGAGAAATACCTGACTAACGGCGATCGTAAGGTCATCCGGCTTGGTAAACGCTTTGTAAAAATTCGCCGCGCGGTTTTCAAAACTGTTGCCCTGCGCCGTGATAAGTTGCCGGACAAATTGGTCATACGGCATGTTCTCGCGAAACGCATCGCGCAGCCACGCATCGAAGAGGTAGGCGTTCTTCGCGCCAAGATCGTCGGCGTTGATCTTGAGCAGATCGGCCCACTTTTGCGCCCAGAAATCCGCATATTCGGGGCGCTCGATCAGGTCGGCGATCAGCTGGCTACGTTGTTTATCTTCGAGGAAGGTTTCGACCTCTTCTGGCGTCGGCAAACGGCCGATGCAATCGAGATACGCGCGTCGAACAAACGTCGCGTCGTCACAGGTCGGCGAAGGCGCAAGATTGAGATCGGCCCACTTCTCAGCCAGCAATTTATCGATGTAGTTTCGACCACGCCACGCTGCCAGCTGCGTTTGATCCGTAGAATCCTCGTTCATCGGGATCGTCACCCGGAAAGTCGCGACGCGTCCCATGAAATTCGCCATCACCGCGACTTCGCCGCCAAGACCCGCCGCTGCAAAAACGCCGTGCTCATCGACCGCGCCGAGGGCTTCGTTGTTAGTTGTATAACTCGAAAGATGAGTTACATCGATTCGCGATCCATCCGAATACGCGGCCGTGATGAGGACTTGCTGCGTCGCATCCGGCGAAAGCACGCGAGACGACGGCGTGATTTCGATGCCTGTGAGGATGATCTCGTCGCGCTCGCTCTCCAGCGGCCCGCCCGCTTCAATCCAGCTTCGCAGCGTTTCGTACTGCGCCGACTCGCGCGCCAAACGCGGACCGCCTCCGTGAGCGATTTCGCCGGTGGCCTTCATCAAAACCAACGACTGATCGGGTGCAGCCGAAACAACACGCCTCCCGCGAGCCTGCTTGACCAGCGCTTCGTGATCGAACTCTGGATCGTATCCGAAAAGCGACAGCTTAAACCCGTTCCGCCCCGCCTGTTTGCCGTGACAACCGCCGCTGTTGCAATGCTCGCGTGTCAGGAGCGGAATCACGTCATGCCGAAAACTGATAGGAAGCGCTTCGCCTCCATCGCGAACGACAATGCGGGCCGTCGCACTCGCTTCTTCCGTCGAAACCGCGATCGTCGCAACGCCATCCGCAACCGGCCGGACCACGCCATGTTCGTCGACCGTCGCGACCGCAGGATTTGAGGACACGAATTTCGCCGAGCGCGTCGCGTCGACTTCGCTTGCGCCATCGAGGGCTGTGACCAGCAGCTGCTGGCGGGCACCGGATCCGTGCAGCGTGCTTTCGGCGGGCTCAACCCGCAGCTCGGCCCCGTGGACGAGGCTGGCGCAGAAAAGTATCAGGATGGACGTGGCGCGGTGCATTTGGATCGCAATTATCACGTCCGTAACGGAGCCGAGCTGTCACCGCAAACGCGAGAGGATTCCGGGATCAGGGAACGCGCGGGAATTTGCTGAAATCCGGCGGGCGTTTTTCGACGAAGGCGTCTTTGCCTTCTTTCGCCTCTTCGCTCATATAATAGAGAAGCGTGGCGTTTCCAGCTAAGTCGAGAAGGCCGACCTGGCCGTCGCAATCCGCGTTGAGAGCGGATTTGAGACAGCGCAGCGCGAGCGGCGAATGTTCGAGGATTTCGCGAGCCCACTTTACGGTTTCCGCTTCGAGTTGATCGAGAGGAACCACCGTGTTGACGAGGCCCATGTCGAGTGCCTGCTGCGCATCGTACTGACGGCAGAGAAACCAGATTTCGCGTGCTTTTTTCTGCCCAACGATCCTCGCCAAGTAGCTTGAGCCGAGTCCACCGTCGAAGGAGCCAACTTTCGGGCCCGTCTGGCCAAATCGCGCGTTCTCAGCCGCGATCGTCAGGTCACAGACGATGTGGAGGACGTGCCCGCCGCCGATGGCGTAGCCCGCGACCATCGCGATGACCGGCTTCGGCAGAGAGCGGATTTTCTTCTGAAGATCGAGCACATTCAGCCGCGGAACGCCGTCCTCACCGACGTAACCGGCGTGCCCACGAACTTTCTGGTCACCGCCTGAGCAGAAGGCTTTCTCACCTTCACCGGTCAGGACGATCACGCCGACTTTCGGGTCCTCGTGAGCGAGATCGAAGGCCTGCAGCAGCTCCTTGACGGTCTGCGGTCGGAACGCGTTTCGGACCTCAGGCCGATTGATCGTGATCTTGGCGATTCCGTCCGCCGTAGTGTGATATTTGAGGTCGGTGAATTGAGCTGCTTCGGTCCACATGGGGGAAGTTTTCAGTTTTAAGTTTTGAGTTTTAAGGCTGTTAAGAAACGACAAATGGACTCTGCCAACTCTCGCGGTTTCTGCAAGGGAACGCGGTGTCCACATCCTTCGATTACGTCCAAAGTTGCCGAAGGGATGGCCGCGACGGCTTCTTCGGCGATCGCGCGGAATTTTGCGTCTTCGGCTCCGACAACCCAGAGTTGCGGCACGCCCGAATCCAGCAGCTGCTGGCGGAGATCGGCCTGAAGACCAAGCGACCAAACTTCGAAGGCTTGAGCGATCGAATCGGGATGCTTCGCGACCGTGGCCACTTGGCGAGATGAAATTGGCTGACCCCTCAAGACCTCCTGAGCGTTCCAATCGCGGAGAAATTTCACGGCACCGTCCTGCCGAAGCGTGCTGGCCCAAGTCGTATCGCGCTGACTCCGAAGATGGCGGTCATTTTCCGAGTTTGGTGGAAAACCGGGGTGAGCAGAGACGAAAATCGCGGCCTCCCAGAGCGGCGGAGTCGCAGAAGCAAGCGCGTGCATCGCCAAACGACCGCCAAGCGAGTATCCGAGCAGAATCGGGCAGGGATCGAGCGCTTCAGCCTGATCGTTGAATCGGTCCGCCCACGCTGCGAACGGCGCGACCGGGTCTTCCCAGAGATTTGGACAATTCCATTCAAAACCCGGCCCAAACGACTCTTGAACTTGATTCCATTCGCTCGGATGGCCGAGGTTTCCATGAATCGCGTGAATCATGGCGGATCAGTTTGATTGGGCAGGACTTCTCGGCTGACAAAATTGATCATTTTTTCCAACGTGTCCTCCGGGCCAATCTTTGGCATCCTGATTCCGAATGTTCGATCCAGACCGACCTCAAACTCGAGCCCGTCGATGTCGTTCAACCGCAAATCGCGGGCCAGAAAGCTGCCTGGACGGATTTTCTCCAGCGGAATCGCCGTCGCATCCCAAACAATCGTCACCACCTCAGCAGCGATCATTCGATCTGCGTCCGGAAGATTTTCCCGCGCCCAAATTATGGCGTCGTCCGCGATGATCGCCCGCATCCTGCGTTTCCCCTGAGCCAGCGATTTGGAGACGATAAGCGTGGCGACAACCAGCCACAGCGGAATCAGCCCACAGGCCCCGAAAAACCAACTCATTTTCATTCGATCAGCCGCTAGGCCCCAATTCCGGCGAGCCAGACGAGTAGCCAAACGACAAGGAAACAAACACCGACTGCGGCGAGGAACCCGAGGTAGTCTTTCGGTCGCGGAATCGTAAATTCGAGATTCCCGCCCTTGAAAATCCGACGATCGTCAAAGCGGGAAGGATTGTTGTAGGATGCTTCAAGATTAATACGATCGCCCTCCGGATCGGGGTCGACTTCGGTCTTCATTTTAACATAATAGCGGTCGAGCGCCTCCTTGCTGTTGGGCCGAGTGAAGAAGCTCGCGATGATCAACACGAGGAACGGCAGGACGACGCGAGTCGGCAATTCCAGGGTCTTGATCGTTGCCTTCGAGGCTCCAGCCAAATCGACTCCGACCAATTTGTAGATCAGGAAATCGACTCGGAACTGGCCGGCCCCGATCATCGGCGCGTCGTTCTGCTGGACGAGAACCTGCTTCCCGTCGACCTCGCCTTCGCTTACCGTTTTCAGCAGCTGCTCGCCAGCCGGCTTCAAGCCTTTCGTCCAGAAAATCGACTGCCCACCGGAAGAAACCTTAATTTCAATCTCTTCGCCTTTCACCGCGCGAGGCGGCTCGGATCCGATTTTTTTGAGGATTTCCTCCAGCTTTTTAGCATCGCCTTCGTATTTCGCTTTCGTCTCCGCCGTTGCGCCAGTCCAGGCTTCGTGTTTGGCGACGTCAGCCGCAGTGGCGACTCGGGAAAAGGTCGTGGTTACTTTGTTCGTTGCCGTCGTGAAATTCTGGTTTTCACGCATATTGGGCACCATCGAAACGACGATCGGCAAGACAAAGAAGACCATCAGAGAGAAGCCGACCGTGATCCAGACCGCTGTCCGGTTCGCCCGCCTCCAATACATTCCGATCCAGAACGGCGCGGCGAAAAGAATCGTCATTTCCAGAGCAAGCGTGAATTGCTTGAACACATCGGCCATCGTCAGCGAGAAAATGACCGCCCCAACGATGATGATCAGCCCGGTGCCGCGAGCGACGCGGAGATATTGCTTTTCGGTCGCCTTCGGATTGATGTAAGCGCCGTAGACATTTCGCGCGACGAGTCCGGAGCTAACGATCATGTAGGCGTCCGCCGAGCTCATCATCGCCGCGAGGAGACAGGCAAACATGAGCCCAACTAAGCCGATATTGAGCGGCCCGAGAATTTCCTTTGCCGCGATTCCCCAGACCA
The DNA here is from genome assembly GCA_047620505.1 of Verrucomicrobiales bacterium. Lineage (GTDB taxonomy): Bacteria > Verrucomicrobiota > Verrucomicrobiia > Verrucomicrobiales > DEV007 > JBLHKS01. The sequence continues at coordinate 1,792 of JBLHKS010000163.1, read as the reverse complement.
TGTCGGGATTCTGGGCTATTTCTATGTTGTCCGCCAACAAGGCTAACGAAATCAACGCGGCTAGCGCCCAGCCAACGGTGCAAAGCCGCTTTAAGAAGTTGCCAACGACGAGACCGATCCGCGCGTCGTCTTCGCTCTTCGCAGAACCTCCGCCGGTCGCGATGAAGTGCGGTTGAACCACGATTCCAACGAGCGCGAGCAGCGTCAGCGAGACGATGAACTGAATTGGAAACTCGCCGGAACTGGGCCCGGAGAACAGGCTGAAATAATCGCCCGAAACTCGTTCATGCATGATTTCAAAGCCACTCATGCCGGCCATCGTGGGATCGCTTCCGAATTTTTCGACCAAAGCGGAGAGACCAAATGGAATCAGCAGGATGGAGAGCAAAATGATGAAAACGCCTTGGATCAAATCCGTCCAGTACGCCGCGGTCAGCCCTCCAAGCACGCCGTAAATGATCACGATTACGCCAATCGCAGGAACCAGGGTGTACTTCAGCTCCATTCCGAAGAGCGTCTCGATTCCGAGGAGCGGGACGGCAAATCCGGCGACGGCGGTGAGCATCGTCGACAGGTAAATCATGTAAAACACCAGCGCGAAGCCGGTGTAGGCCGCGCCGAGGCCCTTGGACTCGTAGCGCTCGACAAACCAGTCGCCGAGCGTGAGGTGGCGCATCCGACGATACCAGACTCCGGTGAACCAATAAATTGGCGTAACGAACAACCACATCAAAGCCGACCAGACGCCGCTGAGCCCGCTTTTCCAGCTCGTGCTGCCAACGACGACCGGCTCGTGAGCGCCTGTTCCGGCTCCGAACGCCGCGAACGTCTGAAGCAGTTTGCCGAATCCGCGGCCGCCGAGAAGATAGTCTTCCTGGTTTTTAACGCGCCGCATCGCCCAGATGCCAATCGCGATCATTCCGATAAAATAAACGATGAGGACGGCGTAATCGATCCAATTCATCCCGTCGGTCTAGCGGTCGAGAACGCAACTGTCAAGATTGACCCCGCGCAAACCCTGGTCGTAGTTTTGCGGATGCGCCGGATTTTTATCGCTCTTTTGATCGCCAGCAGCTGCCAAGCGGACGACGCCGAGATTCGGGAGGCCATTCAGAAGGCGATTCCGGTGATCGAAGCCGGCTCGGCGGGATCTGCGGACGAACGGACCTGCTTCACGTGCCACAGTCAGGGAATGCCGATTCTGGCGCTGAAAAAAGCGCAGTCGCTCGGTTTCGAGGTCGATTCGGAGAATCTCGATCGGCAGGTCGAGCACACGTTCGATCACATTTCTCGGGGCAAGCTCGCCTACGTAAAAGGGAAAGGTCAGGGCGGCAAAGTCGACACGGCTGGGATGGCCCTTTGGGCTTTGGACGAGGCCGGTCACGAGCCGGACGATGTCACTGAAGCAGTCGTGGACTACCTGATCGGCTGGCAGGCAGACAAGCCGTACTGGACTCCGCAAACCGACCGACCACCGAGCGAAGGAAGCCAGTTCACTTCGACATTTCTGGCTTTGCTAGCGTTCGAGTATTTTCGTGATGAGGCGAAGGCAGAGGAAATTCAAGAACGCCGTGAGCGGGCGCAAAAATGGATCGTGGAGGCGGAAATTGAGGAGACCGAGGATGCAGTTTTCCGTTTGCGGGCGCTGGATTTGCTCGAGGCGGAAGCAAAAACAGCGACTGAGCAGCTGCTGAGTCTCCAGGCCGAAAACGGAGGCTGGGCGCAGCAACCCGGAATGGACGCGGAAGCCTACTCAACGGGCTCGGCTCTGGCGGCGTTGCTCGCGACGAAC
>JBLHKS010000162.1:0-15851 GCA_047620505.1 Verrucomicrobiales bacterium | reverse complement strand
CGCTAGGAGAACCGTCGAAAATCCTTTCTGTCTGAGTACGTTCGTCAGCCAGAGAGCGGCCGCGCCGCCACCGATGACGGCAGTGTCGATGTCGATGAATTCTTCGATGGCCGCCGAGTTTAGGCCGGGCCTACGTCAGCGCAAGCGTGAGGGTCGCAATCGTTCCGCTCGGTTCGTTTTCACTCAGCGAAATCGAGCCGCCGTGGAGCTCCGCCGCTTCCTTCACGAAGCAGAGCCCGAGCCCCGAACTTTTCCGCCCGGTCACGGTGTGCTTCAGCGAGTAGAATCGATCAAAAACACGAGTCCGCGCGTAGTCTGGAATTCCCGGCCCGCGATCGCAGATGGTGATCGCCACGGCGTCATTTTCTAACGAAAACTGGACACGAATCGTTTCGCCCGTGGGTGAAAAGTCGACCGCGTTGGCGAGCAAGTTGTGTAACGCAGTTTCCAGGGCGAAGCGATCTCCCTGAAGCATCACGGGCGGGGCGTTTTCGGCGTCGAACTCGACCAGCAGCTGCCGAGGCTCGCAGAGAGGCTGCACTCGCTCGATTTCGTCTCGAATCAGCGCGACGGCGTCGATCACTTCGGTCGATTCGAGTGACTTTCGGCTTTCGATCGCAGCGAGTTGGAGCAAGCGGCGAACGAGATCCTGACTGCGGGAGGCCTCGTTTCGAATGTTCTCGATGAAGCGCGCTCGCTTCTCACGGGGCATGTCTTCGTCGAGCAACTCGGCGGCTCCGAGGATCGCTGCGAGCGGACTTTTCAGCTCGTGCGTTAGCGTTTGGACGTAGTTTTCGACGTAGCGACGGCCTTCGAGCGCGTCGCGCATTTCTTCGAGCGCGTGGCCGAGCGTTCGCGTTTCGCCGACACCGAGGCGCTTCGGCTTAGCAACGCGATCACCGCGTTGGACCGCTCGGGCATAATTCGTCAGGTGGGTGATCGGCCGGACGAGCCAGTAGGTCCAGAGTGAGCCTAACAGAACTACAATTGCGGCCGCAGAAATCGCACTTCGCCAAACGATCGCGCGGGTTTCTTCGACGAACATGCCCATCACGCTTTCCGGTCTGGATACGCTGACGACGCCGATGATTTCGCCTTCCCAATAAACCGGTGCCGGAACGTAAAACGTGGACGAGAGCGAATCTTCCGGATCGGCGCGGGTTGCCCGGGCTGCGTACTCGCCGCGGAGCGCACTTTCCACGTCACGCCAATTCGAAAAGTTCTCTCCTTCGCTTTTTCCGCCATCGGAATCAAAAAGAACCAGACCAGTGTCGTCGGTCACGTAAACGTGGGTGAACAAACTGGTTTTCTCAAGACTGTAGATTTTCGCCTGGAATTCACGGCGATAGGCCTGGGCAAAAGTTTCGCCTAACCGCGTTGGATCGATCTTCCCGGCGGCGAGATCCGATTCAACCAGCGCCGCGAAAAGATGAGCCATGTCGACCATCGGTTCCTCAGCCGCTTGAGCGTACTGCTGCTCGACATTTTCGTTTAGCTGGCCCGAAAGATACCAGAAGCCGCCGACTGCGATCAGAAGAAAGCCGAAGATCAGGAGCAATGTTAACTTCATGACATGTCAGGAAATTAAAGGCTTAGTGTTTTCGTTCATATTCCAGAAATCCGGAACTTGCGTCGGTTTTGAAGCGACCACTCTGAAGCTCCATGACTAGTTCATGGAGCCAGTGATGAAAGGATGGGGCTAGAAGATAGATATGATTTTCGCTTATCGGATTCATGATAATCTGTCCCTTTTTACCGCCGACGGCGGGTTGAAGGTCAGCGCATAACACACTGCCATCGGGCGACCACGCGAAAGGGAGCCAGCCTTTTGACCAAAAAACTGAGGCAACTCCGGAATCTGAAAGGCACTCGTTCCAGTTCGTTTTGTCCTCTTTCTCAAAAAAATCTGTGCTAAACTCCCACTCGTCGGCTGCGCCATCCACTGGAAGAAACAGGAAATCGTCATCATAAACGCCCGACGAATTCAAATCCTGCCCATCAAAAGTCATCCAGAATGAGGCGAGATCAATCGGGATTTCCGCTTGTATCAGACTGGATAGATTCGCGATGGCTTTCAGGTTAGAAGGAGGATTGAACGATCGAGCGGTCTCAGGGCTCAGTGGTTTGATCAGCCGAATCATCTCAAGAGTCAGCTCTGAAACCGTTTTCACGCCTCCAAATCCTCTCGCAAGCTGTAGCCGACCCCGCGGTGAGTCACGATCGGGTCAACCGCGTCGTTAATTTCGCGGAGCTTGGCACGCAGAGTTTTGATATGCGCATCGACCGTCCGATCGAGCGACGCTTCGGGCTCTTCCCAGACTTGGTCCATCAGCTGATCGCGCGTGAAGACACGACCGGGATGGGTGGCGAACAACCTCAGCAAGCCAAATTCGTAGCGTGTCAGGGTGAGCGACTCGCCTTGGTAGCGGATCTGCATCCGCATGTCGTCGACCGCGATCGCTTTGGAGCGGCTGGCGTTTGCTTCGGTGCCAGCAGCTGCTGGTTCGGGCGCGGCGGAAACGCGGCGAAGCACGGCGCGAACGCGGGCGGCGAGTTCACGCGGGCTGAATGGCTTAACCATGTAGTCATCCGCCCCGAGTTCGAGCCCGACAACGCGGTCGATCTCACCTTCGCGCGCGGTTAGGAAAATGATCGGGATCTGCGAGGTTTTGCGAATTTCGCGGCAGAGATCAAAGCCGGTGATGTCCGGCAGGCCGACGTCGAGCACGATCAAATCCGGCGAATCCTGCTTGAACGCGGCGAGGCCTTCCTTGCCAGTTGGGCAAACGATGGGTTTGAAGCCTTCGGTCTCCAGCGAGTACTCGATGTTTTCCGCGATGGAGGGTTCGTCTTCGACGATCAGGATTATCTGCGACACGGCGCGGACTGTAGCGCAATCGGCACACAATTCCATTGCCGCGCTCAGGCGATTCGGCTAAAGCTCGCCGCATGTCGACTCCATTGGTTTTGATCCTTTGCACCGGGAATTCATGCCGCTCCCAAATGGCCGAAGCGCTTTTGCGCGAAGCTTCCAGTGGGCTTTTTCGCGTTGCGAGCGCTGGCTCGAATCCGAGCGGCTACGTTCATCCGTTAGCGATTAAAGCGATGGGCGAAGTCGGAATCGATCTGGGCGAAGCGCGTTCGAAACACCTGGACGAGTTTCTCGAGCAGGACGTGAACACGGTGATCACGGTCTGCGGTAACGCCGATCAGGCTTGCCCGATTTTTCCGGGGCAAGCGCATCGTTATCACTGGGGATTTTACGATCCGGCCGACGCAACGGGCTCCGAAGACGAGCAGCTGCTGGTTTTTCGCCGAGTTCGCGATGAAATTCGCCAAGTCTTTGAAGCTTACGCAATAGGACGTGTTGACGCGACGCGGGATTGCGCTCAACTAGGCGGCGTTTAACCCAGTCACTTTTGAAAGCTTTCCAAATCTTCCAGGCCCTCAGCCCCGAACTCGCTCGCGGAGTTTTCCAACACCTTCGCGATGAGCAGAAGGATATTTACAAAAGCGTTCTGACGTCGCTCGCGCAGGAGAAAAGGCTCCGGCCGGTTTTCGTTCAACGTAAGCCGGTGGTTGAGCAGATTGCCTGGATGATTGGCACGTGCAAACTCAAGGTGGTCGACAGCATTGCCGAACACATTTTGCAAATCTGGCTTCTGAAGGCTCAGAAAGAGCTGATCCTCGCATTTCTCAAATCGCTCGACATCGAGCACGACGAAGATGGAACGGTCGAAGATTTACCGGATGAGCTCGACTCAAAGAAGCTCAAGTCAACGGTTACGATGTTGCTCAAAACGTACGAGCCGGAAACTCTGACCGTCTATCTCCATGTCTTTCAGCTTCAGCAGCCTGGAGGCTGGGAGCCGCTGACGAAAATGTTGGAGTCTGATGATCGTCTTTTCCTCGGAGAGCCGCCAGCAGCTGCTGAGCCGGAACCCGAGCCCGAAGCGGAGCCGGAGCCAGAAGCTGCTGCGGAGCCGGAGCCGGAGCCGGAATCAGAGGCTGCTGCCGAAGAAAAAGAGTAGCGCTTCGAGCAAGCCGTGTCCGTGCGGCTGGCTGGCGACGAATCCGCCCTGGTCGCGAACTGCATCGCGAACGACGGGCAACGCGTTGGATGGGCAGGCGATCGACTCGGCGTTTTTGCGGCTGAGCATCGTGAGATCATTGAGATTGTCGCCTGCGGCAAAAACGCGATCCGGACCAAGGCCGAGAACTCTGGAAAGCTCCCGCAAGGTTGCGCCTTTGCAGAATTCGCGGTGACCGAACCGAAAGTAGATTCCGTTCCGCTGATAACCGAGATCGACCAGGCCGTGCTCCTCCCTGGCGAGATCGACCATTTCGCAGATTCGATGCATCTGGCTTTCGTCCCGGCTGATGATTTCGTCCGGAGATCCGTCGCGGCTGAAATATTTGGCCCCCGGCTGGAGTTCAACCAGCGCTCGAACCGCTTGGAAAAATCCAATGCCGCGGTTTTCGACATCACGATGGGCGAGATCCCGATTTTCGACCCAGTCGCCCAGCGGAATCCAAGTTCCGTCCGGCTGATGGAGCAGCGCGGTTTCTTCCACGATCATGAAATCCGGCTCGATCCCAAAACCATGCGTGTGCAGACCTTCGAGCGCAAAATCGAGCGTTCGGCCGGTGTTGACGACCCAAGCGGCCCCTTCATCGCAAAGTCCGCCGATCTTCCGCTCCAATTCCGGCTCGACCACAGTACCGACGGCGGAGTCGACCATCGTCCCATCGAAATCGAAACAAAGAAGGCGGTTCGGAGCAGCTGCTGGGTCAAGGCTCATCATCCGGGGACGAATCGCTTTGAAAAACGCGATCGTCTACACATAGTGCGCTCATGAAATCAGCTTACGACCTCGCGATGGAACGCCTCGAAAAATCTGCTCCGACCGTAAAGGTCAGCGAAGAGCAGAAGGTGAAAATTCACGAAATCGACAACCGGTTCAAGGCGAAGGTCGCCGAGAAAGAACTCTTTCTAAAAGGCTTGGTTGAAAAGGCCATGGCGGCCCAGGACATTCAAGCCATCGGCGAGCTGCAGGCTCAATTGAAGCGCGAAATCGCGATGATCGAACGCGACTGCGAAGCTGCAAAGGAAAAGGTTCGGGCGGGAGAGTGAGTGATCCGAAATTAATCGGATCATCTTCTCTGAAGGACTACAAACTTACTTGGTGTTCCACCAGAAAAATAGCTCGACACCGAGAACGGCGAGAGAAATCAGGAAAGCGATGATTGCAAAAGGCATTGTGTTTCTGAATTAAGGTTAATTCGGATTTAATCAAACATGCCCAACTTGGGCAGCAGCTCCACGACGAGAGCCGCGACTGCGAGTAGCAGGACGATGATCGCGAACGGCATCAAGCCGGCTTCTGCTTCTTCGTCGTATTCGTAGCTGTACTCTTCGTATTCATCGTCAGCCGCTCCGGAAGGAGAGCGCAAATTCGTCGTCGGCGCACCCTTGGCCATCGGCTGGGTTTTCTGCAGCTTGACGGTGGCTTTCGGCAACGGTTTCGCGCCGCCTGGAGCCGGAGTGGATCCCGGAGCCTTGGCCAACGGGATCGTGCGAGCACCGCTTGGCGGTCTCGGAGAAGGAGTCAGCTGTGCGGTCTTCGCCGGAGCCGGCATCGGGCCGGATGGACGCGGAGGCATCGGGCCAGAGGGCCGAGGCGGCATGGGACCGGACGGACGAGCCGGCATCGGGCCGGAAGCACGTGGGACTGGCGGTCTGGCAAGCGGAATGGTTTTCGCGCCAACGGGAGCGACGGGTTTCGGGGCCGTCGGGATCGGACGAGGCGGCGGAGCGCCCACGCTCGGGGGAGCGGCGGGCTTCGGAGCCGTTGGAGGAGCTGCCATTGGCGGCGGCACCGGGGCAGCCGCTGGAGGCGGAGGTACAGGCGCCGTGTGATCGGTCAATTCGCCTGGCTTTGCTTTCAAAGTGATCCGCACCGTTTCCTTTTTCAGGGGAACGGTTGAAGTTTTCGGGTCCGGTTTTTCGTCGCTCATACCTCGTGTATCTCTCGTGGAAATTCTGAAGGGCCGATTATAGGCCAGTTGCGGGCCAAAGTGTCAACCGCATAATTTTTGTGATTTATGACGGTTTGTCTCTAAAAAACTTGGGATTTAAGTATCGATGTTTCCCCGATGACCGGATTCTCGTCGTGTCAGGCGCATTTTTCGGGCTTTTAGGGCTCCAATTTCGTAAAATAATCAATCATCAATCGGCAATCCGCGCCGGTTGACTTCGCCAGCAGCTGCTCGCAGGGTTGCGCGGCATGAAACAGGTCCTGACACTTCTCTCATTCGCGCTGATGGCTTTAATGCTCAGCAGTTGCGTCACCCCCCAATCTTACCGCGCCAAGGCCTATGCGCCGACGAATAAAAAGAACGTCCGCGTGAAAGTGAGCCTTCAAAACAAGATGGTTTACGTTCTGGAAGGCGATCGCGCGCTGATGGTCACTCCGTGCACGATCGGAACGCAGAGCGATCCGACTCCGCAGGGAAATTTCAAGATCTTCAAGAAAATCGAGAAGAAGCGCTCCTACAGTTATGGCTTCCAAAAGGGCGCGGATTATATCCGGCCGGCGAAGAGCAGCGATCGGCGTCCGGGCGAATCGTATCACGGTTTCCCGATGCCGTATTGGGCCGAGTTTCATCCGGCATACGGCTTTCATGAGGGCGGCGTCTGGCCGGAGCCGCGTTCGCACGGGTGTCTGCGACTTCACAAAACGGCGGCCCCGAAGTTTTTCCACCTGGTTCAACTCGGCACGCCGGTGAGCATCGCTCAAACTCAGCCTGAAGACGCAACTGTCGGGCGAAGCGTGGCTCGTCCGACGGATTATGCAGATCCGGATCCGCCCGCGATCGAGCAGATTTCGCCCGCGATTTTCAAGCCGACTCCGCATCCACTTTTCGAAGCGGGCCCGGCTCCAACCATTAACTGATTCCCGAATTGCCTGCCGAAACCGCCAAACCAACAAAGCCTCGGCCAAGACGCGTGAATGTGCGTCGGCCTGAGGTCATGGAAAAAGTCCAGGCCGAGGTCGAGGATCATTACCGAAGCCTGATCGTGGAGAAAACCCGCGCCCGCGGCGGAGTTCTTTCGGTTGGATCGACGACGATCCGTTTGGCGAAGGAGTTTGGTTTCTGCTACGGCGTCGAGCGTGCGATCGATCTGGCTTACGCAACGCGAAAGGTTTTCGAAGACAAGAATCTGTATTTGATCGGCGAAATTATCCACAACCCGGACGTCAATCGGCAGCTGCGCGACATGGGCGTTCGCAACATTCAGGGCGAAGATCGCGACGCGGATATCGAGGATCTCGGTCCAGACGATGTGGTGATCGTCCCGGCTTTCGGGACGACGACCGAGGTCATGGATCAGATCAACGAGCGTGGTTGCCAGGTCATCGACACGACTTGCGGCGATGTTTTGAGCGTGTGGAAGCGGGTTCTGAAGTACGCGAAGGACGAGGCTACTTCGATCATTCACGGAAAGGCTTATCACGAGGAGACACGCGCGACGGCGTCTCGAGCGATGGGTGCGGACGGCAAAGGCCACTACCTCGTCGTGCTCGATCTTTTTCAAACGAAGTATGTTTGCGATTATCTTCAGAACGGTGGCGATCGTGACGAGTTCCTGAAGAAATTCGAAGGTGCGCATTCGGACGGCTTTGATCCTGACTTGCATTTGAAGCGCATCGGCGTCGCGAATCAGACGACGATGCTGAAATCCGAGACGCAGCGGATGCAGCAGCTGCTGCGCGAGGCGGTGCTGGAGCGAGACAACGGTGAGGAGAAGAATTTCCAGATTTTCGACACGATTTGCGGAGCGACGCAGGAGCGTCAGGATGCGTTGCACGAGATGCTGGAGCGTCCGCCTGACATGCTGCTTGTCGTGGGCGGCTACAACAGTTCGAACACGAGTCAGCTGGTTAAAATCGGTGGCGAGAAGACGCCTACGTTTTTCATCCGCAATTCCAGCTGCATCAAATCCCTCAGCGATATTGTCCATTTCGATCTGGATTCGAAGACCGAGACCGAGTCCTACACCGATGTGCTGCTCAGCGAACAGGAAGTGGTCATCGGAATCACGGCCGGCGCGTCCTGCCCGAATAACCTGATTGAAGAGACGATTCTGAAGGTGTTCGAGCTGCGAGGGATCGATCGCGCGGCGATTGAAGCGGCTTAGGTCCAGATTTTCGCCAAGGTAAATCTAAGATCGTGACTTCGAGGCCGTTTTTCTTTAAACTCGGCCTTGTTCATGAAGAAAGAAAAACGCAAAACCGTGGCCTTGGCGGCCGTCGTCGTCGGACTTTTAATCGGAAGCGGGCCAGCGCTTGCCCAATTCGATGAAATTCACGAAATCGGAACGCCGAATGCGGAGCTTCCAGATTACGTTCCTGCTGAACAAGGTCAGCTGAGCATCTGGGCGGATTTCGAGCATCCATTCGCTGACGGCCAAGTTTCGTTGTATCTCGTGAATCGGACCGAAGCCGATATCCAGTTTCGGCATCAGGACGGCGATCTCTTTTTCAAGTTAGAGCGTCAGAGGCCCGATGGCGGTTGGGAACGCGTCCAACTTCACAAAAACTCCTGGTGCGGAAACAGCTACGGAGTGACCTCAATCAAGGCGCACAGCCACGCGGTTCAGAAGGGCTGGATGCCAGCTCAGGAGACAGGGACGCCAGCCCGAGTTCGCTACCGTTGTTTTGGATCATTCGCGGCGGGACGTGGCCTGACTACCAACGTCGGCGATGGGGTTTTCGATGAGGAAATCGCGAAAACAGCCCGATTCGACGTGATGGCTTCTAGATCGATTCCAAGTCAGTTGGCCAACCTCCTTACGTTCCCCGAAGACGAGGACGGGAATTCTCCACACGAGTCTCTTTATCTAACGACATCAACGACTTACGCCACTGCTCTCCGAGTGCTCAGCACGCTGAAAGAAAATCCCTATTTCCGGCGAGAAGCGGCTCAGTATCTGGAATGGTTGCGTGAAAAACCGAAAGTTTCTGATTCGAGCCCGGAAAATGCCGTTGAAGTGATTTCCAGTATCCTGGCGGAAAAATGGCCCGCTGAAATCGACCGTCTTCAGTTTCTTGAACGCTGTGTCGATGCGCTCGAGCCCGGTTGGCCGGGACCACCAGTTTTTGGAGACTTCAGAAGTAACCGCCCTCTGCTCTGGCAGACGCTGACCGAAGTTTGGTGGGACCGCCCGAAGACCGAATTGACTCCGGCGGAAGTCGCGGCCTGGACGCGGGTTTACAAAATCGTCGAGGAGGAATTCGTTGACGGACGTTACGATTCCGTCAGCGCGATCGGTATCGACTCAGTCGCGGATCAACTGCTTCCCTCGGCGTTTTTCGAGCGTTGGCTGGTCGAGGCCAATGACGAAGGAGCTCGAACCGTCTGTGCGACGACACTTGCGCGTCGCGAAGAGTGGAGTCGGCTCGCCGAACTCGGTTTCAAGCTAAATCCAGAGGTCCAGCTGACCGTTCTCGGCACTCTGGCGCAGATGTATCGGTTGGATTCAGCCCGCAATCCGGAAAGCGAAATCGAAACCGAGTTCTGGGCGCATTGCATGGAAACGCAGCCGCTTGAATCGGCCAGAGTTCTCGGCGGTCGCAATCAATGGTCTCGGTCCCGGGCACCATTCGGCCTCCTCGTTTCCGACCCGATTCGCGCCGTGATCAAGGCCGAGCTGGCGAAGTCCCGCGATATGGGCGAGTTCGAATTGAGCTACGACCAGCTAAAGCTTTCGCAAGTGATCGCGTTTCTCAGCCACTTTAAGGACGGCCAGGACAACTACCTGTTTCAGCAGCTGCTGACGCATGGCGGCTACTTCGAATCTCGATTCGGGCGCGCCAACGAAGCCGGAGGAGTGACGGAATTCGTCATGCGGAGATTTAAAGTTAGACTCGCGGCGCGCGATGCCCTCAAGGGGCGTGACATGCATTGGCCTTCAGATACGGTCTTTGAGGAAGAATCCGAAGAGCCGACCGAGTAGCCGCCGAGATCACTCCACTTCGGCGATCGCGCGTTCGACTGGCACGATCACAACGCGGAATCCGTAAATCGATTCGCGCCGCTCCGGGTTGAGCACGTTTCGGTAGGGGGTGATCAGCATGGTTTTGTCGTAAACGCTCCAGGATCCGCCGCGCGTCACGCCCCAGGTCCGGAGTTCTTCGTGCTCGCCGCCGTAGGAATCGAGAACCCACTCCCAGACGTTTCCTGACAGGTCGAAAACTCCATTTTCGCGCGGTTCGAATGTTCCCACCGGGCTTGTAAACTCGAAGCCATCCTGCTCTGTGTTTTTGCCCTTTGACGCGGCGAAATTCCCGGCTGCTGTCGGCGGTGGCCAGGCTTCGCCCCACGGATAAATCACGGGCTCAATTTTGTCCCGCTCCTCCGGCGTGTTCCGGCCCTCACCCTGAAGACCGGCGGCTTCGCTCCACTGCAGGTCGGTTGGCAAACGGTATTCGTAGCCTCCGTCGATCCGCCCGGCCTGACGTTCGTACTCCGTCAGCCAAGCGCAAAACGCGATCCCGTCCGTCCGGCTGACGTTCACAACCGGATGATCCTCCGTCTGCGGCAAGTCGGTTTCGTGATGCCGCTCGCGCTCAGTCGCTTTGGCGAAAGTCTCGAAATCACGGACCCGCGTTTCCCAGATTCCGCAGGCAAACCCCTTCAGCGGGGCGAATCGCATTCCCAAGCTGTTCGTCCACATTTCGCCTTCCAGGTAAAGCTGGCTGCGATCGAGTTTGTGGCCCAGATCGAGTTCCTCGTTCTCCTCGACCTCGCCTTCGATCACGAACGGTTCGTAACCGCGCATTCTCAGTTCGTAGGTCACGCGCCCGACCGCCACTTCCGAAAGCATCAGCGGCGTGTGGCCGAGGCTTTCGCCGTTCGAGAAAACTTCAGCGCCGAGGGGTTCTGAAAACAGCTGAACCACGCCGAATCGGCGGCGATCGGCGATCAAAACGAAGGCCGAGCGCTCAGCAGCTGCTGGGCCGAGTGAGTTCCAGGTGTAGAAATGGCCAGGGCCGAATTGTTTGCCTTCGCGGTCCGCTTTGGCGAGCCAATCGCAGAATTCCTGCTTCTCTCGTTCGGTTAACGAAATGAGACGGAGCTTCGGATCGCCATCCCAACCAGCCTCGTCAGCGCCGATGACGACCGGGCTTGTTTTCAGGCCGCTGGCTTCAAGATAACGGGCGAAGTCGGCCTCCGTGATCGGGCGTCCGGCGACGTGTCTCGGGCCATCGGCCTGGAACTCGATTCGCAAACTGTTAACCCAGATGTTTCCCTTTTCCGGCGGAGCCCAGGGCGTGAGCGTCGTGCCGAGGACCTCGCGTTTGCCGACGCGAATCCTGCCTTGAATTGTGGCGTCCCGATGGCCTTCCAGATGAAGCACGTATTGAACCGGGCCTGGATCGAGCTCGCCCAAATTGAGCGGAGTTTGGCCGAGCAGTTTTCCGTTCGTATCGAGAATTTGGGCGCCGTCCGGGTCGCTGATGATTTTCGCACTTCCGAATTTGGATGGAGGCGGCTCGAGGATCTCAGGCTCAGAAATCGTCGTTATCGTCGCGATCGTCGACGGATCTGGATTCGGCGCCGAATCCGAATCTGGACCGGTACCCTGCCCGACCATTTCGATCACGGTCAGGCCGCCTTCGATCTCCTCCGCCGGTTCGTCGTCGAGGACCTTGGGCAGAGGATTTTGAACGAGCTCCGGATCGCGATCATCTAGCCCTAACTGACCCAGAATTCCGACAGCAGCTGCTACGAGCAGAGCGATCATCGCCGCCACTCGAAGCCAGAAAGGAACCGGCCGGCGTTTGGCGGCTTCGTCAGGATCCGACATCGCGTTCGCCATCGCCATCCCATCGGCGTAGCGGTCGCCGCGCTCCGTCGCGCAGGCCTTGCAGATCACCGAATTCAGCTCCCACCAGGTTTTGTCCTTCGCGGCGTCGAACTCGTCCGGCAACTCCGGAAAATCCATCCGGTCCATGCCGGTGACGAGTTCGTAAAGCACCATGCCGAGGCTGTAAACGTCGCTCTGCGGTGCGCCTGGGCCTTCCGGAGCGACGTAACCTTCGGTGCCAACGAATGTTCGCCGCCCGCTGCTGGTGACGAGGCCGAGATCGGCCAGCTTAGCCTTGCCGTTTACGAGAATCACGTTCGACGGCTTCACGTCGCGATGGATCAGGCCAACCTTGTGCAGCTGGCCAAGACCCTCAGCCACGTCCCGCCCGATCTGCCAGCAGTCTTGCGGTTTGCGCTGAGCCGGGGCTCCGTTTTTGCCCTGAGTTTCGAGCGTCAACGGCGAGTAGATCGATCCGTTCGTGCTAACCGGATCGGCCGCCTCCATTATATAATAGTAAAACATCCGATCCGGCGATCGACCGACATGGAGGATCGGCAAGAGGCTCGGATGCCCGCGCGAGATCGGTTCGTAATGCTGGATTCCCTCGAATTCGCGCTCGAACGATTTGGCGGAATCGAAATTCTGTCGCCGGACGATTTTTACCGCCCGCCGAGCACCGGTCAGGCTGTGCGCGAGCCAGACCTCGCCGTACGAACCCTCACCGATCTTCCGGACCATGGTGTGGTCTGGGATCTCAGCCGGAGTCGTCTCGTGAATCGTAGCGTCGTTCGTCCCCAATTTCGTTCCACAGGGTAGATGGTTCGATGAAAGCCTGTCCACGCGCGACGACCGAATGCGCGACCTCCGATCGCGACGGGGGTCCTCGCGCGAAACGCAGTTGTTATCGCTCAAATCGTGCCAGAATCCCAGCACAAACGCGGGAAAATTCGCAATCGACTGTCCGTCTTGAATTTAGCCAGCAGCTGCTGATCGGAAATCTCGCTGAAATCAGGATGCACCTGATCGTGCGGAGATTGCGATAAGTTCCTCTAAGGAAGCCGTTGCCCGCGTGTTTGAACCCGTGTTAAATCGCTCATCGTCTAAAAACCATCATGATTTCCTCCAGAATTTTCTCCCTCATCAGCCTCTTGCTGGTTACGGCCCTCGCGCCAGTTTTTGCCCAGACCGAAGATCCGGCGGCCCCAGAGATTCCCGGCCTGACCGACGCACAACGCGAAGCGATCGCTGCGCAGATCGAAGCGCTGAAGTCGGCAGCCGCGAGCAATGTGGTCGGGCGATACGGCACGGCGCAGCAGGCGTTCGAGCGAGCATCGAAGGATCCAAAAGCAGCCGTGGAACTCTACAAAGCCTGCGTCAAAGAAATCAGTTTTACCAGGCTTGACCGCGAAGATCGGGAATTCCGCGCTTGGGAAGATTCGAACGAGGAGAAGCTGAAGTTTGAGCCCTACGCACGCGGGCTTCAAATGCAGCTGCAGTACCTCTGGATGGCGACGCGCGCGGCGCAGGCGGAAGACATTTCGACGATTTTCCCGGACCTGACCAGCTACATCGGCACCATTGCTCAGATGACGTCTCCGCCCCATCCGGTTCTGAATGGATCGGTGGCAGGAACGGTTTTTGCCGATGTTTATGAATTGGATAACTTGCTTTCCCGTAACGAAGAGAAGTGGGAACTGAACCCGATGAACATTGGCGGGATTTATGAGAAAACGATCTATTCGTATCTGCGCACGAATATGCCTCAGAACCTGAACACAGCTTGGGACAAGCGGATTGAAACGGAAACGCGACTGACACTGCTCTACATCGAGTTTGAAGAAGGCATGGAGCGTTTCCAGGAAAGAAATTCTGACAAGCCGGGCGGGGTCCGAAACGAGGTCCGCGCCATGGCCAACTTTGTTAGCGGTCAGTATCGAAGGGCTCTGACTTTCGAAAAAGAGCGCCTGCCGGTATTGAAGTGGGGGCAGGCGCGCGATCTCTACCTCTTCTCAAACCGAGCTTTCGGAGCGAAGGCGATGCTGGATCTGATCCAGGCCAACATCGGACACGATCGGATGGAAGACTGGATTCGTGAACTGGAGCAACTTGTTCAAGTCGGAAACTACTCCGTCGAGCCTGCCGCAGCGGCACCGGAAGTTCCGGAAGGTGCCCGTGGCGCGGGTGATCCGCCAGCAGCTGCTCCGTGATCCGGGGCTTCGGCACCACGGCACGAGCCGAGTCCCCATTCCAGCAGGACGACAATGTCATCTTCATCGGCAACTCGCTCGCCGATCGCATGAAGGTCGTGAAGTGAACGAACCTTCTTGCCCGAATCGCTATGATTCCGGCTCCGACTCCTCGGGCTCAGGCGTCTCTCCTGGCAACGGAGCGAACTTATAACCCATCCGGCGCAACACCCGGCGTTGGCTCGGGGCCGATTCGTCATCCATCAGAAACTCCACGCCCCGTTTCGCCTTCCGGATCAACTTGTCCGCCTCTGGACGCAATTTCGCGACCTCGCCCTCTGCTTTGCGGACCTTCTCGTCAGCTGGAGCGACATCGCCGCGTTCCGTATTGAACGCCGCCAACGCCGTCGCCACATCAGCAGCTGCTGGATTTGCCATCGCCGGAAACCCGGCCCCGACCGCATTCGGCTCGCCAGCGACGATGTTTTCGGCGGCCTTGACGAATTCGTCCTCGGCTCCGAGCGGCGGGTTGTCGCCCGATTGCGGCAGATTGTAGTGAACCAGAACCGAAACATTGTGCTCCAGCCGATTCGTCCGACGTCGCAAGACTTCGAAGAAATCGCGGACATTATCTTTGAGAAAATCCAGCGCCTTATCCTTTTCCGAAACCTCCTTGGCCCGCCCCGCCGATTCCGTGTCCACCGCCTGGATCCCGGTTTCGTAACCCGGGACAAACTCCACAATTTTCGCCCGAGTGGCCGGGAGAATGAACGCGGCGAGGTCATTACCATCGGCCGTGGTTTCGAGAACGGTCTTCAGGGTCGAAAGGCGGTCGGAATCGGATCCGGGAGGGGTGTAACGTGGCATAGGTCGATATCTGGCTGTTTCTAGTCTAGATAAATAGGTAATTTACCGACGAAGGCAAGCCTGGAATCCGTCGAGATCGATGGTTTGGCGAAAAATCGCGGTTTTGGGCGCTGCGAGATGAATGAATTCGCGGGAGTAGGCGGTCCTTGGCGCTGTGGAATCGATGTCTTGCCGGGGAAAGGCCGATCTTGGTGTGGGAAAATCGATAATCTGGCGAAAATAGGCCCATCCTGGCAGTGCAAGATCGATGTTTTTTTGAAAAAAGGTCAATTTTGCACTGGGGACATTGGCGATGTAGGATGGGATTTCAACCGCGACTGCGGTCGACCTGAGGTAGGATGGGTTGCCAACCCGTCCCTGGCATAGCCCGGTGCCGGTCGACCGCGGACGGCTTGGCAAGCCATCCTACATTCCCGCCACGCCCTCACCTCCATGCCCGATTCCGAGTCAGAGCCAGCGACACCGTTGCCTTCTCCTTCGTCTTCTTCAGAAACCAAGGAAGACCACATGGCGCGACAGGCGTATGTGGAGGCCTTGCGGAGGATTCAAGAGTGGAAAGCGGACGGCGGCGATGGGCTGAATTTTAT
Source organism: Verrucomicrobiales bacterium (assembly GCA_047620505.1). GTDB lineage: Bacteria > Verrucomicrobiota > Verrucomicrobiia > Verrucomicrobiales > DEV007 > JBLHKS01. Next base: position 333 of record JBLHKS010000162.1, on the reverse strand, counting down.
GGACCTTGGTCTGAGAGATCTGCCGCCGGAGATCGGCCAGCTCTCGGCGCTGAAAGTGCTTGCCCTCCACAACAACTCCCTCCAGCAGCTGCCGCCGGAGATCGGCCAGCTCTCGGCGCTGAAATATCTTTACCTCCAAGACAACGCCCTCCAGCAGCTGCCGCCGGAGATCGGCCAGCTCTCGGCGCTGGAATCGCTTTACCTGCGCGGCAACCCCGGTCTCGGCCTCCCGCCGGAGGTGGTGAAAGACCGCTTCAACCCCCGCGCGATCCTCGACTACTACTTCTCCAAAGTCGCGGCTTCGGCCCGGCCGTTGAACGAAGTCAAACTCCT
>JBLHKS010000161.1:0-15958 GCA_047620505.1 Verrucomicrobiales bacterium | reverse complement strand
GGAAGTGGCAAGCTGCCTGGCCGCAGCACCAGATTGAGCGCCACCAACCGGGAAGCCCCGCCGAGAACGCCAAGGATATTGGGTTGCCTCGTCCCTGCGGGAAGAATCAGAACCCCCTGCGGCGCGGAAAGCGGGGCGTTGTTCTGGATCGTGACCGTCAGCGCATTCGGATTCGGAGGCGGCACGATGTTGGTGTTGCTCTGCACGGTGACTCCGACGCCTTGCAAGTTCAGAGTTGAGTTTGGCGGAGCGCCCGGAACCGGAAGAATCGGATCGATGGGAAAACGGAATTGCGTCGGAGCACCCGGCGCGCCCACGGTGAGGGGACCACCGGCGGTAGCCTGAATCGTCGAGCCCTCTCCGGCGATCAACTGAAACGCCCCGGGCGGCGAACTCCCGCCCGGAACATCGTTGTGAAGAACGATTTCGTCGCCGGCTTGCAGATTGATACCACCCGGGACTTTAATTATCGTTGAGCCCGATCCAAAAAAGAGATCGTCCTGTGCGTTGACGGTCAGGGAATTCGGGCTGGTGCTTTCGATCGAATCGTTGATGAAAATGTCGGCACCGCTGGGCAGAAGCGAGGGAGGCGGGTCGTTTGGCACGGGCGAAACCGTGATGAGGCTGACATCGCCCAACAGCAGCTGCTGTTCGACAAAACCGCCGGTGAAAATCGAAGGACCCGCTGCCGCGGCGATCCCGATCGAGCCCGAGGTCACCGTCAACGTTCCCGCTCCGGTCCGGGTGAAACTGGCCGGGTCGAGCACGATTTGCCCTCCAGTGAGACTGACGTTTCGCCCGGTTATCGAGAGGTCGTTGACATCAAGATTCGTGGTCGCGCCGTTGCCGATGACAACCGCAGGAGTCTGAGCGCCGACTCCGATCGATGCGTTCGTAATATCGATGTCCTGCCCAAGGACCGTGACGGAGGAGCCCGCCGGGGCTGTGATAGCCCAGTTGTCGTTGATTTTCGTGTCCGCGTTCGCGACGACGCCCGGGCCGCCAGTGACGATTCCGCCAATCGCAACTGAGAATCCGGAAATGGTTCCTTGCGGATTCCCGGCGGAACTTTCGAACTCGATGTCATTGGCCAGGATAGCAAGGGCACCTTCGACTCCGCTGAGATTGCCGCTGCTGCCGATCTCGATTTCGTCGGTGTCGGGGTTCCCAATCGTGAGCCCTCGGGAAGTGATTTGAGCGCCGGAGTCGATATCGATTTTCTGGTCGGCAAGGATCGTTGTCGGGCCAAGCCGCCCGTTGATCGTTACGTCGTCGCCGATGTTGACGTCCACGGTGGCCGGTCCACCGATTTCGAGTGCGACAGTGGAGCCAAGGGCCAGGTTCGCCCGAATCGTGGAATTATCAGCGATGTTCACATCGTTCCCGATTAGCGACAACCCAGTGCCCGCGGTGAGAGAACCCTGCACGTTGAGGTTTCCGGCTCCAGCGGTCGCCGAAATCGAGCCAGTGCTGCTGGTGATCGAAACGTTGTTTGCCGGAAGGGCTGCCGGGAGGCCCTGTTGAAGGAACACTTGATCGCCAGCGGTGAAGGCGAGGTTACCGCGAATATTGATCTCATTGGCGCTTTCGATCAGAAGGTCGTCTTTCGCCACGAAAGTAAGCCCGAAAGTGCTCGTCCCTGCGCCCTGGACGATATTTTCATCAATCAGGATATCCCCGGAATCCGTCGCACCGCCCGGGGTCAGGACTCCGACACCATTTTGAGTCGAAACCGTAAAGTCGCCGCGGTCGAGTTCGGTCAGCAGAAATCCGATTGGGAGATACGAGTAGCCTGGAAGCGCCTGGTTCACTCCGCCGACCTGGACGGAATCCAGGTTCAGATTCAGGATTCCGTTTTGTCCCGCGGAGAAATTTCGACTGAAATTGGTGAGGTCGACCGTCTGCCCGCCAAGGATCAGGTTGGGGATATCTCTAAAACCACTCGCCGCGCCAAACGTCAGGTTGCCGCCGATGCTGAGCGTCAGATTTCGAGTTCCGCCGCCGCTGACTCCGTCGACGAACTGATAATCTCCGGTGGCGATCGTCGCCGTCACATCGCCTTTACCCAGCTCGGCTTGGAAGAATCCGGGTGGAATCCCGCCAACGATCGAATCCGCGGTGAGGCTGAGCGAGCCCGCTTGGCCACCCGGAAACGTCCGGTTCAGGTTAGTCAGGTCGACTGAGTCGCCAGTGAGAGTCAGGTTGCCAAGATCAGCGAATTCGCTCAGGGCACCGAAGGTCACAGCGCCTGCGGAGCTGAGCGAAAGATTCCGATTTCCGCCGCCGTTGACGCCTTCGGTGAAATCGATTGGGCCGGTCGTGCTGGAAAGAGCCACGTTGCCGTTCCCGAGCTGGGTATTGACGAATCCGGCGGGAATTCCGGTGTCATCGCTTAGCGGCAGGACCACGCCAAACACGAGATTTTTTGCCGCTAGAGAAAAATTACCCGTATTTGTTATCCCGACAGGATTCGCCGCCCCGCCATCGATATGGTTTGTGTCGAAGCGAACGATATCGCCAGCTGCGAGGCTCAGCCCACCCGTCGTCAACTGAGCAAGTGGGCCAAAGAAGACGTCATCACCTGCATTCAGCGTCAGAGATGAAGCTCCGACAATCGATTCATTGACCAGGATGTCTCCCGTCTCAGGAAATCCGTTACCCACGCCCAATCCCCCGATTGTTCTCAAACTGACAGGTCCTTCAGCTAACTGGCCAGAGATGAATCCGTCCTGAAAAACCGTGTATCCAGTGAAATCGCCGGCAACCGTGGCCGCCGTTCCGGCCCGAATGTGATCCGCCTGAAGTGTTAGTCGGCCGGCTGGAGCTCCTGCGCGGGAAATCGTAGAAGCTGGATCGAGATCGATTTGGCTCGCTTCGATTGTGATCGCACCGCCGCCCGTCGCGTTGATCGCGCCGTTGTGGACGAAATTCCGGTCGGCCTGAAATGTTAGAGATTCCGCGGAGGCCCAAGTGATGTTGCTTCCGGCCAAGGTGGTGATGTCGCCATTGCCAACTCCCGCGCCGGTCTGGATCACGAGGCTTCCTCCGGCCAAAAATGCTCCGACGGCGGCGTCATTGAGAAAAGTTGCGTTGCTTACCGGGCTGCCGGCAATGGGCGGCCCTGGCGCAGGTCCGATTTCAACGTCCACCGGATCGATTAAAAAGACGCCCGAAATCCCGTTTGCGGCTGAAACATTGACCGACTGCACAAAATTTCCCAGCTCCAGACGCTGCTTGCCGGAAACTTCCACAAACCCGCCGTCGCCGCTGAACTCTCCGCCAGATGCGTACGCGGAACCATGAAAAATGAGCCGGTTTTCGGCAAACGCGATCACCTCGCCGCCGTTGCCTGCGTTGAGCGCGTTGGCGGCCAGAATTGCGCCCGCTTCGACCTTCACGTTTGCCGCGTTCGTCAGATTCGGGTCTTGCCCACGGCGTCCGCCACCGACCCTGACACTGCCACCGCCAGCGTCGCCGCTTCCATCGAGAACCGCAGCAGCTGCTGTGTTGATTTCGGAGCCGACGACCGTGATCGAGCCGCCGACGCCCCCGTTTCCAACTGCGAGAGCCGTCCCTTCGAAATTCGTGATTCCCGAACCGCCGTCGACCTGAATCGAGCCGCCGTTCCCTCCGCCGCTCGCGTCGAGCATCGCAGCCGGACCGACATCAACGCCGTCAGCGCCGCGCACCAGGATCGACCCGCCATCGCCGCTGCCGCCGACCGCTAGACCTCTGCCATCGAAATTCGTGGTTCCGTCTGAATCGACGAAAATCGAGCCACCGTTGAGTCCACCGCTCGCATCGAGCACCGCGGTTTGGGTAATGTTAGAGTCTTTCCCGCTCAAAATCGTGATGCTCCCGCCGTTGCCGTTCGGACCGCCCACGCCTCGGATCCGCCCAGCGACTTCCACCGAATCCTCAGCCACGATCGAGACCGAGCCGCCCTGGCCGTCCGCCCCGTTCGCGCTCAAATCCGCTTCCTCGCCGATTTTTACCTCGCCAGTTGTGATCGCGCCGAGCGTCATCGTTCCGCCCACGAGTCCATTGACCCGAATGTCGCCGTCAATCTCGATCGAGTCCGCCGCGAGAATCGCGACCGATCCGCCTGGCCCCGCGCTCGCGCCCGAATTCAGCACCGCAGTCGCGTTTACGTCGACCAACGCCGTCTCCGCATCGCCGATCGCAATCGTTCCGCCCTGAGCGATCCCGCGAGCGCTGATCGCTCCGTCCACCGTGATCGAATTCCGCGCGAGAACCGAAACGCTGCCGCCAACGCCCGCTTCGGTCGCGTTCGCGCTGATGTTTCCGCCGATGGTCGTGTCGGTCGCCACGATCAAATTCGCAGCGTCGCTCCCGACGTTCACAGCGCCTCCCGCGTCGGTTCCATTCGCGTTGATTCGGCCGCTAACGTCGATCGCGTCCGGCGAGCTGATCGCGACCTCGCCGCCAACCGCTCCGGCGGCTTTCGAAGCCCGGATCGATCCAGAACTCTCCACTTTTCCGCGGCTCGCCCGCAGAAGAACTCGACCGCCTTCGTGAGTCACTGAATTTGCGCGGACCGTTCCGGCGTTTCGAATCGCCAGACCCATCGCATTCCCGCCATGCGCTTTGAGTTCAGCGGCAACACCTTCGATCACCCCCGTTGGTCCGTTTTCGATCGAATTTCCGGCCGCTCCCGCAACCACTCGCACGCGCTCGCCATTCGGCGTTCCGGCTGCGATTTCAACCGCGGTTCCAGCCGCCAGCGCCACCGTTCCTCCAGGTCCTCCGGCCGAATTCGAGCCGGTCCCTTTCGTTCGGACCACGCCATGATTCGTGATTTGCGGCGCGACGAGAAAAATATCGTTTCCCGCTTCGATCAAGCCGCCGGCTTCGATCAAGATCGGCCCGCGACCGGCTCCGTTTGCGAAATTCAGCTGGCTGCTTCCGCCATTCGGATTCGTCGCGAACGCTTCGAAATCGGCTTCATTGATATCGAGACTCGTCGCGATGAAAGCGCCGCCGACGTCAACTCGAGAGCCCGCGCCGAAGAGAATTCCGTTCTGATCGAGGAGAAAAACGGATCCGTTCGCCAGCAGCTGCCCGAAAATTTCCGTCCCGCCGCCAGAATCCAGAATTCGGTTGAGGACCGCGCCACCATTGGGCTGAGTGAAATTGACGATGTCCGCCGCGTCGATATCGAACGACTCCCACTCGATAATCGCTTTGGAAATCGCCTTCTGATCGATCTGAAGCCGCTCACCGCTTCCGTTTTCAGAAAGCGTGAATTCGATACCATCGATTTTGATCGCAAGGTCATCCGGGGTCAGCTCCTGGCCGCCGGGATTCACCGGAGTTGCGAGGAGCGGATTCCAAGCGAGGCAAATCGTCAGAATCGCAACGAGGCTGCAGGCGAATCCGGGTTTCCTCATCCTGGCCAGGGACGATTGTTTTCTCTTAAAAGCGGTTAGCTGCATTTGCGGATCCATTTCGATACCGAAACTGGCAAGAGCCAGAATCAGGAGATTCCAGATATTTTTGTCCGATCAAAAGCGATCGCGACGCCGGGTTCGCGTTGAAGCTGGCGGCTTTGGGGCCTTTTTCCAGCAACTTTTCGGAATCGCGCTCAGTCCGGAACAAAGTCTGGATGAAGCGCGAAAGCCATCATCGTGATGTCGTCAGACTGCGGGCATTTGCCTGCGAAAGTCTGGATGTCGATCAACATCTGATCCAGCAGCTGCTGACAGGTCTTGCCGTGTTGACCCTTGAGAGTTTCCAACTCTCGATCGATGCCAAATTGCTCACCCTCGGGGTTAAAGGCTTCGTCCACGCCGTCCGTGCAGAGAAAAAGGGTCTCGCCCGGCTTGAGCGTGTGCCTTCGGACCTGGTAATCGATCCCGGAAATCGGGCCGACGGCAAAGTCTTCGGTCGCCTCAAGCACGGTCACTTCGCCAGTCGTCAACAGCAGCGCCGGGCCGTGGTGACCGGCCGTGGTGTAGGCCATTTCGCCAGTCGTCAGGTCGATCACGGCCATGATCACGGTCGCGAACAGGCCTTTTTCGTTTTGATCGGCCAGCGCGGAGTTGGCCCGCGCCACGATTTCTTCAACTCCGTATTCTGGCCGCGCGAGACCGTGAATGACCGTTTTCGACATCACCATGAAGATGGACGAGACGATTCCTTTATCGCAGACGTCGCCGACGACGAGACAAATTCGGTTTTCAGCTAACCAGAAGACATCGTAAAAATCTCCGCTGTTTTCGGTAGCCGGAATGAGGGTTGCGGCGATGTCGAATTTGTTTTCGTGACCGCGGATCACCTCGATCAGCTTCGGCAGCATCCCCATCTGGATTTCGCCCGCAGCCCGAAGTTGGCCTTCGATCCTCAGATGCGATTCGTGAGCGTGATACCAGCGCCGGACCGTGCTTCCGCCGTGAAAAAGAGCAAAGCCGATCATCGCCCAAGCCATCGGCAGCTGCACGCTGTTGGTGATGAATAGAAGGTAGGCGAGAGTGGCGTAACCGAGCAGAATCCCCGCTGGAATCAGGATCGCGCAGAAAATTCGAGCGCAGCTGAGCAGCTGAAGCGTTAGGCCGGTAAAAAGAATCCAAACAAGAACGACCAAGATGCAATGAGGGGATTTGATGAAGTCCTGGCGCAAAATGTTGTCGATCGCATGGGCGTGGATGTAGGCCTTCGGGGTCAGGGGCGAGAGCGGAGTCGCGCCGATGTCGATGACCTCGGCCAGGACTCCGACGAAGACTATCTTGTCCTCGGGATGTGGAAGATTTTCAGGCCACGGCTTACTTTCCATGTAATGCCCTGCCAGTTGTTTAAAATACTGGGAATACGGCAGCACATTTTTTTCCCTGAAGCGATCAATCGAGCGATAATTCAAGAGCATCTCGCCGCGTTCGTTGATCGGAACGCGAACGGAGCCGTCTTCGCGTTTGAAGGTCAGATGTTTTCCGACAACGACCTCGATATCGCTATCTGAGAGATTCCAATAGGTCATCATCGTCCGAGTCACCAAAGTTGGGAAGACCTCATCGCGATATCGAATCACCAGAGGGACTTTTCGCCAGACACCATCGGGATCGGGTGAAGCTTCCGCGAAACCCAATTTAGCAGCGTTGGCCAAAGCCAGGTAAGGCGGAAGCGGCGGCGCTGGAGCCGGAATATCTTCGATCGGCCCTTCGACATCGGAGAGCGGCTGAAACGCGGGTGAGCTGCCCGGAATGATATTGATCGGAACGCCCTTTTTCTCGAATTCCCACTTTACTGAACTCAGCGAAATCATCGCATTCTTCCCAGTCAGCTCTGCAACACCGGACTTGAAGAGAAAAGTCTCGGAAACGGCTTCGCCTGTCGGATCCACACCGTCAATCGTCACGCTGCCCGGCGAATCCAGGGCATCCGGCCCCATCAATTTCACCTCCAATCGACGCGGCGACTGAAGATGATACTCGAAATCGTAATTCTGCGATTTGGCCGGGTCATCGAACTCGATCGGATTCACCCGGAGCATCGTGGCTCCAACGACGGTCGGAACCTGGGCAGCACTCTCGGCGAAATAGGCGTCGTCGTCGGCCGAAGCGGACGGCTCGCTGAAAATAATATCAAAACTAACAGCTTTCGGCTTAGCCGCGCCGAGCAACGCCAACATATCGCCGTGAATCGCCCGCTTCCACGGCCATCGGCCGAAATAAGGATCTTGAATCCCCTGCTGAGTCACGCCGAGCACCAGCAGCTGCTCACTGGGCAGAGGCCCGGGATAAACCGATTCTCTCAGTCGAAATCGGGAATCAACAGTGATCGACTCGAGTTCCGAAAACGTCCCAACAAAATCCAACGCGAGAAACACAAATCCGCCAAGCACAACGACGAGCCAGCGGCGCACCCCGACGGGAAGGCTGCCCCAGAATTTGCTCATGCGAGCGCCTCTTCCAGAGTCGGCGTGGTCTTGATCATTTTCTGAAAACCGCTGATTCGGAAAATCTCGAGAACGTCGCTCGAAGCCCCCGCAGCCACAACTTCAGCGCCGCTCGCCTGCCCCTCTTTGATCAAAATGATGATCACACGGAGGGCTGCACTGCTCATAAAACCGACCTTGCTCATTTCCATAATAAACCGCTTAGGCTCTTTCGCGGCAGCTTCATTTACAGCGGCTTCAAATTCCGGTGACGTTGTGCTATCCAAGCGGCCTGTTAAATTGATCACAGCGGCATCGCCATTGATCTGAACGGAAGCTTCAAATGGGAGATCGGACATTGTTATCGAAGGATGTTAAACGGATGAGGGTGAAGAACGGTGATTCTCGAGACTCTTTCTCGCCAGAAGATGATTTTTCCCATCCTCTCGACGCCAGCAGATTTCATCTACCGATTTCTTGATCAAATAAAGCCCCAAGCCACCTGGTTCAAGTCGCGCGAGCTTTTCATCAGGATCAGCTTCCTGCAACTCGAGCGGACTGAACGGTTGGCCGTCGTTTTTGAGGGAAACGATCATCTCCCCGTCTTCGACCCAGAATTTCATCTCGATCGTGACCGGCGACTCTCGCCTTGCGTCGTATTTGATCACATTGGAAGCGATCTCATCCAGAACGAGCCGGATCGCGAACTGGCACTCCGACGACAAGGCCAAAAATTCGGGCGCTCTGCCCAATTTATCCTGGGAGTCTGACAACGATTCGAATTCGGCCTTCATCGAGAGGCTGAATCGAGCCGGAGTTGTTGGCGGGGAAAAGTTCAATGCAAACGCGCTGATTTGGTGCTGCTAGCAGGATGAATACCGCCAACCAACCGGCCGTGGCCAGCGGATTTTTTTGAATTTCTTCAAATCCGACGTTGATCCTTTCGCCCAGGATCACTAGGCTAGCTATAGTTTGGTTAAATAACCGGCGCTCATTTCATGAAACTTCATTTCTGGGGAACTCGCGGATCCATACCCAAATCCAATTCCGCCGTCGATGCGCGCTTGAAAGTCAAGAAGGGCCTGATTGCCGCTCGAGGACATGACCTGAGCACGGACGAAGCCCTTGAACAATTTCTGGATCAGCTACCCTTTTCGATTGTAGGCAACTACGGTGGCAACACAACTTGCTACGAAATTCAGGAAGCCTCGGCCCCGAACGAATACATTCTCTTCGACGCAGGCTCAGGCCTTCGCAGTTTTGGAGCGGACTACATGGCAAAAGGAAAAGGAGGAGAACAGTCGACCTTCCATATCTTCTTTTCACACCTTCATTGGGATCACATTCAGGGCTTTCCGTTTTTCATACCTGCTTACATCCCAGGAAACCGAGTCATTCTTCACGGCCATCATCCTGCCCTGCCGGACGTTCTCAAATATCAGATGGAAGCTCCATTCTTCCCCGTCCCTCTCAGCATCATGGGCGCGGATATTGAATACGATATCCAGCCTCCCGGAACACCATTTTCTGTCGCTGGATTTAACATCACGACGCTGCGGCAGCACCACCCCGGAGTGTCATTTGGCTATAGATTCGAAAAAGACGGTAAAGCGATCGTTCTCTCCACAGATTCAGAACACAAAGACAATTACCACGATGAAAATTACCCATTCGTCGAATTTTGTCGCGACGCTGACATTGTGGTTTTTGACGCCCAGTACATGCACGCGGACGCGACTGGTGCGAAGGAAGACTGGGGCCACAGCAGTAACCTGATTGGAGTTGAGCTCTGCGCTCGCGCAAAAGCAAAGACGCTCTGCATGGTTCACCACGAGCCAACCGCCGATGACGAAGAGTTGGAGGATCTGGAAAACGGAACGCGGCGCTACTGCGAAATCCACGGAGCCGAAGAACCAGATCCGTATCCCAAGCAAATCTACATGGCCTACGATACTCTGAGCATTCAGATTTAATCGGATGATCTGGAACGGTCGAGCCCAGTCCGAAACTGAATCGGAAACCCAGCAGCTGCTGACACACCGGAAGTGCTGTTCTGTTCCTACCTACGCTAGCGCGCAGGGGAGCAAATCGTCCGACTTGCTCCCCGTAATCTGGCGACCGTTCGCCCAATCTAATTCCTCAGGCAGAATCTCCGCTCGTCGATTCTTCCTTCGCCCAATTAGTGATCCATGGAAGCATCGAGCGTTGCGCTTCGTTGTAGCCAACCTGCGCAATTTTCTCCGCTTCGCCGAATCCGAGAATGTCGAAATGCTCGACCGGCATCGCAATATAGAGATCAGTCAATTTATCGACAACTCCTTTGAGTTGGAGAACCGCGCCGATTTCAGACGCTCGCTGCATGATCCCGGGCAGACTCGGAATGGTAATCGTTTCCTTAAACGGATTGATCTTGCTGAAGATAACATCCCAGCCGGAAAGACTATCTCCATAGGGCATATTTTCACCCATGTCGACAATCGGACTGACGTCGATACCGATAACGATTCCGCCATCACTCATCTGGCTCATCACATCGACCGGAAGGTTATTCAGCAACGCTCCATCGCAGTGCAGATCACCGTCATAAACCAAAGGCGGCACAATCCCGGGCAGACCACCGCTGACTCGGACGGCTCGCCACAGATCGCCAGTTGAATGAGTCTTCACTTCAGCACGAGACATGTTGCTCGAAACGCAAAAGAAAGGAAGCCAAAGGTCCTCGATCTGGGTATCGGGCCCGAGACAGGCTTTGATATCGTGAACCAGAATCCCATCAGCAACGAACGAGGCGATCGGCGGAGTGACGTGTAAGAACCAGCGGGCAAAGACTTTCTGGGTCGCCTTGATCATCTGTTTGAGATCCCAGCCTTGAGCATAGCCCATCATGTAAATACTGGCGACGTAAGCACCCATGCTGTTGCCACCGATCATATCGATCGGCATACCCTCCTCCTGCATCGTTTTGATCGCGCCAAAGTGGGCAAAACCTCGCGCGCCACCACCGCCCAGACACAGACCAACAGCTTTGCCGGCGATAAATCGTCCGAGCCGATCAAAGTCGCCATCCAGATTCCAACGAGTGTGGTAGTGCTTGACGATGTTCCGCGGTTTGAGCCACTTGATCGTCCCTTTCGGCGGAGTTTTCCCGTCCGGATACAACAAGACCAAGTCTTTGCGGACGGTGGCGATCTGGTCGATTTTGGACTCGAAAACACTTACCCTGTGGTCGTCAGAAGCGTGTGCCAGAAGTAGAATTCGATCAGCTTGACGAATGGAGCGCTTAGTCCATTCGGTGATCTCGGAATCCAGATCCACTTGATAGATCACGAAGCGATTTTTGGCCTCCTGATCATCCAAGTAAGCCGTCATCTTGATGTTCAACGGATTTGCAGCATCCGTTTGAGAGATTGCCTCAATTCCAAGGGTTGAGTCGATCCTCTCGCTACTGACCCAAACCGTCGAATCGACCTTTTGAAGGGAACCAACGAATCGCTCTATAAAGCGATCTACCGGCACATCGTCGTTCAAAGCAATCACGGCGACGTTGGTGATATTTTGCGGTGGCGTCTTGGACAAGGCCATCCGCCGGAGTCGTCCAATCAGAACATTCGTGATCTGCCGGATCACGTGAGGATATTTCTCCATCAGGCGATCGAAGCCTTCTCGCGAGAATTTCACCATCGCCGTGTCCCGAACCGCGATCACGTCAGCAACTCGCGGCTCAGCGGTGAACAGCGCCATTTCGCCCACGCTCTCACCAGGAGTGATTTCCCCGACGACGACTTTTTCCCCATCTTCATTGGGAATCCACGCCTGCAATCTGCCTCGGATAACGATGAACATGCTGTCACCAGGATCACCGATTTTCATGACAACATCACCACGTGCGACCTGGACCCATTCGGCCTCAGCCTCGATATTGTCGAAAGTCTCTTCGTCGAGTTCCCCGAACAATTGGGGCAGCATCTTGGCGAGCTGGATCCGAAACAATCTTTGGCGGATAATTTCTCCGACGTGGATCAAAGCTTCAGGGTCTGTCTCCGCAATATTTCGCAAACCCTCCTCAGGTAGCTTGGCCAGTACGCACTCGAAATCTTTATGGGCATAAACTGAAGCAGTACGGTTTTCACCCGTAAATACGCCCATTTCGCCCACCAGCTCGCCTTGTTCAATCTGTCCGGCGAACCTCTCACTTCCGTCCTCCTGGACAAGGTAACCTTCCAGTTTTCCCTTCACCGTAAGGTAGATGGAATCGCTCTCATCCCCCTGGCTGAAAAGCTTTTCGCCAGGTGCCAATCGCAGGCTGGTGACCTCATGTGTCAACTCCTTCAGGACGTCGTCCCGGAGTTCCTTCATGAGATAAGTCTCTCGAGCGCAGGCGAGCAGCTCAGCCTTCGAAAGTACCCCGTCTCCCATCGTCATACCCGATATTGAAGGATCGGCATCTTCCTCAACGGAAGGCTCAGGTTCCGGCTCTGGTTCCGGCTCTGGTTCCGGCTCTGGTTCCGGCTCTGGTTCCGGCTCTGGTTCCGGCTCTGGTTCCGGCTCAGGCTCCGGCTCAGGTTCCGGCTCAGGTTCTTCTGCAGTCGGCGGAGTCGGATCTGGCGGCAAAGGAACCGAATCGTTCAACTCTGCCATGGAATCGGCATCGTTTGACCCATCGGTTCCGGCCTCAAATTCAGCCCCTAACAACGTTGAAGGCACCTCAGTCGAAGAACTCGGGGTAGCGGCGCTTGCTTCGGCCTCTGGCGTAATTTCAGCCGCTTCAGGATTCTCGGAATCAGCAGCTGCTGATTCGAGGTCGGGCGATTCTGGATCATTTGTGTCTGACATTCTTTTTCTCCGGAATTATGTAGTTGATGAAACGAGGGCCGTGATTCGGACCAAGTGTTTTGCTTGTTAGCCCTCTTCGGTTTCAGCTTCGGATTCTTCGATCTCCACAAGCTTCAGGAAATCGATTCGATGCCCTTCGCTTTCTTCATCTCCTGTCGTCGTTAACGAAATCGTGTGTTCGCCGTTCGGAATATCTCCGAGCAAAAGCGCAACCTGCTTGTACCGGCCAATCCCCGCACCACTGACCGGTGCCACCAGTTCGCCATCCAAACGGACCTCGTCCTTTTCGCCGCCCCATCGATCATAAATCAGGGCCAGATTCTTGCCGAGATCTACCCGCTCCAATTCAAATTGGAGGTTAAGACGCTCTGTCGTGCCTCTGGCCTTATGGGCTCCTTCAACATTAATATAAAGAGGGGACCTTGGGTTCTCAACCTCATCAAGGCTCGATCCCACTTTATAAGTAAATGTCTCTTTCCATTTCCCCGCGTACTCGACCGTTCCAGTTCTGCCGATCTGCCAGAGGGAGGCCGCGTCTTCCGCTACCTTCGGATCAAGACTAGCTTCAGCCTCGAGCGCGCTCTCCTCTTCAGAAAGCGGAAAAATCAGCTTGTCGATCGGCTTCCCAAGATCCTCTTCCTCTTCTTCCTCCCCTGGTTGTGCGGCCTTTTTAATTTCCTGAATTGACTCCGACATCGATGTCAAACCTGAGGCCAGAAGATTCATCGGGAGTCTAAGCATCGCGAAAAACGGCATGAACGCCATTTTCGAGACCTCTGCCATCCTCGACCCCTTCTCGGATTCGTCATCCAAATCGTCGTCAACCTCCGGGGGTGCGGACATTTCCTGGATCTCCTGCATGGTTTTAGTGATCGTCTCCATGCTGGAGACCATCACCTTCACCGGGACCTTCATGATGCTCGCGGATATTTTCCTCATCTGTTTAGAGACTCCTTTCTGGATTACAGTTCCGAAACAGGCGGAGTCAATCCCGCATCGGATGTGGCGAACGGTTTGCGCCGGTTAACAATCTTTCTTTTTCCAGACCGCGAATGCCGCGCCCTGTGGGTCAGTAAAAACAGCAAAAGTCCCCATCCGGGTGCTCGAAACGCTGTGTAGGTGAAATCCCCCATATCCATATCTTCAGCCTCCCAACCGAAAAGCTCGCTATAGAAGGTTTTCGCGGCTGAAGTGTCCGTGGTGAGAAGCTCATTCCAGCAGAATTCGCCGGTTTTGGTTTCGCTCATCGTCGATTTGGAACTTTTGAAATGAATTTGAGTCGGGGAGGCTCAACCGCGGCCATCATTCGATTTTCCATTGATCGGGTCAACTTAATTTCCCATCGATAATCGATTCTGACAGCCGCCTCGAAGCCAAGTCGCTCCAGCAGCTGCTGGACTACGCGCTATCGCCGGTTTTCACCCAATCGGGCAAACCCGCCTCGGCAGTCCAGTCCGGGAACATTTCCCAAGTCTGGCGAGAGCCTAGCACAGCGTTGTAATGCTGAAGGAAGTGAACGTAGGTCAGCGTTTTGTTGATCTCGTCCTGAGAAATCCCAAGCTTTTTACCAGCAGCGCCAAAGGTCAAAAAATTGAGGGCGCGGACCATCGGGTAAACGGGGTCAAAGGAGAACTTCGACAAAGGTAGCGTGTTAACTGCCTTGCGCATCGGCGAAAGGACGTTCGACAGCTTTCCTGCAGTCAAAAGATTCGCCGCCATGAATCCCCAATCGAGCGGATTGGCCGAAATATTAAGAATCGCCTTGGGCGCGGCCGAAACGAAACTCATCCGCACGATGACATCGCCATTTTCGTGGACTTCCCAAACGAGAGTCTGAATCGTCGGCTCCAACTGACCGGGGCCGTAAGCAAACATGCCGGGTTCGCCCGGATCTCTCATGAAGGAATATCCAATTCCGTAACGACCGAGCAGCCCGGCACCGGGGTTTTCGTCAATCGTAATCGTATCGGGAGACATAACCAACCAGTTGGCAGCCCACGGAATAGGAAGAGCCAAGTCGGGTCCGCGAACTCCGAGCGGTCGAACGTTCATCTGGAAATCAACGATCGGATTCCGAATCATCGCGAAGTCGTAATTGTCGCGAAGATCACGCAGATCGAGAATTGTCTTCTGATCGGCCTCCTCAAATTTTTCGATTTCCTCCGAGCCGCGCTTTTTGAAATAGCGTTGCGAATATCCGAAGCCTTGAAGCTTGTAATCATCTTTACTCGGATACTGGCTCATCGGCTTGAGCGCCTTGGGAACATCAACCTCTTCGGGCGTCGGCTGCGGGGTCCGATAAACGCTCACTCGCATAAAGTAGCGCAAAACAAATTCCCGGATCTGCTCTTGGACAAATTGAGGAGATCCAGCTTTCGGCCGATGATAAAGTTGCTGCTGGACGTTTCCGATAACCTTCGTTTTGCCTCCAGCGAGCTCTGCGGTTTCGAAAAATCCAAAGCTGTGATCCTCTGGCCGATTATGGACAAACGCTTCTTGAAATCGGTTTCCGTAACTGCCTGAGGCGTCGATTTCTTCCCACCACTTTTTCAGTTCGACCCCGGCTTCCAAAGCGCGTTGCGCGCCGGCGATATTTTCACGGTCCTCGTCGTTAAATCCGTGTTCGTCGACAACAGGATTCTCAGCGGCTTCAGCTTCAAGGTTTTCTTCAGGTGCGGTGGCAGTCATATCGGATTAATTTTCTAGTTGTGGCGGTCGCTTGAATTGATTGGCTTCACTCTTGGCGATGTTAAGGTTACGACAATGGGAGTCAAGCTTCTTGACTAAGATCAATTCGACAACTTTGCGAAATCGAGGCGAAAAATGCAATCCCGAATTTTATTAAATTGCCAGCTTGTGCTGGCTTTGAAAAACCCCTAGAAAGATCGCATTATCGAAAGCTGGCTTTCAACTGCTCGGACACGATCTATTCAAATGAGCGGCCTCAGGGTTGCGATTTTTGTCGGCATTTTATTGAACCTGATTAACCAAGGTTCAAACATTTTCGCTGGGAACTGGGATGCACTGAGTTGGCCAAAAATGCTCCTGACCTTTTGCGTCCCGTATTGTGTTTCTGTCTACTCCGGAACCCAAGCGAAGCGGGCTAAAGCAGAATAGGGCTCTTCAGGGATTTTCGTGGCAACTATCTAACGGAAAGAGATCTAACTTTGCGCAGAAAAACATGATTCGAATGCGGTAGTTGGCAAAGGACCGAAATCCGCGCGCTGCTGACTT
>JBLHKS010000160.1:0-16136 GCA_047620505.1 Verrucomicrobiales bacterium | reverse complement strand
CCAACTACCGCATTCGAATCATGTTTTTCTGCGCAAAGTTAGATCTCTTTCCGTTAGATAGTTGCCACGAAAATCCCTGAAGAGCCGATTATTGTAATCGCCGAACGCCCTAACAGGGCCACAGATTAGGCTTGTGAAGTTTAGGTCAAAGCAAAGATCGCTGGTTGCCGTATTGGCGGCAGCACTCGCAATTCTCGCAGGAGTTTCAGATCGATACGGGTGGACTGATTCCTTATCCGGCCGAGCATCCGCACAACAGGGGCTGGAAAGACTTTCGAGCACGAAAGGTTATCCTGAGATTATCATCTTCGACGATGAAGAGGAATTCTCTGCACTCTGGTCGCTGATTGAGCGCAACACATCCGACTCCGAGGTCGTCGCAGCGACTCAGCAAGGAAAAATTCCAACTGCGATCGTTCGCCTTGGCGGCACCCTGACGGCCCCAGTCGGGGAAATGCCTCCGGGTGGTCCCGAACCTCGGTTTGTCCCCGACAGCTCACCGATTCTCGTCTTTTACAACTATGAGCGGGGCCGCGGTCCGATTCGTACAGTCCCTGAAAGCGAACGAGTTGCCCGCCCCGTCGGCAACATCGGAGATCTCCAGTCTTGGATCCACGAATCCAAGGAGGCTGAACGCTTTCTGATCACAGTTATTTTGATTGGGTTTATCTCGGTCATTCTCGCATTCTTCGAGTGGCGCGAAACCGAACCCTAACCCGAGCACACACAAATGGTAGCACGGGACGCGGGATTGGCGCCGGTCGGCAATTTTACGTCTTGCGCCCGCGCCCGTGAGCCTTGACGTTCGCTGAAGAATCCATGAGAATCCTCCTTCTCGCCACCGTCATTCTGTTTGCATCCGAAATCGGCGCGCGAGCAGACGTATTGCAGATTGCGATGAAGGGCCGGCCCGTTGTGAAGCTCTCAAATCCTGGAGACATAGATTACCTGAGAACGCACTTGGTGTACGTGTACGATATGGCCGCTCACCATTGCCAGGAAGACAGTGACTCCCGCTGGAAACCCAGCCAGAAGGAGATCAAGGGCATGATCAACCGACTGAAAGGTGAAAGCCACCTTGAACTGGAGTTTACGGTGCCAACACCCATTACGGTCGAAGAGAGGAACTTCGTGATGAAGCGATTGTGGGTGAGTATTCGGGATAGGGACTGGGCGACCTTCGATTGGGCGTTTGAAACGCCAGAGGGCCAGTTGGTGGCGCTGAGCGGTATCGAAGGCGCCTTCAACCGCAAGTTGGGGCCAATGATTCGGATGCTAGTGAGAGAACCCAGCAAGCAAGGCGCAGCAGATCAACTGCCTGCCCGCCTTGACTTGAAATCTGAATGAACGCCACAACCTTAACCCCGAAGTCGGAGCGCGTTGTCGGCAGGTAGTGACTGTGCTCGGACGTTCGCCAATAGAAAAAGGGATACGATGAATATTAGAACTGCAATTATTACCCTTCTTATCTTTCCGGCATTCTGTTTTGCGGAGTTGCCTCCAGAGTCGGCGGAACTGGTGGAAAAACTCGAGAAATGGGAGTTGGAGCAGCACATCGCTTTCCAGAGGCAGCTCGCAGACAAACGAGCGCAAGTGGTTGTAGCGCTTAAATCCCAATTGGATGCGAGGACAAGATCCGGCGACCTCGACGGTGCATTGGCGATCAAGACCGAAATAGAACGTCTTTCGATAGAGTCATCGCACCCTCTCACTGAGCGACCAGAACGCAAAATTAGAGACACGCCTCTTCAGACTTTTCTGATCGGCACCAAATGGGTGCCGACCGAAGGTGGGAAATCGATTGCGTTTACAGAATCGAATTCGGGGAATTTTGTCAGCTCTTCTGGAGAGGAAAGGACGGTAAAATATATCGTTAAGGATTCGGACGAGATTGCTTTGTACTGGTCAGCGAAGCCAAACAATTGCGTTTTCAACGCCGAACGGACTTTCTTTGTCGAAGTGAGTGCCGCGGACGCTACAAAAAAAGTGAAATGGACCATTGTTGGAGAACCGAAAAGTGAGTAGCGGATCACAAATCAAGCCCGGCGAATAATACGCAGGAGGGGAAGCCGGATTGGGGCGTGTTGATTTATTCGGCATCTTTTCCCCGGCTCCCCTCAGCTTGAACGTTCTGGCTTTACTTCAAGCCTGAGGTCCTTCTGAGGTTCTTGCTAAGACGCTCAGAAACCTCACTCAGTGAGGTAATACACCAACATCACCGAATCCCGCGGCGCGTCTTCTGGGTCCAACGGATCGACCCCGTGATAGCTGTCAGCGCCGACGGTAAAGGAATACCCGGTATTAGGCAGGAAGGGCATCCGGCGATCGAGGACGAAGGCGGGGCCTTCAGCAGCTGGGCGCTTGGCTTTTGGCGCTTGGCGGGGCTTTCCGATAGAACGCCGTGCCGAGATGGGCCTTGGAGTCGTCACGAGGCAGGTAAAGCTGGGCGGTGATGACTTTGGCCTCGATATCTTTGTGAACGCCGATGCGGTAGCCGGCGAGGTCGCGGATCAGGGAGACGCGGGGCTCGACTTTCAAATTTCGCAGGCCTTCGCGTCCGAAACGGCGGAACAAGGCGGGGCAAAGAGGGCGTTTTTCACGTCGGGCGAGGACAGCGCCGCGTGGATAGGGAGCCAGAAGTCGCGAATGGCCGGGGGTAGCTCGGCGAGGCTGTCCGGAGTGAGGATGAGATGGAGGCGGGCGCTGGTTCCATCGGCCTGGATCGCGTCGCGGTGGCGGAGGTCTTCGTAGGCTTCCGGATCGGGCAGCTGCTGGTGATCGATCTCGGCGAAACTTGGGCCGTTAAGGATGAGAAAGATGTTCGCGCCGCGTTGCAGGTCGACGAGATCGAGGGCCATGCCGTTGTCCCGGAAGAACATCGGGCTGCATCGGAACGGATGGGCGGGAACGGTGCCCGTGCCGCGATCGCCGGCCCACTGAAGGGTGTTGAGGTCCTGCTGGTCGACATATCCGTGCCGGCCGCGCAGTGCATCCTGGATGGCTGAATTCGGTAGTGGATTGCGGATGACGATTTCGAGGTCGAACGCTTTCGCCAGGTCGATGCCCGCGTCTTTGAGGGCTTTGTCGAGATCCATTTCACCCGGATCGATCTCCCGTTTCCCTGCGGGTGATTGGCTGGCGCGAACGACACACTCTTGCCTTCGGCTTCGTTGATGGCGTTGATCACCTTGCCGTGATCTTTCTTCCATTCGGGCCATGGGCCGGGAACCGGAGGCGGCGGAAACAGCGAGTCGTCGGCGGCACCGCAGTCATCGTCTTCGAGCGAACCACCAGCTCCCTCGTCATCGTCGAGTTCGTTTCCGAGTTCATCCTCGTCGAGCGTGTGATTCGTTTCCGAAACTGGCGTCAAGATTCACACCGACGAGGACAAGAAAGATCCGGCCTGGGAAGCCCGTTTCCCGTCGAGAATCCTTTGTAGATTACGAAAGTGGAAGCGATCAGCATGAAATGAAAGAGGTCGTTGTCGTAGCGCCATTCGGTCGGAATCTGGTGACCGAGGAAGGCTTCGGTTCCCTTCCGGGTCACGATCCAGACCACATTTGAGATTGCGATGCTCACGAAGCCGATCCTCAGCAATCCGGAGCAGTAGAGCGCTGCCGCGAGATACGTCGCCAGGATCTCGACTGCAAGGAAGGTGAAATCCTTCCGTTCGACTGCCACAAAAGTGCAAAGGGCGAAAAACAGGAGCGCGCCGATCCGAGCAGCTGCTGAAAAGTTCAGGGCTTGCAGAACCAGGCAATTCAGAAGGATCAGCCCGGCGGCGATGCACAACCAGAGTTCATCGATGCCCTTCGCCATCGGGTTGACGTGGACGAGCACGCCGAGGATTTTCAATGCGAATGTCAGGAAGAAAAACCCGAGGACCGCCTTGGTGAATCGCATATTCCCCAGCAGTCTGGCGCGGAGCGCCGCCAGAAAATACAGCAGCAGAAACAGCGCGTGCAGGCCGTTGGTCAGGGCGTTCGTGAGGTGGGCGTCCATCGATCAAGAGGCGCGATCTTTAACCGATAGCGATCTTGTTCTAACTGGGAGCTGATATCGGCTTCAAATCCATACTTTTTCTTCGGGCCACCTCCGGAAATTCCTGGTTCGAGGACTAACGGCAACGCCGTTTCGTATTTCCAGCCCGGGGTTGGCTGGAGCGAAGCGAAGGTCTACCCCGGGTTCAAATCATCTCATGAATGGTTCGCTGAAGGCGATCCGGAACGGTCCGCAAGGCCTTCAGCCTTGAGGTTTTTCTTCGCGCTTCGATCCCGGGGTAGCTTCCGTTTCACTCCGGCAACCCCGGGCTTGTCATTCGAAACGGCATTGCCGTTTTTTGAGAATACATCTTATAAGTAACCATTCAAAATCTTAAGGCGGACGCTCCAGACACGGGTTTTCGGAGGTTCCTTTCATTCAACAAAGCGACAAAGCTTGCATTTCTTCTTTTGAGGCTATGTTAGGGTTTTTGCTAATGAAACGCGCCTCGCTCCTCCTGCCTTTGTCTCTCGCCCTGGCTCTGGCAATTATCCTTTCCAACTGCGCAACGGTGAGCCAGCAGTCACTGGTCTGGCAGGCGAAAATGGGGATCGTGCCGGATTCAAAAGTGACTCACGGGCAGCTTCATCAGGAGTTGAAGGTGAAACGCGATTTCATCCCGCGTGGGCGTTACGGACGGCGACTTCGGCGCCCGATGAAGGCCCAATACATTACGATTCACAGCACGCAGAATTATTCTGGCGACGCTTACGCTCATGCCAAGGCTCTGAAGCGCGGGGCGCTGAGAGGTGGAGTTTGCGGCTATCTTTGCTGGCATTTCACGGTTCAGGAAAACGTCGTGATTCAGCATTTGCCGACCGATGAGCAGGGCGAGCATGCGGATTTCGATGGTCCGGGAAATCGGACTTCGATTGGAATCGAAATGGCCGAGCATCGTGGAAACAACATGCCGCAAACGATCGACCGGACGGCCAAGTTAACGGCTTCGCTGATGTACACGCACGGGATTCCGCTTTCCCACGTCGTCCCGCACTATCATTGGCCCAGGAAAGGCTACAGCACGCCTAACAAAAATTGTCCGCACTTCCTAATGGATGACGGAAAACCGCGTGGAACCTGGCGCTGGTTTTTGTCGCGAGTAAAAAGTCACTACGACCGAATCGTGGCTCAGGGTTGAAGGATTTTCCCTTCCACTGAATTGAACTCGCCGCTGCCGGGTTCAAACGGGTGGCGCGCGATGAAATCATCTGGAAGGCGTACGCCAAGTCCAGGGGTGTCGGCCAGGCGAATGTGGCCGTTCTCCAAAACAGGCGGCTCGATCCACAAATCGCTGAGCAAGGGCGCTTCGATATGCGTGTTCAGATCCGAGCGCGCCGGATTGTAGGCGGCCATTTCACAGACGGCGGTGTTCCGGCTGGCGAAAGCAGCGTGGAGGTTCGCGGCGACGCCGGGAGTGGCTGACCAAGCGTGGGTAGCGATCGAGACGCCCTGAAGTTCGCAAAGGCGGGCGATTTTGATGAAATTTGCGATGCCGCCCATGTAAGAGGCGTCGAGCTGCGCGAGGGCGAAGGGCCGATGCTCGAGCCAATCCCGCCATTCTTCGAGACTGGTCAGGCACTCACCTCCGGCAACGGGAATCGTGGTCGCGGAGCGCAAGTCGCCGTAGGCGCGCATGTCCGTGTACGGCAACGGCTCCTCAAAGAAGCCGATCGAATGCGACTCCAGCGCTTTTAGTACGAGGGTCGCCGTAGCCAGATCCCAGATTCGCGATTCTTCGCCAAGATTGTCCATGTGAGCGTCGAGATTCAGCTGAAACGTGTCGCCGAAGCGCTGACGAAGGAACTCGACCTTGCTAACTTCGACATCGCACGCTTCCTGCGGCGAGCCTGCGGTGACAACCGGATGACCCTCTCGATAAGTTCCGGCACCGAGCTTCACCGCCGTGAAACCAAGGCTGAGGTACTGCTCGACCTTTCGTTCCAACTCACCGCGATCGTGCGGAGTCGTGCCGCCGGTCGCGTAGCATGGCAAGGTGTCGTGGCAGCGCCCGCCGAGCAGTTCGTAGACCGGCACGCCGAGGGCCTTGCCCTTCAGGTCCATGAGCGCGTTCTCGATCCCGCTCATCACGATCGAGCCAAGACCAACACGCGCCCAGAACTTCCCGGCACCGAACATTCGGCGACAAAGCACGTCCACATTCAACGGCGATTGGCCGATCAGAATCGGCGCGTAAAATTCGACGATTCCCGGCACTAACTCAGGCACAAAATAGCCCGCGTAGGTTTCGCCGAGGCCAGTCAGTTCGGTGTCCGTTTCGATCACGATGAACGCCGCCGAGCGACGTGTCCGGGGCATCATGAAGACGTCCCGTTGAGGTGCGGTCGAGAGAATCGTGCGGACGCCGGTGATTTTCATGGAAGCAGGTCGGCGGGCGGCACGACGTTCAGCAGCTGCTGGCCAGCGACGAAGCGTTTCGCGTTCTGGCGGAAGATGTCGATGAGCCCTGATTTGAAGTTTGAGGAAAAGATCGTTCCGGAAATGTGAGGCGTTAAAATCACCTGCGGAAAACTCCAGAGCGGATGCTCGGACGGAAGTGGATATTGATAGTGCGTGTCGATCGCCGCGCCGCCGAGATGGCCATCGCGCAACACCGCGAGCAGGGCCGCTTCCTGAACCAGCGGGCCGCGCGCCGGATTGAGCAGGAAAGCGCCGGAGGGCAACGCGCGCAATTCCGCTTCGCCAAGCAGGCCGTCGGTCTTTGCGGTGAGCGGCAGCGCGAGAATCAGGAAGTCCAACTCGCTGAGAAACGCATCTTTTTCGTCTTCGCCGAAGTATCGGTCTGGGAGCGAGCCGTCCGGATCGCCGGTGCCCTCGATGCAGGTCGAATCGTCGCGAGATTTGTTCGCGGATCGCGCGAGAACGTGGACCCGCATGCCCATCGTCTTCGCCAACCGCGCCGTTTCGCGGCCGATCCCGCCGTAGCCCCAGATGCCGACCGTTTTGCCGCGAATCTGACCGGTGAACTGACCCGAGCGCTCCCAGATTCCCTGATCTTGATGCCGGATCATCGTCCGCAGGTCGCGCACCAAATTGATCATCATCGCGACGTTCCATTCAGCGATCGGACAATCGAAAACGCCGCGCACGTTCGTCGCCACAATGCCTTTTTCGGGCAGGCGAAACGGCAGCAGCTGCTGATAGCCGGCCGAGTCGATTTGCACCCAGCGCAAACGTGGAAACGCCTCGAAATTCGGCGGTGGCTGCTGGCAAATCATCACTTCGACCTCGTCCGAGCCTTCCTCCGGCCACGGCGCATCCGGCGGCAAATCGCGCAACACGCGAATTTCCAGATCCTCGATGGACGGCTCGGCACCGGGTGCGGCCTCGACAAACGGCGGCGAAATTGTCAGGCAAACGGGTTTCTTCATACTTTAATTCAACGACTGCGCGATCTCCTCGGCTTTACCAGATTTGGAATTCGGGGTCACGGTTTTTCGTCTTCGCTCTCCAGAAGCTTCGCGGCGACGAAATCCTCCAAGGCGCGGAATTTCTGCTCTTTGTGGTCTGGCGAGCGGACATGGCATTCGAGCCCGATCGCTTCCATTGCTTCTTTCAGCTTCAGGCCGAGACGGACGTGATGAACCCAGACACCTGCGTTGGTTTTGTCGTCCACCGGGACGTCGCCGCGACCGTAAATCATGTAAACTGGCGGGTCGTCTTTCGTCAGGTGGGTGATCGCCGATGCATCTTCCATCAAGGCGTGGATTTCAGGCGTGTCCCAGTTTGCTTTGGGCTCAATTCCGTAAAATGGCGGCAGAGCTTCGTGGGGAGGGAGATTCGGCGCGGCGAACCAATCGCGAAACGTCCGCATGTCGTAAGTTGACTGCCCGTTGCTGGTTCCGGCGGCGAGAATTCGGGTCGATTGGCGAGCGATCGGATCGTCGCTGTCCGGATCAGCGAGGTCCTCGTGAAAAGCGAGCCAGAGCGAGATTCCAGCCCCGGCTGAGCCGCCGTAGCAGACGATTTTTCCGGGATCGAGATTCCATTCCTCAGCGCGGTGCCGGATTGTCTGGAGGCAGCGGGCGGCGTCGTGCATCATGATCGGGTAGGGCCCGACGTCGCTGAGAC
The DNA here is from genome assembly GCA_047620505.1 of Verrucomicrobiales bacterium. Classification (GTDB taxonomy): domain Bacteria; phylum Verrucomicrobiota; class Verrucomicrobiia; order Verrucomicrobiales; family DEV007; genus JBLHKS01. Next base: position 8,006 of record JBLHKS010000160.1, on the reverse strand, counting down.
GGTAGTTGATCGATGCGTAGGAAATTCCAGCCGCAAGGTATTTTGGAGGAGGCCCGGAGACGCGCTTGTCGCCGCCGCGGAATCCGCCGCCGTGAATGTAAATCGCGAGCGGGGTGGGGGATCCGTCCTTTGATTCGGCAAGCCAGAGGTCGAATTTCTGCTTTTCGTGATCGCCGTAGGTCAGATCGGCGTGCGTCGGCGCGACTCGCTGCGGGCGTTCGCGTTCAGCTTGGGCACCTCGCCTTGTTTTGTTGAAGGCGATGCGCTCTTCGTTGGTCAGTTTGCCGTCTTTGTTGCCGTCGCTTTCGGGAAATTGCTTCAAGAAGGCGGCGAGCCGTTCCTCCATGCTTTTTTCGGGCTGATTCTGAGCAGCTGCTGGCGAGATCAGGGCAAGCGCCGCGAATATGGCGATCGTTTTCATGCAAATAGAAACACGCGCGGTGCCGTTGAGTTTCGACAAACAAAAGAGGCCCGCTCCGGAATGGAACGAGCCTCTTAAATTGGCTTTTAGAGCGTGAGCTCAATCATCGATAGTAGCCGCCGTTCTGACCAGCGCGCCGTCCGGCTTCGTAGCCTTCGTCGTACTCGGCTTCGGGATCAGCTCCGTATCCGCGACCGCCTTCGCGGTAGCCGTCGTCTTGGTATCGGCGATTCCCGCGGGAGCGTCGTTCGCGATAGTCGTCGTCGTTTGCGCTTCCGTAGGAGCCTCCGAGGAGAGCTCCGGCCACTGCGCCGATTGCCGCGCCTTCGAGCGGGCGATCACTTTGATTGCCGATGACGGCACCAGCTGCGCCTCCGAGGAGGGCACCGTTGGCGGCTCCACGTTTGGTCTGTGGGCCGTAGCCGCCGCAGGAACTCAAAGCGAAGGCCGCGAAGATTGCGAGAGATGTAATGAGAAGTTGTTTCTTCATGATGGGTTAACTTAACTTTTCTTAATTAACGTTCAATTTGGCGAAAATCAACGCCGGATGCGTCGAATACGTTCTTCGAGTCGATTTTTGGACGTTTGGTTGCGAAATTATTCAATGAAACCCTGGCGTGCCGTGAAATCTGCGCTTTCTCATGCAATCCATGTTCGCCACGGACAGTTCTAACAATACCAAACTCGTTGCCGTCGTCACCGGTGGAGCGGGATTCCTCGGATCGCACCTCACTGACCGTTTGCTAGCGGAAGGCTATCGAGTCATCGCGGTCGACAATCTTTTGACCGGGAATGTGATCAACATTGAGCACCTTGCAGGCAATGAGGATTACCATTTCATTCGGCACAACGTCAGCAACTTCATTTATATTCCGGGTCGAGTCGACATTGTCTTCCATTTCGCCTCTCCAGCGAGCCCGATCGACTACCTTGAGCATCCGATTCCCACGTTGAAGGTTGGAGCGCTCGGAACGCACAACGCGTTGGGGCTCGCTAAAGAAAAGGGGGCGAAATTCCTTCTCGCCTCGACTTCAGAGGTTTACGGCGACCCGCTGATCCATCCGCAGAAGGAAGATTATTGGGGAAACGTCAATCCGATCGGCCCGCGAGGGGTTTACGATGAAGCTAAGCGGTTCGCCGAGGCGATTACGATGGCGTATCGGAGGTTTCATGGCGTCGACACGAAGATCGTGCGGATTTTCAACACTTACGGCCCGAGGATGAGGCTCATGGACGGTCGCGTTGTCCCTGCGTTTATCGGTCAGGCGCTCGCAGGCGAAAATCTGACGGTTTTTGGCGATGGCTCGCAGACTCGGAGTTTCTGTTTCGTCAGCGATTTGATCGACGGGATCTTTCGTCTTTCGCAGCACGAGACTTCGGGACCGGTGAACATCGGCAATCCGCGCGAGATGACGATTTTGGAGTTTGCGGAGAAGATTCTCGCAAAAATCGGGGCGGATTCAGCGATCGAACATCGGGAATTGCCGGTCGACGATCCGAAAATCCGGCAGCCCGACATCACGCAAGCCCAGCAGCTGCTGGGTTGGGAGCCGAAAGTGACATTTGAAGAAGGAATTGGTCAAACGATCGCATATTTTCAGGATTATCTGAAAAATCACGGCGCTTAGATTGCGTTGTGGCTGGATTTTCGACTGGAAAACGATTTAGATTGTTGTTGCGTTCATCGTCGTGATCGAATTAAAACGGCACCACAACCCCAACTACAGGAGAACAACCCAAGGATTTATGAAAAAGACCCTACTGATGCTTGTCACTTTTGGCATGCTTGCTGATATCGCAACTGCGCAGGAACTCACGGCTACTCAAGCGGCCGTCGAAATCAAAAACGTCAAAGCGCAGATGATGAAGACCCCGGAATACCAGGGAACTACTTCTGACAGCAAAAAGGATCCTAAGCGGCGAGAATGGTTCGAGATCGAGATTGAAATCGAAACGAAGTCCGACTCGAAGATCGGGATGATTGATAATTTGGTCTTTAAATATTACCTCGCAGTTAAAGGTGCTGAGAAAGTAAATTATATTCTGACCGAAAATATCACCTACGAGAATATTCCGGACGATGAACAAATTTACACAGTCGTATATGTGAGTCCTTGGTCGCTGGCCCGAATGGCTGGAGGGCTCGACGAATTCACTGAGCGCGATGTTGTCGCAATCGGCTGTGAAGTTCTCTTTAATGGGGAGCGTAAAGGGCTCTACTCCTCAACGAACACTGAATTTTGGAATTCAGGGGGTAGTTTCGTTCGTAAGCAGGGAATGATCCTGCCCAAAGAAAAATCGCCGTTCCAATTCCTTTGGATTGACCGGCACCTGGGTGCGCGCCTTGATCGCTGAGGCACTTTTGCTTCCAAATCGAAAAAATGCTGAATCGGGTTGGTTGCGAACTGACTCGTTGAGGCGAAAATTGGTTCTAGAAAAAGAAATCTTTTATGGCAGCGGAAAAAATCGTCGCATTTGATCTCGGCGCTCAACAGGTGAGCGCCGCGGTGTTCTCAAAAGGTCCGGGAAACAACCTGGTCCTCGAGCAAATCCAATCTTCCGGGTTACTTGCGGACCCGGCTGCGGATGGGACCCGCTTGGATCAATCCAAACTGGCAGTCGCCGAATTGGCAAAGGAGCTGAAAATTAAAAATTCGGCGGTGCGCTACGCGATATCCAGCCAATCGGTTTTCACTCGCTTCGTTGCCCTACCGCCTCTCGACACGGATCAGGTTGATCAAATTGTCGGGTTTGAGGCTCGTCAGCAGGTGCCGTTTCCGCTTGAAGAGGCTGTCTGGGACTACCAAGCGCTGGGAAGCCCGGACGATATCGAAGTTGAGGTCGTTCTCGCCGCGATCAAAGCCGATGAGTTGAACGACATCAACAGCATCGTTCGCGGCAATGGGTTAGAGACCAAGCTTGTCGACCTTGCGCCGATGGCGCTCTACAACGCGTTTCGCTGGAATTACCCGGATATCGACGGCTCTGTTGTCTTGATCGACGTCGGTGCGAGAACCACCAATTTGATTTACTGCGAAGGCCCAAAGGTTTTTGTTCGAAATATCACCGTCGGCGGTCGCGATATCACCTCGGCGATCGCTCGAGAATTCGATATTTCCTTCCAGGAAGCAGAAGAGCGGAAAATTCAGGACGGATTCGTCGCCCTGGGCGGCGGTTACGCGGATCACGAAGATCCGGAAATCGCTGCGATGTCCAAAGTCATTCGCCAAGCGTCGGCACGGCTTCATTCGGAGATCATCCGGACCAATAATTTCTATCGGAGCAACCAGGGCGGCTCTGCACCACAAATGGCGTTTCTCTGTGGTGCGGGATCCGGATTGCCGTATCTCAACGAGTTTCTTCAGGAGAAACTCCACATCAACGTCGACTACTTCAATTCCCTGCGAAACGTTCAGGTTGGCAAGAAAGTCGACGAAACGGCAGTCACGAAGATGGCTCACTCGATGGGCGAACTGGTCGGTCTTGGCCTTCGTGCATTCCCGGATTGTCCGATGGAATTGAATCTCGTTCCGCGGATCGTGGCGCGGGAAGCTCAGATCCAGAAACGAGCCCCGGCTCTATGGATGGCGCTTTTCTGTGCCGCGGCAATGATCGCGGCTTCCGGATTCTTTTTCCAGAATGCAGTCAACACGGCAAAAGACGAAACGATCGGCTTGGATTTCGACATCAACGGTCCGTTGGCGTCCGGACAGACTCGTGAAGCCGGAGGCATTGATGTCAGCTACGATGACTTCCCGATGGGGACCTACGATGATCCGGAAAATCCAGGTAAAACAATCACTGGGCCCGTCCATCCAAGAACTGAAGAACCATCTCGGAATTTGGATCAGTTCAATAGCGAAATTGTCAGTCTCGTCAAATCTCTGGAAAAATCCCAGGCTGATAGCGAGCCTTACACCGAGGCGGTCTACGGACGAATTTATTGGGTTTCGACCTTCAATGAACTCGCGAGTTACATGAAGGACGATCGGATTTGGTTTACCGAAATGCAGCCGTTCGTTGGCGATAGAGTCGTGCTGGAAGCGCTTGGAGATCAAGATGGACAAGTCGGAGTTGTTGGAAACTCCGAGAAGAGCGCAGAGCTTGTTGAAGCCGGCACTCACCAGATTGATCGATTGGTGTTCAAAGGGCTTTACCGAGCGCTGGGAGATGGCTCGGATTCCGATGTTGTTTACGACTACGCAGGGAGCCTATACGCGTCTCCAAAGTTCGACCTCGCGACCCGCGACGAAAACGGAGTGATTAAGCTAGGTGCCAATGGAAAACCAGAGCCTCGTGTGCAAATCGGGAATGTTTTGACTTACTTGGATGAAGGTTCTGCGAACGACCGACATGCTTGGGTTTTCGAAATGAAGCTACCTCTACCTGCGAATCGCCGGATTTCCTTTTCGAAATAATTTTGACCAGACGCCAATTATTCATATGAAATCAAAGGAACAATCGTTCTGGACACTATTTGCGATTTTCGCAGTCGTTCTACTTGGAGGATCAGGATTCTATTTTTACACTTCGTATTCAAAGTTCAAGGAAGCTGACACAGGCTTTGCGAATTTGCGGACTAAGACCGAAAAACTACTGTCAGCGCCCATCTACCCAACTTCTGATAATCGCGATAAATTGGTCAAGCAGGCCGGTGAGTATGAGATCGAAGTAGAAAAGCTTTATGACGCTCTTGGCAAGTTCGCGCAGGATCTGGAAAGTATTCGCGCACAGGACTTTCCTCGGGAGGTGAAAAATCAGGTCGAGGCGATAAACGCATTGTCTCTTGATCCAAAGAATCCAGTTAAGCTTCCTGACGAATTCTATCTCGGATTTGACAAGTATCGAGATAAGATACCAAGCGACGAAGCTGCTGGAATTCTCAAGTTTCAACTAGACTCGGTTGTTCATTTGGTTCGTCTCGCTTTGGACAATGGTGCTAACCGAATCTTCGCCCTTCAGAGGGAAGAAACACCTCAGGAACGCGGTGATCCAGATCCAGAGGAAACTGAGTTGGTGACGAAATATACGGTCACTTTCAGTTTTCGAACGTCACACGAAGGCTATCGGAATTTCGTTAATCTGGTGAGCAATGATAGTAAGTATTTTTACATCATTCGAATCCTTCGCGTCGATAATGAGAGCAAAGAGGGGCCCGAACGGGATTATGATCAAGGCAACGTAGTTGTTGATAAAGACGGTAATCCGGTTGTGGATCCGCCGGATGACGTCGATGACTCGGAGTTCCAGGTTCTGGATGCTCGGGTGATTTTTGGTGAAGAGAAACTGATGATTACCGCAGTGATTGATCTTTGCCGTTTTCCGAAGCAGGAAAATGAAGACGCCCCAGCAGCTGCTGAAGGCGAGAACGAGTGAACTGAAAAGAATTTAAGTAGTACCTCAACCCTGATTTATTGTGAAAGACTGGCTCGAACCGAATTATCACAAAGTCCTTGGCATTCTCATTGCGATCATCTGTCTCTTTGTAGGAGTTAAGAACATTCTCAAAGCCAATGGCTTTAAAGACAGCTTTCCGGCTCCCAATGAGCGAATCAGCGAAAGGATGCCACTCGATAATCGAGAAGCACTCGGCTTCGCTGGCCAATTGCTCGTTAAGAAGACAGAATGGACTGAAGCTCCAGTTGAGGTGTCAGGAGGGCTCACAAAAACCGTCCCATTGTTCGTTTCCGTACGAATTGTAGAACACGACAATCAATTGATCGATATGACGGACCCCTCTGCGATACTTATTCGGCCCCCTGTTCCAAACAAGTGGCTTACGGACAACGGCCTTCAGTATTTGAGTGCAACGGTTCTAGAGCAAGATCCAGATGTTGATGGGTACGATAACCTTGAGGAATATGAGGCCAATACAAGCCCGGTTGATCCATCGAGCCATCCTCCTTATACAGATAAGCTGGTGTTTCTGTCGTTACAGAAGAAATTCCACCGAATCACGTTCAAGGCCGACAACGATCCCGCCTACGCGATTCGGGAAGAATCGCGAAAGATAGGCAGAAAAGATGGGTTCTACAAGATCGGTGATACTCTCGCAAGTGGACGCTTCAAAGTTGAGGCATACGAGAAAAAAATGGACAAAGACGCGATTGGAACCCCTGTTCCAGCATCGGAGCTGACGATGCTCGACCTCAATACAGGCGAGAAATTCGTAATTATCCTTAAGAAGGAGGATGACCGCCCGGAACTATTTGGCGAGTTCGATTTTCTACTCGATACACGGCCAAGCTTTTTCGTGAAGGAAGGCCAGAGTGAGCGGATTTTTCAGGGCATGCCAAATCCAGAACCGTTCAGTTTGGGAGAAAGCGATACGATCGTCTATCAATTGGTTACAGTGACGGATAACGAGGCGGTGATCGCGTCGAAAGACAATTTAGGGCAAACAATTACAATTTCTAAGGGTTCAGTTCCAACGGAGGGTGAGGAGGGGGCTTTCGCCGATGATCCGTCGAATTGAAACCCCTGATTTCGCAGTGCTGACTAAAGTCCAGAGCAGGCTCCGCTTTTTTGCGATTGAGGATGCAGTACCGCTCTCCTGAGCCCTGAGCTATTCGCGGACTTCTTACTTCTTACGTAAGCGTCCCGTCTGGCGCCTATTGAGAAAAAGGTCGTAGACGTCGTAGTTTATCGGCTATGACATCTACGAATGAGCCGAAGGAGGTTGCAGCGATTGTTGCGCGTCGACGCGAGGGGCCACGTGCGAACCAGCCGCGAGGAACGCGAAGCGATTAAGCGATTCTTGATGAGTTCGATCGAAGCGGCATCAGCGCATCGCATCAGGGGCGCGGCGTTCGCTAAACTGCACGGGATCGCCTACTCGACCTTTGCCCATTGGGCGCAGAAGCGTCGTCGTCGGCTGCGAGAGCGAGAGGCTGTGATCGAAGCGTAAGGGCAATTCGGAAGAACCCTCCTTTCAGCGAAACTCATCGGGGAGTTCCCGTCGGGCTCTGGGGAGTAATATTACAACTGGTCTTTCTTAAAGGCTCCTTATTGGTATTCGATCGTAAGGATCATGAAGAAACTCTTGGCACGGTGCCGAGCCGCCGGAGTCAGGCAAGCAATTGATACTCCTTGTTCTATTTCCGAAAGGCCTGTCCTCTTAAAAGGGAGCCTAAAAACGGGATGTCTTCCATTCTAAATGCACCAGATTTACTATTTGACTTCTTTGGAGGCAAATCTGGTCGCTCCAGTTCGAATTCAGGTGCGTCGTAAACAGACTCTCGCGGCCTTCCTCGAACTACATCATTGGCTTTATCTTTATCTACAACTCTCCCCCGAGATAGCGGTGCAGATACGTCCGGAACTCGACCGGGAATCTCTAATGACAATTCGACGCGACCATCTTCCAAGGGATGGTAGTGCCAACCCTCCAGAGCAGGAATGGCCGCGCGATCCTGTTGCGTCATGATCGAACAAACTTTGAGTATTCCAGACGCAGTCTCTGAGGTGGCCGGAGAAGCGGAGCCAGGAAGAGGCGGATTTTAAGTGGATTTCCGGTAGGCCTTGTTACGGGTTAAATGTTTGTCGTTCGAATGTCAAGCTAAGCTAAGCGGCTGCTTGCCGCGAA
>JBLHKS010000159.1:0-16303 GCA_047620505.1 Verrucomicrobiales bacterium | reverse complement strand
TCGTTACCCTGACGGCCCGAAGCCGGGCAAACTCAGGGCAACTTGACCGATGGGAACCGCCCGGTGCGGACCCGCATGCCGGGTGGTGTGGGGGGAGCGGGTTCAAACCCCGTTCCTATCCGATTGAAGCTAAGCCAATGTTTCGTCGTGAGCAGCTGCTGCGGAGATCCTCATTCCAATCGGCGACTGCTTTTTCGTAGGCGCGGGCTTCGGTTGGGCTGATCGTTACGCGCTGATTCTGGCTGGTTTCGATGCAGTGCAGGTTGACGTCGCCTTTCCAATCGCACTTCTGATCCTGCTCGTCCTGAACTTGGAGACAAAACAGATCGTGCCGATGAAATTGGAGAAATTTCAGGCCGTGCTCGAATCCTGACGGAAACAGAAAATCCGAAATCACGATCACGACGCCTTTGCGCTTGCGACGGGCTTGAAACTCGCGCGAGCAGGCAGTGAAATCGGTGTCCTCGCCAAACGTCTTGGCTTCCTCTAACGAAGTCAGAAATTTGAGGACGTTTCCGCGACCACGACACGGATCGAGCAGCGGGACGAGACGATCAGCGAGACCGTAGATGCATAGCCGATCGAGCGAGTTCAACGCGATGTAGCCGAGCGCTGCGGCGAGCTGACGGGCGTAGAGATATTTGCTCTGCATCGACTCGCTGCCGTCGAGCAGAATGTAGATCGTCGCGTCTTCTTCAAGCTCGAACAGTTTGATGATCAGGCTCTCGAACTTGGCGTAAATCCGCCAGTCGATCGATCGATAGTCATCCCCGTAGTTGTACTGGGCGTAGTCGGCAAAGGTGATTCCGGCACCTTTTTTGGTGGTCTTGCGATCCGCCTGCAAAGAACCACCCAGCACTTTGCGCGCGAGGAGGTAGAGCGACTCGAGCCGCCGAATGAACCCTGGGTCCGTCAGCATGCTAACTAACCTTTTCGGTGACTTCGCGAAGGATGTCGTCGGCCTGTTTTCCATCGGCCTCGCCCTCGAACGAGAGGATCAATCGATGACGCAGGGCGGGGATGGCGAGCTTGTTGATGTCCTCACGGGCAACGTGATATCGGCCATCGAGCAGAGCCCTGACACGAGCAGCTGCGAGGATCGACTGGGCTCCGCGAGGCGAACTACCATGCCGGACGTACTTTTTAACAACGTCAGGCGCGTGCTCGTTTTCCGGATGAGTCGCGAGGACGATTTTAACGAGATGATTTTGAACGTCGTCGGCGATCGGGACTTCTCGGCGGAGCTCGCCCATTTTCAGGATGTCCTCGGCGCTGGCGACTGCCTCGATTTTCGGGGTTTTTTTGCCGCCCGTCCGATTTAAAATCTCAGCAAATTCGTCATGATTCGGGACCTTGACGAAGAGCTTGAAGAAAAAGCGGTCGAGCTGGGCTTCGGGCAGCGGGTAGGTGCCGTCCTGCTCGATCAGGTTCTGCGTTGCGAGGACGAAGAACGGCAAATCCAGCGAGTGGGTTTTGCCGGCGACGGTGACGCGTTTTTCCTGCATCGTTTCGAGCAAGGCAGACTGTGTTTTTGGTGTCGCGCGGTTGATTTCGTCCGCGAGGAGGATGTTGCAGAAAACCGGGCCTTTTTCGAACTGGAAGACTTTCTCGCCGCCTTTTTCGACGAGGATCTGGGTTCCCGTGATGTCCGCCGGGAGCAAATCCGGCGTAAATTGGACTCGGCTGAATTTGAGATCGACCGCCTGGGCGATCGTGTTGACCAGCGCGGTTTTCCCCAGCCCGGGGACGCCTTCGAGCAGAACGTGACCGCCGCAGATGATCGCAATCAGCACATCTTCAACGATCTCTTCCTGACCCACGATGAATTTGCCGATCTCCGCGCGCAGCTTTTCAAATGTGGCGCGAAACTCCTCAACTTCCGTTTGTTTTTTTGCTTCCGTTTCGGTTCCCATGACGGTTTTGTTAGTCGGTTGGCATTCCAAGGGTTCTACTTAATTGTTGCGAGACAAATTTCAGTGACCGGGGAATTTTCCCGAGATCGATTGCCTCGAATGCCGTTTTTGCCTCGGATGTGCGTTCCAATTTCAGCAGCTGCTGAGTTTTTCCGATTTGTGAACGGGCTCGGCCCTCAACGTCTTGGCTTGGAATTTCCGCCAGGGCGCGATCCCAGTAGTGAAGGCTTTTATCGTAGTCTCTCTCGATTGCTTCGAAATACTTGGCGAGATCAATCCAGGCACGGCCACCTCGCAGGTCAGCCTCAGCCATCGCTTCGCCATGCTGGATCATCTCATCTGAAGAAAGCAGTTTTCCTTGAAATATTGAGGAAAACCGAGAGCCGTTCTGCTTTTCCAGTATCGCTTCTACGAGCGGTTGAGAAAGAAACGATTGCGCCCAGGCGATGCGCTCTTCAACCGGCTTCGACTTCAAGTGAATTCCGGCAAATGCGAAGGTCGTGGTCAGGTCTCGCCCGTTCTTCAAAAGCCTGGCCGCGCTCGCCTCGTCGAGCCCGGCGAACCACTCATCGACTGACTCCCAAGCCCCTGCGTATTCTGCCGTAAACATTAGCCAGCCAACGTATTCGTAGACTCCATTGCGGGCGTATTGATTTTCCTTACTCAGAGCCAATTCGCACAGCTTCGGCAGCAGGTTTTTAGCTTTCGTCTTATCCAGGGCGGGATCCTTCAGAAGAGCAGCGATCTGCGCAGCAATTCCTGAAAGTGTTCGCTTCGCTCGACGGTCTCGCTCGGGTGCCAGGGAATTCGCGCGCTCGAAAAGGATTTCGAATCGGTCAAAATCGCCCGCTTCGAGCGATTGCAGAACCGTTTTGTAAAGAAGGCCGTAGGCCCGGGTGTTCCAATCGCTATTGCTGTTGTCCGCCAACCAGGACAGGCGAAGCGGATCCGAAAACTGCCAAAGAAGATTGCCGATGAATCTGGGTGACTCCGGATACTCAGCCAGTTGTTCGAGGGTTTTTTCCCGGATCGAGCCACCGCGACTGCTGCCGCCAGTTTTCGCGAATCGCTGAGCGACATCGGCGAGGCGCTCGGACCGGTTTTTCCCAGGTGCGGGCGGGTCCGAATCTTCAACCGACGCGAGCAGGGTTTCGGCGAAAAACCGTTGGGACGGCGATTCGATCGTCTCCAGCAGCTGCTGGACGCTTGCGGCGAATTCTGGAGTCCAGCGAATCGAGACCGGGGGATCTCGAACTCCGAGTTCTGGGTGCCATTGATTCGATCCCTGCGGTTTCCGAGCATCGAGCTCCTCAAGGTGATTGCGCATAAGCCGGACTGCCCGATTGAGCTCGCCCGCGCGCACGAGATGGGCAAAAACTTCGAACATCGAACCGATTTCATTCTCTCGGCAGTTCAGAATTTCGAGCCCGTCCTCGACGTTGCCTGATTTGAGCGCGATCACGATCATGTGCTGGACACAATCGCGGTCAGGCTCCGGGACGAGACGGGCAGGGGGCTCTTCGTTCGTGTAGCGGAGCTTGAACGCCGCGATCAGGCGCTTGGCCGTCCTGGTCCAGGTTTCGTCGGCTTCCATCGCGGCGAATGCGGAGGAAATCGACTGAGCTGAATAAAAATAAGTCGGTAAAAAATTCTCCCAGGCGGATGCGAGGCAATCTCCAGCGGCCAGGACGACGGCCGGAGTCGGCTCGCTGTAAAAATCCGAAACGTGATAAGTCGCGCGTTCGAGCCGGATCGCGATTGGAATCGATTCATCACGGAGAATCGAAACGTAGAAATCAGCCGCTTCAGCGGACATCAGAGGCTCTTCAGTTTTGTCGATCCCGTTGAGCCGAATTTGAGCCGCCGCTTCGAGGTCCCGAGCGAGTCCTGGGTGCAGCTGAGTGGCTTCCGCGGTCCTGGACCAAGCGAGAACGGCCGGAATTTCCTCATCAGCCCGGTCGTCGAGCAGGTTTTCGCAAATCCCCAAAGCCAACGGAATGGTTTCGATATCGGCGAATTTACGAGCGATCAGCGCGAAGGATTGAGGCGTTTGGGGCGGATCCTCATCTTCGGAGCGACTGTAAACCCCGTAGATTTGCGAATTCAGGTGGTGTGCATTGGGCTGTATTTCGGTCGGCAGGATTTCTTCCGCATAGCAGACGTCGGCGATGAAACGGAGCGTCTTGAGTGTGTGGCCTCGGTTCATCAGCTGCTCCAGGACCTCCCCACCAAGCGTTTCGCCGGGGCCGAAGGAGTTTGCCCAAAGTCCCTGGCGGCGACTGGCGATTTCGATTTCCAGGCCGCGTTTGAAAATCGCGAGGGCCTCCTCCTGCTTTCTGGAAATCCGAGGTTGGATCAACTGAACGAGGTAGCTCGTAAAGTTGGCAGCCGAAATATCCTTCAAATCCGAAATCGTCTCTGCGGCCAGCAGCTGCTCGGCAGTCGGAAGGATCGATTTCGCCAAATCGTCGAGTTGAATCCAGATCCCGAGCTCTTCGGCCGCTCCATCCGGAATTATGACGAGGGCCGCCAGGTCGGAAACAAAAAGCGCGATCCCAAGCCTACGATCGGCGTCCATTGCTTTGATTTGATCGCCGAATTGATTCAGCACGCGGATGAATTCCTGGCCCGACTCTTCTTCGGTCAAAGTCGCCGCTAAAAGCCGAGCAGCGAACGCGTTTTCCGGATGGCCGAGAGCCCACTCCAGGTAGGCGGTTCGCTCTGCAGATCTGTTGATCATCGAGCCCATTTTTCCAGCCAGGGTCTTGCTCGTGCCCCGATTTAGCAGATTCCCACGTCCAAAACCAAGGCCGTCTTGAAGTGCTCGATTATCGGGCACAATCGGGTGAAAATCGGCCAATGACGTGGCGAATGGCGAGTGATTGAGCATCGAAATGCCCTGGTCCGAAGCTCGCCATTTGGTATCCTCAACGAAAAGCGCGATGAGAGGTTCATAGCCTCCATTTTCCTGAAGCTCGAGTTCGATGAGTTTTTCGACCGAGGCAAAATTCATCACTGGGTGGGTCCCCAGCTGGTTGAGAAACGGAATCATCCATCTCGCCTCAACCAGGAACGCCTCCTCATCGCTGTCAGCTGAGCCGTCATCCGCGCTAGCATCGGCGATGCGCTTCTGGCGTCCTTCTTTCGGACCGAGGTAACGCTCAGCGGCCCATTCGAGGCAGCGATCGACGAACTCACTGCCTTCGGATTCAGCCGACGCGTGCGCGAGTTCACAGACAGCAGCTGCTCGCAAATCCGAACTCTGGGCTCCGATGTTTTCAACCTTGTCGAAGATCGAAGCGGCCCACGGAAACAGGTCGACCTTCAAGCCTCGTTCCTTCCAGATTTCAACGATCGGAACGATGAAAATCGGTTGTTTGTCTTCGTATTTCCAAGCCTCAGTCAGTGCGTTGACGGCCTCGAGGTAACTCGCGGGCTCACTCAGATAAAGCTCGCTCCAGCATTCGATGATCCGAGCCAAATCGGCTTTTTCCGGGATCGCCCGCAGTTCGTTCACGACTTCGGCGAGCTGCTCCCTGTCTCCCGATCTTCCAAGCGTCTGGACTAGAAACTCGACTGGGCCGTGGTGGCGAATGCGTCTATCGGGCTCTTTAGCGATCGCCCAATGGTTCAACGAGGGGTGCTGAAAGTAGCTCGAACTGATGAAAGCGTCGGCGTCCATCAGGAGGAGGGCTTGACGAGCCATCTCGACCAACTCGGCGTTTGCGGCTTCCCCTTCTTCGTGAGATCGCATCCTGGAAATGCAGGAAAATCCGTAAGCGGCGAGGGACGGATGCCGGAGCATCGCCGTTGCAAACCGATCGTATAGAACTCGGCGCTCCGCGATTAACCGCTTCCGGGCTTCGAATTGCTCGTCGGTATAGCCTCCCTGAAAACCATCGAACGTCTCTGGTGGAGAAATCCAGTCCATTTGCTCAATTCGGATCCCGCTCTCACCATAATCTTGGCCAGTCAATTTGGTCAGGATTGTTCTCGTCGAGTAAAGAACGCCGCTGTCGTCCGAACTGATTGGCGCTGACTCTTCTAGCCAGCGAATCGCCTGTCTCGCCAAAGCATGCTTGGATTCTAAGTCTGAAATAGTCTGAAATTTTATCCAAGGCGTTCGCGAAAAAGCTTAGCTGTTGCGAGGAATCCTCTCTCTCCCGCAATTCTCGTAGATGGGGAAAAATTCGGTCGTCTGCCTTGTCCGCAAGTAGCGTGATCAGGCGCAGACGAATCGCCCGATCGTCAGGCTCATCTGCCAGCAGCTGCTCGTAAGCCGAAATCGCGGATTCGGTGTCGCCGAGGACATCGCAGGCCGTCGCAAATTGAACGTGCTCCAGCCGGCCGGCCCCGTCTTTCGGGCGGGACTCCGCGAGCACGGCTTCGATCAATCCTTTGGTCTTAAGCCGAGACTGGAGACTCTCAAACTGCCCGGGCTCACGGGAAGTCAGAACACCGGGTGCCAACGGTTTCAAGTGCCTCGCCACGAGTCGCGTGGCTGCCTCCGCCTGACCGGCTTCAACCAAATCAACCGCGCGCGCGCCGAGTCCGACCGGGTTCGTCAAGACGATCGGCCTGCGGATCGGGCGCGAGAGTTGCCCGAAGGAAGACGACACCGGAAAACGAAGTTTTGCCTGAGCCTGGGTCGCCTCCTTTCGCAATCCGAGCGCCGAGAGCACGCCAAGGAAGCCGTTTCGGTCCCGCCCCGAGAAAGTGCCGTTGGCCAGGATTCGCAAAGCCGCGCTCCGACCAGCCTCCCGGATCTCGGACTCGGGTTCCGCCGTCAGCGCCAGCTTGATCAGGCCCATGTCGATCAGCCAGCGGGTCGTCGGATCGGCCGAAAGAATCCGCGCTTTGAGAAAAAGCTCTCCTGCGGCCTCGGGATCGTCGTTCGAAAACGCCCAGGATGCTGCGATCAACAAGCCTTCGGCCGTCGGCGGTTCTGCGACCGAAAATTCCTCCACCGCCTTCTCGATCTCCTCTTTTTGACCACAGAAATGAGCGACGAGGAGCCGGAGGTGAGGATCTTCAATCTGGCTGGTGAACGGAGCCAGATTTTCCTTTGTAGATTGGCTTAGCTCTTCGGAGTCGTAGTAGAATGGTGGAGCGAAAGCAGCGCGAATTTCGAGCGGAATCTCGGCCATCCAATTTGGAGGAAAAGCGATCGGATCCGACCTATCCGAATAATAGGAAATATTGTGCAACGCGACGGAAGCCTCTTGGCGGCGTGCCTTTGCGTCTTCACGATATTTTCGCGTCGTTTCTCCAAGGAGATCGACGTACTCCGCGTATTGCCCGTTTCCAAGGCGCAGAGCGCGCAATTCGGCATCGATATTCCCGCTCATCAGCGGCCCGAGACGCTTGGCTTCTCGAGCGATAAAATCGATCAGCGAATTTCGTTCTTCGAGCGTGAGAATCGGTTCTGGATTCACTGTTTTTTCCTCAGCTGGCCCTGGCTCGAAGGCGCGCCCTCCCAACGAAGCGAAAGGATCGACGGGGTTACTTTCCACCTGCAGATACAAATCGGCCCGAACAAAGTCGGCGACCATTTCCACGTCCTTCGGCAGCAGCTGCTCAGGGTCAATTGCGAGCAAAAATGGGAGAACTTTGGCGACCAGCGGTCTCACCTCCGCCTTGTCAGTCTTCCTGTAAATCGGGGTCGGACTCAGCCCCGCTTGAATCGCCAGCAGCGGCTGAGATTCGTCAAAAACCTCGATCGCATTCGCCACCAGTTTCGTTTCCGGAAACGACTCGCTCCATCTCCTGAGCCAGAGCGCGCTGATGATCGGGTCGCCCTGATTTTCGAGCAGGAACGCGGAAATTTCTTGCGCCAGCTCTTCGTCGTTATTCGTGGAGTTCTCGATTTTTTGCTCAATCTCGAGAAGCTGGATCGCCCGATCTGGCAACCCTTGAGCTTTCAACGCCTCTCGGAGTGTCAACAAACGGTCTTCGTCCTCGCCAGCGATTCGGTGCAGGTGCCGAATCGCGAAACTTCGGGCGTCAGCAGCTTTCAGAGGCTGCGCGATGACCATCGTCGTCGTCGTTGACCTCGCTCGATAAGAAAAATGGTGGCCGTAGCTGGGGTTCGCCTGAAAACCATAAATTCGGCCCTCATCGCGCCCCTGCCGATAATTGTAAGCGAGCCAATCCGCATCGAGAATTTCCGAAATCTCCAGCGTTTCAGGCGGATATCGAGCCTCTGCTTTGCGCCGCAGGAGTTGGGACAGCAATTCGTCCTGCCCCAATTTCCGGATCGTTGCGTGGGCTTGGCCGTAGTCTCTCTGAACCTCCACAACGTGCTGATCGAAGCCTGGAATGTCCTGCTCGAAACCCAGCAGCTGCTCAAACGCCGCCGCCGCCCGATCCTTCTCGCCAGCCTCTTCCAGCGCGACCGCTCGAAGGTAAAAAAGCCGGTAGTCGTCCGGATGTTCATCCAGAAACGGCGCGAGAAATCCCGCTGCCCGCTCCCAGGCACCCACCGTGCAAAGTTGCTGCGCCGCACTCAGCAGCTGCTCCGGATCCGTCGCCCCACCGCCCTCTCGCATTGTCGCCAGACCGCGATCGAAATCGCCCATCGTGAAATGCAGCCGCGCCAGCTTTTCGCGTGTGCGATTCGTCGGATCGTTCGCCAGCGCCGACTCCAGCGTGCGGATCGCCGCATCGATTCGGCCTGCGTCTTCGTCGATCCGCGCCAGCTGATGCATCAAACCGAGATCCTTCGGCTGAAGCCGCGCCGCCTCAAGAATCGCCTGACGACGCTCCTCGTAATTCCCGTTTTCCTGGTGAATTTCGGCGAGCGCGAGCAGGGGAAGGATCGAAGTCCGGTTGCCGCGCCGACGCTCCTCAAACTCAGCGATCAACCGATCCAATTGGTCGAGCTGGCCGGCGACTGAAGCCAGTTTGCGGACCCAGATAATCTTTCCCGCGCTGTCTTTTTCCTCCTCGTAAAGCCGCCAGTAAAGCCGCTCTGAGCTGGCGAGTTTTCCTAACGAAAAATAGGAATCGGCCAATTTCGCGCGGATCTCAGGACTGTCGTCAAACCGCTGCGAAGCCGATCGCAACGTCTTCACTGCTTCCTCAAACTCGCCGTCAACCGACTGCAAATTCGCCAATCGCAGCCAGGGCGAAACGCTGCCTGGAGAGAGTTTTTGCCACTCGCCGATCCAGCGCGCCGCCTCGGCAAAATCCAAGTTGCGCTCGTGCATCCGCACCAACGCCTGAATCTGGGCCGAGTTTTTTCCGCCAGGGAGCTGGATCAGTTTTTCCTGAGTTTCCGCCGCCAGTTCCCAGTTTCCTCGGCTTTGATAAAGCCGAACCAGCTGCGCCAACGCCAACACCGCGTCTTCGCCTTCGATTCCGGCCAGCAGCGCTTCCGCCTCGCCTGGAAAGCCGTCTTCCTCCAGCAATTCGGCCAGCAAACAGGTTTCCCGAATCCC
Organism: Verrucomicrobiales bacterium; assembly: GCA_047620505.1. GTDB lineage: Bacteria > Verrucomicrobiota > Verrucomicrobiia > Verrucomicrobiales > DEV007 > JBLHKS01. Next base: position 6,951 of record JBLHKS010000159.1, on the reverse strand, counting down.
GCGATCCGCATTCGCCTGCAGTTCCGCGATCCGCGCCGCTCCCTCGTTCGACATCCGCACCACTCGCGCTGCCAGCTTAACAGATTCGGTCAAATCCAGCGGATCTCGCGAAAGAATCACCCGTCGCCGCGCCCATTCGAAAGCCTGCTCGGCCTTCTCCGCATGAATCGCCGATTCACAGAGTTGAGAAAGAAAAATCGGTTCCGCGCCGAGCTCCTCGTAACGCGAAAACAGCGTCTCGAACGCAACCGCGAATTCTCGGCGTGAAGTCAGCGTTCGCGCGATTCGAACCGCCTGAGCTGCGTCGCCCGATTCCGCCAGATCCTTCCAAATTTCCAGCGCTTCGGCAGGCCGCTCCAGATCAAAGAGGAAAGCCGCGAAATTCTCTTTTGCCGCGATGCTGTCCGGAAAAGCCGCCAGCAGCTGCTGGTAAACCGATTCCGCCTGCTCCGGCAGCTCAAACATTTGGAGCAGCCGAGTCGTTCGCAGAAACGAGTACTCGGATTTTCCTGCTTTTTCCAAATAAGCCGTCATGCTCGCGCCCGCCGCTTTGCCGTCCTCGTTTTGCGCCTGAAATCCAGCCAGCACGACGAGCAACTCCGCGTCATCCGGATTCAAATCCGCCAACGCCTGCATCTGCTCGACCGCCTCCTCGACGTGCCCGGCCATCGCCAGCGAACGCACAAACGCCTCGCGAATCACCCGGTCGCCCGGCGTCAGATCCAGAATTTCCTTCCACGCCGCGATCGACTCCTCTTCCAGGCCCTGCTCGGCCAGCAACTCCGCGCGTCGCCGCCTGACCGCCATCCGCTGCGGATCCGCCGTTTGCAGAAACTGGAATTCCTCCAACAAACCGTCCAGATCGTCCTCTCGCCGAAAAAGTTCCTCGATCTGGCCCAAAACCTCGCGCTCGATCCAGGTTTCCGCGCCCGTCTGTTTCAGCGTTCCCAAATAAAGCTCCAGTGCCGCCTCGCGCTCGCCAGCTCGCTGCTGAACATCGCCGAGCCGCAGCTCACGAAGCACCCGGCTGTACGGATCCGTCGTCCGCTTGATCAGCGCTCGCGAAGTCGCCGCCGCCTCCTCGTAAAGCCCCTCATCGAGTTGCAGTTCGATCAAATCTTCGTGCAACTCCTCGTCATCCGGATTTTGAGCCAGGAGCGATTCCCAAACCTCGATCGCCGACTCCTTTTTGCCGTCGCGAGTCAGCAGCTGCCCCTTGAATTTCGCGATGTCGATTTCGAGCTCCGCGTTCGCCCCAGCTGCCGCCGCTGCATCCAGATCTGCGATCGCCGACTCGAAATTCAGCGATCGCGCTTCGATTTTCGCCTTTTGAAACCAGGCAGCCGCGTGATTCGGTTCGCGTTCCAGAACAGCAGTGAAAACGGCGAGTGCGTCCTCGTCCTCGCCCTGTTTTGCGTAGAAAAACGCCAACAGCAGCTGCTCAGCGGCGTCCGCGTCCGGCTCCTCGGCCCGAGCCACCAGAAACGCGCTCAATTCCTCAACGCCGCCCGAATCCAGCCAGGAATCGTAAAACCGATCGAACAAATATCCCGGCGCGGGTCGCCGCAGCAACGCCTTGTGATAGCGCTCGGCTTTATCGTTGGGACCAGCCGCCTCTTGACCGTTCCCTGACGACAGCAGCGCTAGAGAAAACAGAAAAAGAACCAGTACCCGAAACTTCAAAAGACTTTCGATTAAGCGGCCCTCATTTCATCGGAATCAGCGGGAAATTGCGAGGTTTTTTCGCGATTCGGCTCAATTTTTCGACATCGCTTTGGTGAGATCCGTCCAGAGTTTTTCCATGTTCTGAGGAATGCTCTTGGCGTCGATCGCATCGTAAACCACCTGAGCTTCGTCTTTGCGATCGAGTTTTTGCAACGCGTTCGCCCGCCCGATCTGACAACGGATCTGGAGGTAGCGCAGATTCGGAGCTTCCTTGATTCCGCGTTCCCACAAAGCCAGGCTGCGCGCGAAATCTTTATCGATTTGCTCAACACGGTTCGCCAAATCCGGCCAGGCCTGACCTTGCCTCGGAACCGCCTCGGCCATCGCGTCGCCGTGCTCGAGGATCTCGGGACCCGTCATGAATTTGGCACTGACGATGTTCGCGAACGCCGTGGCCTTCGCTTGAATGTTTTTGGCTGGATACTCGGCCGATAGAAATCCCTGAACCCAGGCAATCCGCTCATCAACCGGTGCTTCGCCGATATGGCCCTTCGCGACGGCCGCTTTTTGAGCGCTTCGTGGATAGCGGCCCGCTTTCTCGTTTGGACCTTCAGCGGTAGGATCCTGCGCGAACAAAACCCCGGATACAAAACAGCCCGCCAGAAAAACAAGGAGATGTCGTTTCATGGTCCTTCATCTCAAAGGAAACTGGAACTAACGTCAATCGAAAACGGATCTCGCTGAGCCTCGCTATTTCGCGGTGACTTCCCAGACCAGAATCAGGCCATCGGGTTTTTGCCGCTGATTTTTTCGCACGGATTCCGGAAGATAGATTGCGAGTTTCTCGGGAAATCCGCCTGCCGAGGCGAGAAAACGGCCATCCGGGCTGAAACCAACTTGCCAGACAGGACCTTTATGTCGGGCCTCGATCACGATCGGCTCAACCAATGACGGCTCCACTCCGCCTTCGATTCGCCAGGCGAGAACCCGTCCATCGGCGAGGCCCGCAGCGAGAATGGTCGAATCCGGAGACCAGGCAAGCGAGAGGATCGCAGGTGCCAGACCATCGCCGCCTTTCGCGATTTCCGGGATCACAGGATCCGGGCGGCGTTCGAGAAACCAAAGCGGAGGGATCGGCCAGATCATGACTTGGCCGTCAGCGCCGCCCGTGGCGAGGAGCGTGCCTTCCGGGCTGAATTTCGCTTCGATGATCTCGGCTTTGTGGCCGTCCCAGCTGGCGATCGGTTTCTCGGTTTTCTCCAGTTTACTGCCGGGTTGCCAACGCCACCAGTTCACGTCGGGTCCGCCAGGCGTGATCATTTCGGGAAAGGCGGAGTCAGGGCGGAAGATCGCTCGCCGAACCGGGAATTCTCCGGATACCGCGATGAAAATCGGTTTTCCCGAATCAGCCGAATACAAGCGCGCCGAATCTTCCGCCGACAACAGGATGAGCGAACCGTTTTTGCTGAATTGACCAGAGGTAATCGGGCCAGATTCCTTAGTCATGATGACGTCGCCTGTCTTGCCCGAGGACGTGACGCCCTTCCAGAAAATCGCCGGGATTTTGTTGTTAACGCTCGTCGAAATCATCGGCCAGCTTCCTGAGCCCAACTTCGAATTGGTCAAGGGGTTGAACGTCTGGAGAGAAGTGATCGAGTCGTAGTGGCCAGTCTCTTCCTCGTACTCTGGGCCTGGAGCCAATTTTACGTTTGGCCAATCGCCGACCAGATCGAAAAATCGGATGCTGCTGCCGCCGCTTCCAGTTACAAACCAAACGGATTGACCGCGAGTCCGCAGCCCCTGCCTTTCCTTGCTAATTCGACTGCTGTCGGTACCAAATCCGAAGGACGCTGTTGTGATCGTGCTCGTGCTCCCTTTCGCTTCGGCGACGAGGCTGGATCCTTCGCTCTGAATTTGCCAGACTCTCAAATATCCGTCTGCACCCCAACTCGCGAGAGCGTCTTTGCCCGTGAAGACGAGCCCGTTTGCCCCTCCGGGGTGGGGGACTTCGCCATTCTCGCGTGTTAGCCTCTGCGGAGTGAATTCGATTTGGGCATCCGACTTGATTCCAAGCAACTCGGATTGAATTGAGATGATTCCGTCGCGGTTCTTGTCGTATTTAATAAACTTCCCCAAGTGGAGATCTCCCTCGAGGCGAGTGACTCTTCCATCTCGGTTGAAATCGAGGCTTTTGAATAGAGTCGGCTCATCCTCTTGATTGCTTGGCACGAGAGATTCGAGGAAGGCCAACGCCTCTTCGACCTGCTCAGGATCGGCAGCTTTCTCGCCCCTTTCTCTCAACAAAATTTCGATCTCGTTCTGATTGGATTCCGCCCAGTTCTTGATTCCGACCCACGGAAGCGGATCTTGCTTGAGCGCCTTTTGAATCAAAGTGAAGACGGCCTTCTGAATCTTTTCCGATAATTGAAGATCCTTCTGCAGTTCGTCGATTTGAGCCTGACTTTGCGCGCCCGCCTTTTCGATGAGCGTACCCATCGACTCTTCAAATTCGAGCCTCGCTTGGGTCTCCCTCCTGGCTGTTTCTTCCGCCACCAATCGCTGCCGAACGTTCTTCTCCTGTTCGGCCGCATTCGCAGTTTCCCTCCACGAAAACAGCGCGAGTCCGATCAAGATCAGGAGCACGGCGCTGACTTCGATGACCCTTCGCAGCCTCGCTCGTTTCTGATCGGCGACGATGAAGTCCTCAGTCGACTCCCACCACTTTGCACCTTCGACCGGATTCTTTGTTTCCTCAGATTCGCTTGAAATGTAGCGCGCAGCCCACGCATCTGTCGGGCGAAGTTTCGTCAGCAGCTGCTGTTTCGCGTCTCGCCGAATCCAGGAAGGAATCAGCGGATGAATGTTAAACATCGACAGGATTTTCGTTAATCCAGCGCCGATCCATTCGAACAAAACCTGAATCGTCAGCTTCTCCTTCCCGGATTGCTCATCAAACTCAGTCTTAGGATCGCTGTCAGGCTCAATCCCGTCCATCACCTGGCGCACACGCAGGAACGCGTCGCGCTTCGCCCGCTCAACGCCCATGACTTCCCTATATTTCGGCCATTTCCGGATCAGGCTTTCGTGGGTCAGATCCAGCACGATGTCCGAGCCCATCGGCTCGCGTCGAACCCGGGCCATCCCGCCGCGCAAGCCATCGTCGGGATCTTTTTCGCCCTTCGGCAAGGGTGCGGGCGGCATCAAAAAATGGCAGCCGTCAGCTCGCGCGATCTCTGCGATTTCTTCGACCCGACTCTGAGGAATCCCGGATTCTTCCGCGATGTCACGCACGGAACGCGGCCGCCGAATGAGCCGTCCGTTAGGATCGAACTCTGCAAGACATCGGAAAAATCGGTCAGCGTCTCTTCCCTCGCCAATGTCGTCGCCGTAGCTGGCAAACGCCGAAATTCGATGTTCGGCCAGAGCCCGCTCAAGAGTGCCAGCCGCCTTATAATCCTTGCGCGTGATTTCGATCGCGCTGCCCGTTTTCCGTCCTTTCGACGCACTTTCCCACATCCTCGCCAAGAGATGTTGAATGACTGGAAGCTGATCCTGTTCCGGCGCGAGTTCGTTGAGAATCAGGCGGGTCAACTCAGGCTGAATCGAGGCGTTAAACAGCCGCAAAGGCCGCTCCATCGCCTCGTCCAGCTGCTCGCGGTCGAGTCTCGGCGTTAGAAACTGGCTGCGGCTGATTGCTTCAGGTAGGCCGTCGAACTGCTCGCAGTCCTTCACGAAATCCGAGCGCATCGTGATCACGACCGACAGGTTCACGCCGTCCAGATCCGCATCCGCGGTGCGCAGAAGAAGATTGACGAAAGCCTGAGCTTCGTTCATCGCGCCACCCGGAATCTGCCTCTGATGCTGGGTCGCTGAAGCGAATCGAAACAGCTCCTCGAATTGATCGACAACGAGAAAGACGCTGTGCTCGTTTTCTCCCGTCTCCGCCAGTCCGCGGAAGAAATTGATGAGGCCTTCGGGGCCGCGTCGCAGCATGTTCGCCAGATTTTCGGCATCCAGCAGCTGCTGGTCCTCGGCCCAGTCCGTCAGCGCAAGGGCGAGCGCGCGAAACGGGTGATTTCCGGGCCGCATCGAGAGGTAGTGTCGTTCGTGCGTGATCGAACGGATCAGCCGCCGCTCCTCGATATCAGGAATCAGACCGGCGTGGACGAGCGAAGATTTTCCGGAGCCACTGGAGCCGACAACCGCGAGAAAACCGGAGACTTCGAGACGTTCAAGCAGGTCGATTCGATGATCCGAGCGACCGCAGAAAACCTCGGCGTCGGCCGCGACAAACGGACGGAGGCCAGGGTAAGGAGTGATGGGTTTCGCTGACATTGTGGGTCAGGCCAGGAGTTCTTTGAGCGGCTCGAGATTCTTGAGATTCGCCGCGATGGTTCCAGTTGGCCGATAAAAACGCGGAGGCTGCTTTTCGTCCGGCGGCAGCGAGCAGTAGCCGAGTTTCGGTGCCCTTTCGAGGTCGCGCCGCATCGTGTCGAACCCACGCATTCGGCCCTCAATCCAGCTTGCCTCGCAAGATCCGTCCGCGAAGACTACTCCGGTTACCGGATCCATTTCGATCGCGCGTTTGAGCGCCTTTTTCCAGTCGCCGTGACCGTTGCTCGTGTCGAGCCAGACATTTCGACCGGCTTCCTTCGATTCCGCGAAATCGAGCAGCGGCTGGATCGACGAAATGTCGGCTTGTGAGGCCGCGATCAGCAAAAACCCACCGCCGGATTCGGCTGCCTCTTCCCGATGCGACTCCTTCGATTTTTCGGGATCGCCAACGACATCGCGGACTCGGTCCTTGAACGACTCCAAACGGCCTGAGCTTACGTTTTCAAGCCCCGCGAGAATCTGGCGTTTGTCGTTAGAAATCCAGTCGTTGTCAGGAAGCCAGCGAAGAATCGGGATCTCTGGTTTGAGCGCCTCCGCGATTTCCAACTGCCACTCGCCGAGTTTCCAAGCGCCGTCGCCCTGCCGGTCCGGTTCAGCAACGCCAATGAAGGCGTCGCAGTTCAGCAGCTGCTCGCGCGCCTCCGCTTCCAGAACATGCCGTTCCTTGCCCCAGTGCGACTGCATCATGACAAGGAATCCCGCCTGATGAAAGTGATCTTTGATGCTCTGACGGCACCAGTCAGTCGCCGTGCTTGACGAGCCGATGAAAAGTCGTTTCACCGCCGCTTCTCCCCGCATTCGATCAAGACTTTTGGCGACGCTTGACGCCATCTTATCGATCTCTTCGTCCAAGGTAAATTTCTCCAGATTCCGCTCTTCGGAATCCGGTTT
>JBLHKS010000158.1:0-16356 GCA_047620505.1 Verrucomicrobiales bacterium | reverse complement strand
CGGGCGCAGCTACACCGAGGCCGATGGCTTCAGCCTGCTGGGACCGGACTCGTACCTGCACGGATACAATTTCCAGGAGCAATGGGACCGCGCCCTGCAGATCGACCCGGACATCATCTTCATCACAGGCTGGAACGAATGGGTGATGGGGCGCTTCAAGACCTTGTGGGGGATCGAGAACGCCTTCCCGGATCAATTCGACCTCGAGCACAGCCGCGACCTCGAGCCGACCAAGGGCGGTTACGGCGACAACTACTACTACCAGATGGTTTCCAATATTCGCCAATTCAAGGGCATGGACGCGCCGGAACCGGTGTCCGCGCCGATCACCATCGCCATCGACGGTAACCTTGCTGACTGGTCGGCGGTGACACCCAATTTCGCGGCCAGTAAGGGCAACGTCCAGGTCCGCAACGGGAATGGATACCTCGATCCGGTGACCGGCTCGCCCATCCAGTACACCAACAGCACCGGCCGCAACGACATCGTCAGAACCAAGGTGGCTCGCGACGCTGCCAACGTGTTCTTCCTGGTCGAGACTGCTGATCCGCTGAGTCCCCACACCGATCCCAACTGGATGCAGTTGCTCATCGACCTCGACCGCGACAAGGACACCGGGTGGGAGGGATACGAGTTCATGGTCCATCGCCATGCGGCCAACGGGAAAGCCACCCTGTCATCCAGCGCCGGAGCGTGGACTTGGACGGTCCTTGGGAAAGTGAACTACCAACTCAACGGCAAGCGGATGGAGCTCGAGATTCCAAGGACGCTGCTTGGACTGCAGCCGGATGACGCCGTCGATCTCGAGTTTAAGTGGCTCGATTCACCGGGCACCGCCGGTGATATCATGGACGTGTATCTCAACGGGGAAGCCGCGCCGTCCGGGCGCTTCAACTTCCTCTACAGCGAGGGCGACGGCGCATAAGGTATCCTCCAATTTGCAGGGAGTCCTTCCGGAATGAGTGGATTCCCAAAATTGATCTCAAGTAAGTGCCATTCCTAACTTTTCATTCTCTGACTCCGTTTCCCCCTACGGCTATTATTTCTCCAGCAGCGATCCGAAATTGCCGCCTTCGACACCGTCAAACGACTCCACCATGATCTTCGGTATGATGTTTCGGTTCCTTTTGTTTCTCAGCTTCGTTGCTCAGGAACTTAACCTTCTGTTATTTTGAAAAGGCGGGTTAGAGTTAGGGCTTGCCCATGACACAGTATCTACAAATCTGCATCGCAGCGCTTGCACTCGCCGGAATCGCGGGCGGGATTGGCTACCAATTCGGCAGCAAGCCCGCAGAGCCGAAGCCACAATCGACAGACAGCCCTCCGCTCATCGGGATCGCCAGTCTGAACGAGGGGACCTACGTCGAAGCGATCATGGCATCTGGTGGGATCCCCATCATCCTGCCGAACGCTGGTGGGGGCGCGCCGGTCGAGCACTATCTCGAACTGCTCGACGGCCTCCTGCTTCCCGGCGGTGAAGACATCCCAGCCTCCGAGTTCGACGAGGAGCCACACGAGACACTAAATCTGATCCCAGACGACCGCCTCAAATTCGAACGTGCCCTCAGCCGCGCGTGGATCGAGCGCACTGACAAGCCGCTGCTCGGCATCTGCCTTGGCTGTCAGTGGCTGAGCGTCGCCAGCGGTGGATCACTGGTGCAGGACATCCCGAGCGAATTCGGAATCACTCACCGGGTCGAGAGTCACCAGGTGATTCTCGAACCCGACTCACGGCTGGCTGGGATTTTCGGCGAAAAAGAATTCGCAGTGAATTCAATGCACCACCAGGCAATCGACGAGCCCGGCAACAAGCTACGGATCGTCGCACGGTGCCCGGACGGTGTCGTCGAAGCAGTCGAATCCACCGACCCCGAGCGCTTCATAGTCGGCGTGCAGTGGCATCCCGAAGTCCTCATGCCTGACGACAAGAGGCAGGCGAAGTTAATGGAAGCCTTCGTGTCTGCTGCCGCGAAATCGAAGTTGAAACGCGCACCCCAGCAATGATTACGAGAGCATCTGGGTTTGCCAAACAGCTGACGAAGAAGTCAACGATGGGTGAATCTTGTCAAGATGATGGCCCGACAACCGGACTGACGACGAAGGATTGTTGCAGAGAATCCTTCAGGAATGAGTGGAATTCCAAAATTGCTATAGCGGAAGTGGCCCTCGTCAGAGGAGCGAACCAGGCAAAGTCGGGTCCTGAAAAGTCACGAAATGTTGCCTGACCCCTGAAATCGGGACGGGGAGGGGGGTAACGTTTTTCCGTTATCTGCCATTCTCATTGTAAGAGTAGTTTATTGCAATGATGGATGAAGATTTAGAAAACTCGATCCGAAGGGCCCGACAAGAAAGCCCGGAGGCGTTCGAACCGGTGGTGCGCCGTTTTGAAAGGCCTTTGAGAGGGTGGCTGGCGACGCAGGCCCCACCCGGAGTGGACGTCGACGATATCGCGCAGCGCAGCTTCATCGCAGCGTATTCACGGCTTTCAGAATACGAGCCGGGAACGAATTTTTCGGCATGGCTTTTCACCATCGCGCGATTTCAGCTTCGCACCGAAATGACAAGGCTGAGACGGACTGCCGACTACCACACACGTTACGCTCCCGACCTTCTTTTGCGGGAATTGGAACGACGCGAAAAGGATGATACGCCGGAAGAGATCGCTGAACGACTCGAACATTTAAAGGCGTGCCTGGCGAAGCTCGACGGCAGCTTCAGGCAATTCCTCACCTGGCGATACGAAGAGGAAATTTCACTGGAGGAAATGGCGACCCGTAGCGGCCGCTCCATCGCCGCGGTGAAGAAAGTCCTCTGGAAACTTCGCCGAAATCTGCACACCTGTATTTTAACTCGAATGGAAACAACCCCTTCATCATGAGCGCAAACGAAGAACGTTTTTACGAGCTGTGGACAGATTTTCTCGAAGGCGATCTCGACGCGGCTGGGATGGAGGAACTGAGAGACTTGATGGACAGCGACGACGAGTTGCTGAAACTCGGTGCCGATACGTTTCAGGAACACCGACTGCTCGGGGTGTTGGCTGCGGAGAGTTCTTCCGAGGCATTTGTTCGGGAGACGGTGACCAGACTTCCCAAATCAAGCGACGGATTTGTCGGAGGGGTGTTGGAACGACTGCTGAAACCATTTTCGACCGGGAAGAAACGTAATGGTGCCCGCCGCACCAGCCAACTCGTTTTGCGCTACGGTGGATGGGCGGTTGCGGCCTTGCTGATGGCGCTTCTGATTTTCTGGCATTCACCTCCACAGGACAACTCCCCAAAACAAAGCAGCGTGCTGTTTACCAGCCTGGCCAGAGCCAGCTTCTTTGGAGAATTGGCGCCTTCGGTGGCGTCGAAAACCGTGTTGAATAGGAACTACTCGCTAGTTTCCGGTTCGGTGGAATTGACGTTTCCGAATGGTGCCGAAACCATCATCGAGGGACCTGCCATTTTTCGGGTTCTCTCGAACGATCACCTCGCTCTGGATGTGGGGCAGTGCTCGGTCTACGCCCCGCCTGGAGCGGAAGGCTTCTTGGTCGATACCCCGACGGGCCAGATCGTGGATCGCGGAACCCGATTTCATGTCAGCGTGTCCGAGTTAACAGACACAGAAATCCAGGTGGTGGAAGGTGCCGCCGATGTCTATCCGGTAAGCGGCGACGGCGAGGTGGAAAAACTAACCGAGGGCGACGCACGCCGAATCGGTTCCGAAGGCTCGGTTCCAGCCAAGTTTTCTCGACGCTCCTATCGGAAGGGAGTGCCGGACAGGGTGGTCTCTTACCAGGCGACCCGGGACGACAATGGCCTGGCCAGAGAGCTATCCGGAATCATCGTGCAACGGGGAGGAAGTGAAGTGCGTTATTCGGCGGATGAACTTATCCCGATCGAGTTGACCAGCTTCAATGCCTCGAACGATCCCGGGCCATACTCCCATATTATCAGTGGAGCGAATTTGCCGGAACGTCGTGCCTCATTGCTGGAGGACATGTTCCTCAATACGGGAATCATCAATCCGGGCGGTAGCGTCACCCCGCTATCGGGCGAATTCGATCCGTCCGCGACTCCCGGTTTCAGTGTCCGGTTTCGTCGTCCGGTGCGAAACGGACCGGGACCCGATGTGGTGCTGTTCGAAATTCAGAACGCGACCTATCCGCCGGAAGGCGATGCGTTCCACGTCAGTCCGATTGTCTGGAGCAAAGGCAGACGTTCTTTCACGACGCGTCGTTATGACCTGATGTTGACGTCTGCAGAGATTTTACCCGTGACCGGATTTCACCATTTTGTGACCAAGGGTGCGCAGATTTCATCGCTGCCGATGTTGGAAAATGTAGAGGGAGTGTCGAGCAAAGGGATTCTTTCTTTTGCCGCTCTCGCAACCGGGATCGACCTCTCCGAGCTCGGTTTCGAGGATGGTGAAACCGTGGAGGCGCTGTTTTTCCAAGATGCGATGGACGATCAAAACCTCTTCGATCCCGTATTGATCATGGGGCTACCGGATTGATACCATGCTGTCACAATTTTCTGAACAATGAACCTGAAGTGCCTGTTTTTTCATCCCGCTGCCATGGTGGGTCTTGTCTTTCTCGCTGCGTCTGTCCCAAGTGCGGAAGCGGCGGATCCCGATAAAAACGGCTTCACAGCCGAAGACAAAGCGTGGTGGGCCGTGCAGCCTCTCGCCAGCGTGACCGTTCCGACTGACGGAGAAGACTGGGCCAAAAACGAAGTCGATCATTTCATCTCCCGCAGTCTCAAAGCTAAGGGATTGCATCCTTCCGAACCGGCTTCGGCAGGTGAATTGCTGCGCCGCATGTATTTCGATCTGCTTGGCCTACCGCCAGCCCCGGAACAAGTCGTGAGTTTTGTCGAAGCCTACACAAAAGATGCCGACAAGGCGGTCGCTTCCGTTGTCAATCAATTGCTCGACGACCCACGCTACGGAGAACGTTGGGGTCAGCATTGGCTCGACGTGGTTCGCTATTCCGACAGCGATGGCTACAATGCGGATGGATTTCGCCCCGACTCCTATCGGTATCGTGATTACGTGATCCGGTCTTTCAACGAGGACAAGCCCTACGATGAATTTGTCCGCGAACAACTCGCCGCTGATGAGCTGTCTCCCGACGACCCCGACAAACTCATAGGTACCGCGTTCCTCCGTCACGGCGTTTATGAATGGAATCAGCGCAACGCCGAGATGCAGTGGGATCTGATTCTCACCGAGATGACCAATGTCACGGGCGAGGCATTCCTCGGCTTGGGCGTCGGTTGTGCCCAGTGTCATGATCACAAATTCGATCCGATTTTGCAGAAGGATTACTTCGCGCTTCAGTCGTTTCTTAATACAACGTGGTGGCCAGAAAACCGGACGCTGGCAACGCTCGAAGTGAGGGCCGAATACGAGAAGCAACTCGTGAAGTGGGAAGCGGCCACCGGCGACATGCGCGCTGAACTCGAAGAGCTAACCGCTCCCTTCTACAAAAGTTTCCAGGACGGTGCCTCCAAATTGTTCCCTGAATCGGTCAAGCAGATGTATGCCAAAGACGCCTCCGAAAGAACCGCTTACGAGGAACAGATTTCTCAGCTCGTGCAACGCCAGGTTGATGCCGCCACACGTGACCTCAACTTCAAACAGAAGTTCGCCGGAGATCAAAAGAAACTCAAGCAATACACCGACCTGCAGGAGAAACTGAAGCAGTTCGAAGGCATCAAACCCAAACCGCTGCCGACTGCGTTTATCGCCACCGATGTGGGTACCAAACCCGCCGTTACCAGTTTTGCGCAAGGCGATGGAAAAGTGACCGTAGAGCCCGCCTTTTTCGCCCTGCTCGATCAGCCGGCGCCGAAGATCACCCCGACGGATCGAACCACCGGTCGGCGCACCGCCCTGGCGCAATGGATTACCCGCGAGGACAACCCGCTTTCCACCCGTGTCATCGTAAACCGAGTCTGGCAGCATCATTTTGCAAAAGGACTCGTGCCCACGTCCAACGACTTTGGCCGTCTCGGCGAAACCCCGAGCCATCCTGAATTGCTGGACTGGATGACCCGCCGATTCCTCGAAGGCGGCTGGAAAATCAAGCCGCTGCATCGACTCGTCATGACCAGCGCCACCTACCGCCAGACGGCAAGACGCAAGCCTACCGAGACAGAGTCGGTCGCTGACTCCGACAATCGACTCCTCTGGCGCTACCCGCCAAGACGCCTCGACGCGGAACAGATTCGCGATGCCATGCTGGTTTCGTCCGGTGAAATGAAACACCGCGAAGGCGGCCCTAGCGTGGAAGGCTCATCCCCCAACCGGAGCGTGTTTGTCAAAAAACTGCGCAACACCAAAGATCCCATGATTGGCGGTTTCGACGCTCCCCTTGGATTCGCTTCCGAGCCCGATCGCCTTTCCACCACCACGCCGATCCAGTCCCTCATGCTTGTAAATAGTGAGTTCGTTCTCCAGCGGGCCAACGCTTTTGCGAAGCGAATCTTGAATGGCAAATCGGATATCGCAGCCGATGACATTCGCGAGGCTTACCGCATCGCCTTTGGACGCGAAGCACACACCGTCGAAGTCGAATCGGCTCTCGAGTTCATCCGTGCGGCTCAGGGATTTGTCGCCGGTGCCGAAGACGCCCCCCGGAAGTATCCCAACGAAACTGGCCTTCGCCCGACAGCTCAGGTTTTTGGTGAGGCCAAAAATCTCGGTCTGGGAGAAAAATCACTGTGGATTCAACCCGAGAGTCGCTTCGAACGCCTCGCGATTCGCGACCTGGAGTTTCCGGACAAAGAATTCACGATCGAAGCCGTCGCCAATCTCGATCAGCTTTACCCTGATGCATCGGTAAACACCCTGCTCAGCCGATGGAACGGTGACAGCCATTCCCCTGGGTGGAACTTCGGAGTCACCAGTGAGAAATCGGGATACCAGCCGCGGAACTTCATCGTGCAACTCACCGGGGAGACGTTTCAAAAAGAACCGTTCTACGAAGTCGTCGCCTCCAACCTGCGATTCCCTCTGCAAACGCCGACCTACTTCGCGGCCGTGATTTCCGCCAAACCCGCAGAAAAGGATGTCACCAAGGGAAGCATCACTTTCTATCTGAAGGAGCTGGGAAATCCCGATGCTCCCCTTCAAACCGAAACCGTCGAACACCAGGTCGTTGGCGGGTTGGATGCAGCGTCCGTGTTCCAAACCATCGTCGGCGGTCGTGACAAGGCTGAAGGACACCTCTGGGATGGACAACTCGGCCGGCTTGTTGTCAGCGCGGGCGTGCTTCCTGCAGACCAACTCATTATCAACGGCGGCAAGGGTCAAAATCGTCTTCTCGACTGGAATTTCTCGGGCGGCGACGGCGAACATCCCGCCCCAAATACCGCCTGGCTCCGCGATAGCAAAACGGACACTGGAATCCCTGACAAACTCCTCAGTGCCACCGCTGACTTCTGCCAGGTCCTCCTTAATTCCAACGAGTTTCTATACCTTCATTAAGGCCGCGATTCGTAGCCAGCTACATTTCACCGAAAAACATCATGCCTTGTAACAGAATCGATCATCCTCAGAGTCGCCGCGAATTTCTTGGACGCGCCGGAGCCGGTTTCGGTGCCCTCGCCCTCTCGGCTCTCACCGGCGAAAAACTTCTCGCTTCCAGCGACGCACCCAATCCAGTCGGTGCAAAAATCCCCCATCATCTCGGTCGCGCCAAAAACGTGATCTGGTTGTTTATGGAAGGCGGCCCCAGTCACCTCGATCTCTTCGATCCGAAACCGACGCTCGACAAACTGCACGGGCAGAGGCTTCCCGACAGCTTCGAATTACCGGTACTGCCGATGGGCGAAGGCAACGCGCCGTTGATGAAGTCGAACCGCACCTTCAAGCAACATGGCGAAAGCGGCCTGTGGGTCTCAGACTGGTTTCCGCAGCAGGCGAAGATCGCCGACGAACTCTGCGTCATCCGTTCCTGCGTTTCCGACGGGATCAACCACGCCGGTGGCGTCTGCCAGATGAACACGGGGTCGGTCTTTGGCGGTCGCCCTTCCTTGGGATCATGGATTTCCTACGGCCTCGGCACCGAGAACATGAGCCTGCCCGGTTTTGTGGTGATCAAGGATTCGAATTCCATGGTCGTGAATGGTGCCCGCGCCTGGGGCTCGGGTTTCATTCCCGCCGTTCACCAGGGCGTGCTTCTGGAACAGGGCAACGAGCCGATCAAGTTCCTGAACAATCCGAAAGGAGTCACGGACGATCGACAGCAGCACAAGTTAGACTTCCTTGATCAAGTCAATCAACGGCATTTCGAAAATCGCGAAACCAATACCGATCTTGAGGCTCGCATCCGCAGCTACGAACTGGCATTCCGGATGCAGGCCGAGGCTCCCGAAGCTATCGATCTCGACAGCGAACCGGAGCACATCAAAGACCTCTACGGACTCGGTGATAAGGAGACCGAAACCTACGGTCGCCAGTGCCTAATGGCTCGCCGGCTCGTCGAGCGCGGAGTTCGATTTATTCAGCTCTACCACGGAGCCGGCAGCAAATGGGACAGCCACACGAGGATGGAGGAAAATCATGGCCGCCTCTGCAATAACGTCGACAAGCCCATCGCCGGATTGATTCAGGACTTAAAACAACGCGGTCTCCTCGAGGATACGCTGGTGATCTGGGGCGGTGAGTTTGGACGCACCCCAATGAGCGAAAAAGGCGACGGTCGCGACCACAACCCTACCGGTTTTACCATGTGGATGGCCGGCGGCGGAACCAAAGGCGGCCAGACGGTCGGAGCTACCGATGAACTCGGCCTCTACGCGGTGGAGGATAAACTTCACGTCCACGACATCCACGCAACCATCATGGCCATGATGGGGCTCGATCACACCGAGGTGGTCTACATGCACAAGGGCCGACCTGAACGAGTTGATCTAAATGAGGGGCACGTCTCCTCGAAAATTGTGCCCAATGCGTAGGCGCCGGGTTAAAACTTTTTCCGAATCGAAATGAATCGCCTCGCCCCCCTTCTCTTTTTCATGTTGCTCCTCGGTTCCTCACCGCTGCTGCACGCTGGCGATCCAGCCCCGGTGATCGCCTTCGATTTTGCCGCCGAAAAAGAAGTTGGCCCGCGTGCGCCTGAGTATCCCGGAATGCCTTCAGACAACGTGGCGCGGAAATTTGCGTCCGCTAATGATGCGATCGCAATCAAATCTTCACACAACCAACTAATCAAAGTTGGTATGGGAGAATCGATCACGATGGAAACTTGGGTTCGAGTGGATCAACTAGGTGCCGATCAAATGCCCTATCTCATCGGTCGAGGGCGTGAAGAAAATCAGACCACGCAAAACTATGCGCTGCGTCTCAAAAGAAGGGCTTCAGGAATTCAGCTGGGATTTCTGTTTTCAAGCGAAGCCGATGCGGACAATGGTGCCAGCGAATTTCATCGGTGGTGGAGTTCCGCCACGTTCCAGACTCACGGGTGGCATCACGTGGCGGTGGTTTACACTTTTGGGAAAGGAGACAGTCTGCGCGCCTACATCGATGGGCGATTGACGAAGGGAACCTGGGATATCGGCGGAAAGACAGATCGGGCTCCTGTGGTGAAAGCGGATTCAGATTTAACCATCGGAACCGGCTACACCAAAGGCCCCGACCAAACATTTAATGGATGGCTGGACGACGTGCGCATCTATCGCGAGGAACTTTCAGATGAGGTTTTGAGAAATCGCTTTGTCTTTGTGCCGCCGCCGCCACAGATCAGCAAGGAAATGTTAAAGCCCGGTGAGGTGCTACTTCAGATCAGTGAAAAAGGCCTTGCTGCTGGGAATGCATGGCCGGGCTGGCCGGAAGTGACCGAGACCTATTCGATTCCTGCTTTTGGCATTTCTGAATGGCCTCAGAAATATGTTTCGACCGGCGTCAGAGGCGATCGAGCAACCCCTTCCCATGTTCGAGCCTCTGCGATGGTGAAAATTCCGAAAGGAAAGCACCGACTTTTGCTTCGAGGACGTGGCGCTTCCAGACTTTCGATTGATGGAACGTTGATTCTAGAAACTCCGTTTCCACCGGGCGATACCGGAGGGCACGGGCACCTTTCATCTCAGGAAAAGTATCTCGACCTAGGGCCCGACTTTCGTTTTGCTCCCCCAGGAAACCGTGAGAAATGGATCGCGTTCGAATCCAAGGGTGGGGAGCATTTTGTGATGCTGGAAACACTGGTCGGTGGCGGTCTGCGTCGTCCCGAATTTGGCGAGACGGTTGCCGCGATTTCGCTCGAGGGCACGGAGACTTGGAATCTTCTAAACCCTGGAACGCAGGAAATTTCGTATACGGATGACGGGTGGGCAAGGTATGAGGCGAAGCAAAACGCTTGGTTGGCTGTCGAAAATTCACAACGCCGCGCCGCAAAACGCGCTGAGAATTCCGCATATTGGACGAAACGTAGGACAGCTGCCATGAAGTGGCTCGCCGCATCAGAGCCGGTTGCCGTTCCCAAATTGCCGAACGGATTACCTGCAAATAATGAGATCGATCATTTTATCGGAGCTCAAATTGTCAAGGTATCAGCAGACTCGAAGCCGGTTACAACCGGAGGCATCAACTACTTCAAACAGATTCAACCTCTACTGGAATCGAAGTGCTACGACTGCCACAAGGGCAGTAAAATCAAAGGTGGTCTCCGGCTCGACACAAAAGAGGCCGCGATGAAAGGTGGCAAATCCGATGGCCCTGCGGTGGTTGCCGGTGATGTCGATGAGAGTGCGTTGCTTTGGAGAATCGGCCATGACGCCGGCGATGACATCATGCCACCAAAGGGAGACCCGCTCTCGAAAGCAAAAATCGCATTACTTGAACAGTGGGTCAAAGAAGGTGCCAATTGGCCGCAGTTTGATATTTCTTCATTCGAACCAACGCCACTCGCAGACGACCTTGTCTTTCTGCGTCGCCTTGCACTCGATACGGTTGGAGTGCCGCCGACTGAAGCTGAGATCGATCAATTTCTTGCAGAGCCGAAGGAAAAGCGAAATGCCGCTGCGATTGATCGCTTCCTCGCCGATGACCGCTGGGCTGATAACTGGACCGGTTACTGGCAGGACGTGTTGGCGGAAAATCCGAACATCATCAATCCTACGCTAAACAACACGGGGCCTTTTCGGTGGTGGATTCACGAATCTCTTTTAGACAACAAGCCGCTCGATTTGTTCGTGACTGAATTGATTCGAATGGAAGGAAGCGAACGATTTGGTGGGCCACGTGGATTTGGAACCGCTTCGAATAATGACGTTCCGATGGCTGCGAAAGGAATTATTGTGAGTTCCGCGTTTCTCGGTGTGCAATTAAAATGCGCCCGTTGTCACGACGCTCCGGGTCATGAGTGGATGCAGAAAGATTTATTTCAACTCGCTGCGATGCTCGGTGAAAAGCCGGTGAAACTCCCGCTGACAAGTAGCGTCCCGATGGACAAGCTTCATGAGCGCGCGAGGAAACCGCTGATCCAAGTCACTTTGAAACCGGGAACCAGTATTGAACCCGGATGGCCATTTAAAGATTTTGTGAGTGAAAAGGACGTTGCGCCACTCGTCGAGAATCCGAAGAGCAAGCGCGATCAACTGGCGACTCTCATCACGGCACCGTCCAACGAACGCTTTGCTCAAGTCATGGCAAATCGGATTTGGCAGCGAATCATGGGACGCGGAATCGTCGATACGGTTCAGGATTGGGAAAAGGGAAATGCTTCGCATCCGGATTTGTTGCATTGGTTGGGGCGTGAATTGGTGGCCTCAAATTACGATACCAAAACAGTTGCGCGGCTGATTTTCAATTCCCACGCCTACCAGCGGGCTACCGATCCTACCTTGCAAAAAACGAGCCCACTATTCATCGCCCCAGCGTCGCGACGTTTGCAGGCCGAGCAGGTGGTCGATTCACTTTTCAGTGCGACCGGCAAGCCGTTTGATGTTGAGGAAGTCAGCCTGGATGTCGATAGCGTCCGCGTGCTGACGAGTTCAATCACACTGGGGAAACCCACGCGTGCCTGGATGCTGGCTTCGACCTCGAATGAGCGAGATCGCCCCAGCCTTTCGCTTCCACGAATCACGGCGGTGACGAGCATCATGGAAACGTTTGGTTGGCGCGGAGCGCGTCAGGATCCGAAGAGTTTTCGCGATCTCGATGCGAATGTTCTACAGCCCGCGATTTTAGCGAACGGAACGATGGGAGTGTGGCTTTCACGCTTGAGCGATGATCACGGGATCACACAAATGGTTCTGGAAGATCAGCCTGTTGAAGCACTCGTTGATCGGCTCTATCTGCGCCTACTCACTCGCCAGCCTTCGCAGGAAGAGCGCGAGCGCTACATTCAGTTTTTATCTGAAGGCTATGAGAAGCGTGTGATTCCTGAATCCGAACGAAAGCACACAAAGGTTGGAAAACGCGCGCCGGTGAAATTTGTGAGTTGGTCAAATCATCTGGATGGCAAAGCAAATGAGCTGGCGGTAGAGAAGGAGAAAAAGGCGCGAGC
This sequence comes from Verrucomicrobiales bacterium, assembly GCA_047620505.1. Classification (GTDB taxonomy): domain Bacteria; phylum Verrucomicrobiota; class Verrucomicrobiia; order Verrucomicrobiales; family DEV007; genus JBLHKS01. Next base: position 3,857 of record JBLHKS010000158.1, on the reverse strand, counting down.
CGGTGCTCCGGCAACGAATGCGCTGTCCAATGATTGGCGAATGCGAATGGAGGATGTTGTTTGGGCGCTGCTCAATTCTCCCGAATGGATTTACACTCCTTAAAAAAACTTAACGGACTTTGACATGAAAAACTCCCGAAGAAATTTCCTGAAAAGCTCAGCGCTTTTTGGCATGGCGGCGTCAGCTTCTCCGCTGATAGGCTCGGCAGCTCCCGCATCCATTCCGATGGGAAAAGCCGAGCACTGTCTCTTCATTTGGCTTGGTGGAGGAATGGCTCAGATCGATACTTTTGATCCCAAGCGAAAAGGCGACTCCAAAGCCAATCCGAAAAAATCGGGTTCGGAATACGAGAAAATCGATACCGCAGTTCCCGGCGTTCAGTTCTGCGAACACTTGCCGCAGCTCGGTGCGCTCGCTGAACAAATGACGGTTGTGCGAACCGTGAATCATGATGCGATTGATGAACATGCGTTTGCGACCAACCTTGTCCACACCGGTCGCAAGACCACGGGTAGCATTACCTATCCATCAATCGGGTCGATCGTCGCGTCCCAGCAAGGTGCGGTGAATCCCAAAGTCCCCGCTTACATGCTAATGGGCTATCCGAACGTGAGTCGTGGGCCTGGATTCCTCGGCGCAGAAGGAAATTTCGTCTACCTGACCGATACCAAATCCGGGCCGGCAGGTTTTACTCGTCCTGGAGACGTCACTGACGAGCGCGCTGCCCGCCGGAAATCTCTTCTCGATCCGTTGATGCAACGCGCCCTCGCAGGTTCACCGATCTCGCTCTATCGCGATGCCCAAGCTGAAGCGCTTCGATTAGCTGGACCGGATTTTATGAGGCATTTTGATCTCACTGACGAATCTGATTCGTTGCGAAACGAATACGGCGGCGAGTTTGGACAACGTTGTTTGTTGGCGCGTCGATTGGTGCAAAGCGGGGTTCGTTTTATTGAAGTCAGCCACAACCTGAATTTCATGAATGGAACGGGTTGGGATACTCACAACGAAGGCCAGGCGAATCAACACCTGCTCATTGGAGAATTGGATGTCGCGATGTCAGCGTTGATTCGAGACCTTGATCAGAAAAAGATCCTCGATAAAACCCTGATTGCGATCGGCACTGAATTCGGACGTCCGGCAGGATATGATGGTCGCGGCGGACGCGGGCATCAGGGAAGTTGTTTCAGTCTGGTTCTTGCGGGCGGTGGTTTGAAACATCAAGGCGCCTACGGTGTAACGGATGAACTGAGCCAAAAGATCGTCGAGTCACCCGTTCCGCTCGCAGATTTTCACGCGACTATTCACGCAGCGATGGGCATCGATCCATCTCACGAACTAACTGCTGGATCGCGCCCCGTGCCGATCACTGACGGCGGTAAACCGATCACTGTGCTATTTAGCTAGCCAGCAAGTTTACTCTAAACCGAAACCTCCAGCAATCTCATGAAGTCATTAAAATTTATCTCTCTGCTTAGTCTTGTGTTTTTGGGATGGGTGCCACTGTCGAATTCCGGCGAGAAGAAGCCCTTTCATTTTGCGCACCGCGGAGGGGCACATGAATTCGAGGAGAACACCCTCTTCGCTTTCAAGAGCTGTTACGAAAAAGGCATCAGAGGTTATGAATTGGACGTGCGTATGACCAAGGACGGTGAACTGGTCGTGCTGCATGATGATTCCCTTGATCGGACTCACCAGAGCAGTGGGCCAGTGGAACATTTGACCGCGGACGAAGCCAAAGTGATTCGAACCAAAAAACAAACGGACTGCGCCGAGAACTCGCAACGAATTCGGAACAACAAAAGAACAGCCAGTATGCTCGCGATTTCCTGAAAGACGATGCGGCATCGAAGCTGAATGCGGAAGGCCTGACGTTTTGGGCCAAGGATTCGGACGCTCGCGAAAAATATGTCGAAGCGTTCCGTCGTTCTTCGTTCGACGCGATGGTGAATTATTACAAAGCCAACTACCCTCGCGAACCCTACACCGAACAAGACGTTCGAGACGAAGCATCAGCGATGACAGACGCCGAATCAGGACGATGGGTTGGCATTTGTATCCTCGCGGGAGGACGGACTTTTCATTATCGTCGTAAACGATCCCGCCAAACCGGCGCTCCTCGATCCCACCAACTTATGAAACCAGCCAAACTAGCAAAAACCACCCTTACCCTCCTCACACTGGCTGCCGCGTTTTCCACCCACGCCCACGCCGAGTTACTCATCGGCCAGGCGACCACCGACATTACCCCCAAATTGCCGGTTGCCCTGTCGGGACAGATGAATACCAGAATCGCAAGAACGGTAGAGTCCCCGGTCACTGCTTCGGTGGTTGTGCTGGAGAAAACTGCGGAGGGCGAAAAACCCGTGCAAACGATTCTGGTCTCCTGCGACCTCGTCGCGATCCGCGACGGTATCCTGGATGGCTTCAGGTCCAAGCTGAAGGAAATCGAACCGGAAATCGACGGCAGTAAAATCATTATCAACGCCAGCCATACCCACACCGCTCCAGTGATGGCGGATGGCATTTATGCCATCCCGAAAGAAGGGGTCACCCAACCCTCGGAATTCCGCGAATTTCTTATCAACCAACTGGCAACCATGACTGCCGAAGCCTGGAAAAACCGCAAACCCGGCGGGGTGAGCTGGGGCCTCGGACAGGCGGTCGTCGCCCACAACCGACGTATTGTCTATACCGATGGGCATGCCCAAATGTATGGGGGGACGGCTCAGCCCGACTTTAAAAAACTTGAGGGAGCCGAGGATCATGGCGTCGAGGTGTTGTTTTTCTTCGACATGGACAAAAAGCTCACCGCCGTCGCAGTGAACGTCGCCTGCCCCGGTCAGGAAGTAGAAGGTCGCTCGGCAGTCAACGCTGACTTCTGGCACGAAGTGCGCGAGCAATTGCGGGAAATACACGGCAAAGACCTGGTGGTATTGAGTTGGGTGGGGGCAGCCGGAGACCAATCACCCCACCTCATGCTGCGCAAAGCCGCTGAAGCACGCATGCTGGCCGCCGCCAAGCGCACCCGCCTGCAGGAGATAGGGCACCGCATCACGCGCGCAGTCGATGATGCCTGGCTAGTCGCCAAGGACGATGTCCACTTCGACGCTCCTTTGACCCACACTGTCCGCAATATAGAATTGCCAGTCCGCAAGGTAACCGCTGAGGAACTCGCCGAAGCCAAGGCCGTTATCGAGCAACTGAAGGCAGCCGAGAAGAACGGCAACCAGGACACGGGTTGGAAGCAACGCTGGAACCAAAAGACCATCGACCGTTTCGCCAAGCAGGATGACGAACCCTACTTCCCAATGGAACTGCATGTGGTCAGGCTGGGGGACATCGCCATTGCCACCAACCCCTTTGAACTCTTCACCGAGTTCGGCCTGCGGATGAAAGCCCGCAGCAAAGCATTACAAACTTTTGTTATCGAACTCAGCGGTAACTCCGGCGGCTATCTAGCCACCGATGAAGCCACCCGCGGCGGTAGCTACAGTGCCATCATCAACAGTTGCCTGGTTGGCCCCGAAGGCGGTGACTTGCTCACCGATGAAACCGTCAAGGATATCAACTCCCTATGGGAGGGAAAATAGCCGAACGATGAAACGATCTACCTTTGTTAAAACCACCCACTAAACTAGTATTTTTCCATCCCGCGATGCGCACAGCCCTACTATCGTCAACAATCTATGCTGCGATGACAGCTGCGGTCGTCCTGTCCGGAGGTGCTTCCGCAGCAGACGTTGGCGACACGGTATTCAGCGAATCGATCCGCCCAATCCTGGTAAAATACTGCCTCGACTGTCACTCGACCGAGGATCAGAAGGGTGATCTGGATCTCGAGCGATTTGATTCG